>DVFM01000043.1 GCA_018713245.1 Candidatus Merdivicinus intestinavium
CTCGTTTCGTTTGTCAAGAACTTTTTTCAAAGTTTTTTGAGCTTTTTTCGAAGCCCTTTCCAAACCCGAGCCTTTGATATCTTTTCAAGCTCCGTTCCCTTTCGGGACAGCCTGTCTATCATATCACATCCCGTCCCTTTTGTCAACCCCTTTTCAGAAGTTTTTTCGGAACGCTCTGCGATCTTCCAACTTTCATGCCCCCTCACGGGACAGCTTCCTTATGTTACCACATCTTCCTTTTCTTGTCAAGCGTTCGCAGACTGTTTCTGTTTTCTGTATATTTTATGGGGTGAATTCCTTCGCTTTTTGTCTGTTATTCGAGCAAATCATCTAAAAACACCGCTTGATGCCCTTTTTTCACCAGCCAGGAAATCATATCCCGGACTTTTTCGCAGAAATCCGCCTGATAAAGCCCCGTAAAATGATAGAAATACTGTTCATGGATCATGACTTCAAAAAATTCCTGGTCTTTTTGCTTTTCCAACGCATTCAGCAATTCGCTGCGGCCAAAATTATTGAGGACATAGTCGTTGTTGAGGAACCACATCTGCTGGACGGGATCATAATAACGCCCGGTCTCACGGATTTTCCGGCAGACATCTTCCGGAAGGGAGTACGACGACTGCGGCTTTTCAGCAGTGCCGAACAAGCCCACCAGCCCCTTGATTCCGCAGTCCCGCAGCGCCCGCACCCCCTCCGGCGCAGCCTGACAGTAATGCAGCGTTGTATAAAGGTCCAGCGTTTTCTCGCCGGCGAACCGCCGGATCTCCTCCTGAACCATATTGCAGTCTTGATATAGCTCCTGGTAGTCCGCCTCCGCATAAGGATTCGGCGGGTCGTCTTTCCGCGCATGGAAAGACAGCCGCAGCCAATCCGCGTTCTCTTCCCACTCCTCCCGGTATTTCCCGCTCATATCCCGCAGACAGAAGCCTTCCGTTTCAAAGTAACAGTTCAATTGGATTTTTGCCCCATATTCCGAATGGAGTTCCCGCAAAAACTTTAAATAGGGCTGGTCAAATAAGGACGCATAGGTCTGTTCGCTCAGATCCGCAAATAAAAATATATTATCATCCAAAGAAAACCGGTATGACATTTTATCATCTCCCGCACCCAGTATAGCAGTTTTTCTGTCCGAATACAATGTTTTTCTCCGCAGCGGCGCAATTTATGTTATAATAGAAACTGCAAGATACAATTTGAGGAGGTCTTTTTATGTTTCATGAAGTCAACCCGCTGGAACTTTCCTGCAATCCCTTCCAGATGATCGGCAAAGACTGGGCCCTGGTCACCGCCGGCGACGAAACCGGCTGCAATACCATGACAGTCAGCTGGGGCAATATGGGCATTATGTGGAATAAAAACATCGTCACCGTCTTTATCCGCCCCCAGCGCTACACCAAAGAATTTTTGGACCGCTTCGACAACTTCACCCTTTCCTTTTATGAAGAATCCTCCCGGGAGGCCTTAAAACTCTGCGGCAGCAAGTCCGGCCGGGACATGGACAAAATCAAGGCTGCCGGCCTTACGCCTGTCCACGAAAACGGCACGACCTATTTTGAGGAAGCCCGGCTGGTGCTGGAATGCAAAAAGATCTATCTGGACAAGATCCGCCCCGAAGGGTTCTTGGACCCCTCTATCCAGAAAAATTATCCGGAAAATGACTACCACCTCATTTATATGGGAGAAATTACCCGGGTGCTGCAAAAGTGAGAAAATTCGAGTATGTCGTGCCGCCCCGGTTTAACGGGGCCAAATTGCAGGATTTCTTAAAGTACGCCCATCACTATTCCCGCCGCCTGATTATCGAGCTGAAAAGGGGCGGCATGGCTGTCAACGGCGCCCACCGCCGCATGGTGGACCCGGTCTACACCGGGGACGTGGTGGAAATCGCCTTGATAGAAGAGGGCTGCGACCTGGTGCCCAACGGGTCGTTAAAAGTGCCCATCGTCTACGAGGACGACGACCTGGTGATTTTCGACAAGCCCTGGAACATGTCCGTCCACCCCGCCGCCGACGGGGTGGACGATTCCCTGGGAAATTATTTTGCCTATTTGTATGAGAATACCCTGACCTTCCGGCCCGTCAGCCGCCTGGACAAAAACACCACCGGCCTCTGTATGTCCGCCAAAAGCACCTTGAGCGCGGGCCTGCTCATCGGGACAGTGGAAAAGGAGTACATCGCCATCGCCGAAGGGGTACTGCCCGAGGACTCCGGCACCATCACCATCCCCATCGGCCGGGTGGAAGGCTCCATCATCCTGCGGAAGCCCGACCCGGACGGCCAGCATGCCGTGACCCATTATACGGTCATCGGCCGGACAAGCGCCCACACCATGGTGCGGGTCCGCCTGGAAACGGGCCGCACCCATCAAATCCGGGTGCATTTCGCCGCCCTGGGCCATCCCCTGGCCGGGGACACCCTTTACGGCGGCCGCGACGACCTGATCCCCCGCCACGCCCTCCACTGCGCCAAAATGGCCTTCCCTCACCCCTTTACCGGGGACCCCATTGCCGTGGAATCCCCCCTCCCCGCCGATATGCAGGATTTGATGAATGGATAACAGGAGGAGTACAGAAATGATTACAGACAGCTTTGATAACCAATCCGAAGCAAAGATCATTCCGCATCGGAAAGAAAACGCACCGGTTGTGGACGCCTGCATTGTAACTTTTTCCCATATTATTGAAAAATATGTGCAGGAGCATTACAGCCTGCAGCAGATTGGGCAGTCTGTTGCAGTGACGGGGAACCTGCCCATTTACCAGTTCCGCCATCATGGGAAAACTTTCGCCTTTTTGAAAACTTATCTGGGCGCTCCGGCCTGCGTGGGAACCATCGAAGATGCCGCCCAGGAAATCCAAACCAAGAACTACATTGTTTTTGGCGGAAGCGGATGTCTGAATCGAGAAATTGCACATGGAAAGGTCATGATTCCCACCGCAGCCTACCGGGATGAAGGGACTTCTTATCATTACGCGCCTCCTTCCGACTACATTACAGTAAAAAACGCGGATGCTGTAGCGGAATTTATGGAGCAGAGCGGCATCCCCTTTGTCAAAGGGAAAACCTGGACGACAGACGCCTTTTACCGGGAAACCGTCCGCAATTTTGAGAAGCGGAAGGCGGAAGGCTGTATTTCAGTAGAAATGGAGTGTTCTGCCTTACAGACCCTGTGCGATTTCCGGGAGCTCAATCTGTACATGTTCCTCACCTGCGGCGACCTGCTGGACGCGCCAAAGCATCTATTTCGGAACGGGGACGGGCAGTACCAAGGGACGCAGCATGATGCCGGCCATTTTGAAATCGCGCTGTCCCTTGCGGAATATATAGCCCAAAAATAAGAGTATACCCCAAATTCAGCCTTTTGCCTATAAAAGCAACCCCGCCCGCTTTTATGCGGACGGGGTATTTTACTGCCCCCTCACCAGCGCGCTGAGGGTGGAAATATACGCCAAATACGGAACCGGCTCCCCCTGGGGATTCCCCATGCCGAAGGCGAAGCCCTTGTTTCCCGTCAGAGCCTGCAAGGCTTCGCAGTACGCGATGATCCGGGAGGGCTCCTGGTTTTTCAGCCAGGAAAGGCGGGTGTCCCCCAAAAGGGCGAATTCCTCGTGATACTCCCGCCAAATCTCCGCTGTGTCCGCCGGGTATGCACCGGTGAGATGCACCGCGTCAAAGCCGCACGGAACTGCCCAGTCCAGCGGAACCGGCTCCTGCCCGCAGTCCGCCCAGATGCAGGGCTTCCCCAGGCTGTGAACCGCCGCCGTCAGCTCCCGGCTGATTTCCCGGAAGGCCGCCTTCCCCGGGACAGCCTCCCCCCGGTCCCGGATAATCACAGCGCAGACCGCCGGGTCGCCCGCCAGCTTCTCATAACCCCGCCGGAAAGCCCCAAGCTCGCCGCCTGTTTCAAAGAACCCGGCCCGCATCCCGGCCGCCGCTTTCATCCCCTCCGGCAGGGCCTCAGAGAGGCCCTCAAGGCCCGGGAAAACGCCGTCCTCCTCCGAAAGCTCCAGCGCCACACAGTCCATCCGGCACCGCAGGGCCGTTTCCGCCAGAGAGCGGACCCTTGTCTTTTCGCCGGCCCATAAATGGCCGCCCTTCCGCCACAAAAGCCGCTCCGCCAAGCCCCGCTCCCAGGCGTATTCAAACCCGACGGCCCGCCCCGGCTCCTGATTGGCCAGAATCCGCAGGAACTCCCGATAATCCGCCATAAACTTCTTCCCTCAATTTCCCTAAAAATGCCTGTACCTCTTTTTCCCTGCGGAGAACAACCAGTTTCCCGGCAAAGGGTTCCAGCCGCTTTTTTAAATCGTCCTTCCCGCTGTCATAATTCCTCCGCCAGCGGAACATGGACCGGAGCATCCAGAAATCCGGCCGGTACCCGCACGCTTCCTTCCCGGCCCTCTGCCGCAGCCACCGGCGGAGAATCCGGAAATCCCGGACAACCGCCGCCGGTTCCAGCAGAACGACCCGGTCCGCTTCCTCCATGCCTTTCACAAAGCAGGTCCGCCCCGCGTCCTCCATGACCCAGCTTTCCCGGGCCAGAATTTCCGCAAAGATGGCGTCCCGCACGGTTTCCGGGCGTTTCCGGTTGTCCCCCGGATTGTCCGGGTCCGGCTCGTAAGCCGCGGCATCCAGCTCAAAGCAGGGCAGCCCCATTTCCCCGATTTTCCGAGCCAATGTGCTTTTCCCGCTTCCCACCGAGCCGGTGATGTAGAGTTTCATAAACGATCTCCTTCGTGTAAAAAAGACATTCTCCGGCCAAAAGGCCTGACAGAGGGCCTGTCTCTTCTACATCTCCTCCGCAGGGAATTGGCCGCAGGGCCCAGCTGTCGGATGGAATATAGTTTCCCGGCCATCCGCAAAAAGAGAACAGGGCGTGCCTCCTATGAGTTCCGCTTTTCCGTCATGAAGCCAGAGGGTGTCCTCCTCCGGCAGAGCCAGCACCCGTTTCCCTTTGGAATAGGCAAGCAGATATTCCCGGCTGGCCCGGTCCTTTTCCGGAGAACGGTTCCCGTAGTGGCAAAACAGGTCCAGCCCGCCTATCCGGTCAAACCCGCCGGTGTCCGCAAAACCGGTTTCGTTCCGGTCGTCCGCCGCACAGGAGCGGATGTCCGCCCCAAAGATAATCGCGCCGGCGCTTCCGCCGAATACCACGCCGCCCCTGTCCAGATATTCCTGAATTTTCTCGAAAGCGCCGCTTTCCTTCAGCGTCCGCAGCAAACGGAAGGTGTTTCCCCCGCCGATAAAGAGGGCGGTATACCGCCCAAACTCCATAGAGGCCAGTTCCTCCCCGGAACGCGCCATTTCAATGCCTGCCGCCTGCACCCGAGAAAGTTCCTCCCGCGCCCATGCAAGGCACCCCGGATACCGGTCCGGCTCCATTGCCAGAGGGATATATAGAATGGGCTTGGCATGGTCAATCAACCCGTTGAATGCCGCCAGCGCCTCCGCTGTCTGCGCTCCGGCCCCGCCGCCGTTGCAAAACAGATGCATGGAATCGCCTCCTTTTACGGAATCTCGCATATTGCCTGATTTTACAAACACAGCCGGTAAATGTCCAGCATCTCCTTCTTGCCGATTTCAATGTAATCCGGCAGCGTCCGCTTGCCGAAGAAGGTGCACTTCTCCGCCATTTCCTCGAACCGGGAATCGTCGATGCCTAATTCCGAAAGCCGCACCGGCATCCCAATGGAGCGGAAATACTGTTCCGTGGCCTCAATGCCCGCCAAAGCGGTGCGCTCCGGGTGCTCAAAGTTCATGGGGATGCCCCAGACATTGACGGCATACTGGGCGAACCGGGAAATATTGTGGGTGCAGATATATTTGGCCCAGGCCGGGAAAATTACCGCCAAACCGGCCCCATGGGCCACCCGGTCGTAAGCGCCGGACAGCTCGTGCTCCAGCTGGTGGCATCGCATCATGAACTGCTTGCCGCAGCCGGTAAGGCCGTTGTGGGAAAGACTCCCCGCCCACATGAGGGTGGCCCGGGCCTCGTAATCCTCCGGGTTTTCAATGGCCCGCCGCCCCGCCTCCACGACGGTTTTCAAAAGGCCCTCGGACATGGCGTCGGTAAGGGGATTGTCCTCGTTTAAGGAAAAATACCGTTCCAGAGTGTGCATCATAATGTCCACAATGCCGCACCCAGTCTGATATTTGCTGACAGTAAAGGTCAGCTCCGGATTCATGATGGAAAAGAGGGGCCGGTTGCTGGGGGCGTTGAAGCCCCGCTTCAGCCACCCATCCTCGTTGGTGATAACGCAGGAATCGCTCATCTCGCTGCCGGAGGCCGCCAGGGTGAGGATCGTCCCCACAGGCAGAGCCTTTTCCGGGACCCGCTTTTTGGAGGAAAATTCCCAGGGGTCGCAGCCGTAGTAAGCGCCAGCGGCGGCCGCCTTGGCGGAATCCAGCACGCTGCCGCCGCCCACGGCCAGAATCATGTCCACCTTTTCGGATTTGGCCAGTTCCGCGGCTTTTCTCGCAAGGCTGAGCTTGGGGTTTGCCTCAACGCCGCCCAGCTCCACATAATCAATGCCGTTCTCCTTTAAAGAAGCAACGACCACATCGTAAAGCCCGGATTTTTTGATACTGCCGGAACCGTAGTGGAACAACACCTTGGAAAAGCCGTAGGATTTGATGATCTCCCCCACCTGCTTTTCGGTGCCTTTCCCGAAAAACACCTTGGTGGGCGTGTGGAAGGTAAAATTCTGCATAACTCACAACTCCTTTTTTATTGCCGGCGGGGTAACCCCGCTGTTCATTCGACGCGGCGTTTCAATCCCACACCGACCGCCGGAGCGGCGCGACTGGCTGCGCCGCCATGGAAACGCTTCTGCTCCTTTTGCACATTTTTTGCCGGCGCGGTAACTCCGCTGTTCATTCGACGCGGCGTTTCAATCCCACACCGACCGCTGGAGCGGCGCGACTGGCTGCGCCGCCATAAAAACGCTTCTGCTCCTTTTGAAGGTCTTATTTCCCAGCATTCTCTATATTCGTCACAGGCATTTTCCCATTGCCCGGATAAAAACAATCTTTCTCCCAGCACAACGGGTTCCCGTCAATGTAATTCCAGATTTTCTCATATTCCCGTTCATTGCGGATAATGTGGTCGTGAAATGATTTCTGCCAAATAGACGTTCCTGCCTGCTTTGTAATGGCCCCTTTCCATTGCTTTATCACCCTGGATACGGATTTCCACAATATTTCCGCCCGATCCTGAACGCATACCGTGATGAAATACGCCCCGTTTTGACTATAATCGTACCCCATTAACCGGTTCTGTTCCCGTTCCGGATGGCTCATTTCCCGGCGGCCTGCTTCCAGTCCTTTTCAATGGCCTGAAACTGCCCCATGACCTCCCGTAGGGTGTCCAAGGAGCTTTGGCCTTTGAGCTTCACCGAAACAAAGGGCTGCGTGCCCGCGTTGACCGTCACCCGCCCCTTCATCCGGGCGGACAGCGCCCCCGCCAGATTGATATCCAGCTTTTCCGGAACCATCTGCAAGGCATCCGCCTTCTGGGTAATCTCCTTGAACCCGAACCGGGCCGCCGTGTTCCGCAGCAGCGCCACATCGACGAGGCCCTTCACCGCCTGGGGCGGCTCGCCGAACCGGTCGATGAGCTCATCAATCAGGTCCATGCTGTCCTCTTCATCTTTAATGGAAGCGATCTTCCGGTACACATCGATCCGCTGGGCCAGGTTGTCGATATAGGTTTCGGGAATGTGGGCCTCCAGCTGGATATCCACCAGGCATTCGGCGGACGCCTGGGTTTCCGGGGCTTTCCCCTGCTTTTCGGCCACCGCCTGGGAAAGAAGCCGCAGGTACATGTCGTACCCCACCGCCTCCATGTGCCCGTGCTGGCGGGTGCCTAAGATGTTCCCGGCCCCCCGGATCTCCAAATCCCGCAGGGCGATCCGGAACCCGGAGCCGAATTTCGTGAATTCCCGGATGGCATTCAGCCGCTTGGTCGCCACCTCAGACAGCACCTTTCCTCTCTGGAAGGTAAAATAGGCGAAGGCCCGGCGGCTGGACCGCCCCACCCGGCCCCGGAGCTGATAAAGCTGGGAAAGCCCCAGCCGGTCGGCGTTTTCAATCACCAGCGTGTTGCAGTTGGGAACATCCACCCCCGTTTCGATGAGGGTGGTGCAGACCAGAATGTCCAGTTCCTGGTCGATCATCTGCTTCCAGATTTTGGAGAGTTCTTCTTCCGCCATCCGCCCGTGGGCCACCCCCACCCGGGCTTCCGGGATTGCCGCCTTGATCTGGGCCGCCCGGCTGTGGATGTTTTCAATATTATTGTAGATATAATAGGCCTGGCCGCTGCGGTGCAGCTCCCGGCGCAGAGCCTCCATAATGACCCCCTCGTCGTATTCCAGCACATAGGTCTGGATGGGGTGCCGGTTCTGGGGCGGCTCCTCGATGACGCTCATGTCCCGGATGCCGCTCATGACCATATTCAAGGTTCGGGGGATGGGGGTCGCCGAAAGGGTCAGCATATCCACCCCGGCCAGCATCTGCTTGAACCGTTCCTTGTGGGCCACCCCGAACCGCTGTTCCTCGTCGATGATGGCCAGGCCCAGGTCCTTGAACTTTACATCCTTGGAAACCAGACGGTGGGTCCCCACCACGATGTCCACCCGGCCCGTCTCCAGCTTCTTGACGATGGCTTTCTGCTCCTTGGGGGAGCGGAACCGGGACAGCAGCTCGATGTCCACAGGGAAATTGCCCATGCGGTGGATCAGCGTCTGGTAATGCTGCCAGGCCAGGATGGTGGTGGGGCAGAGGATGGCGCACTGCTTGCCGTCCATGACGCACTTAAAGGCCGCCCGCAGCGCCACCTCGGTTTTGCCGAAGCCCACGTCCCCGCAGAGCAGCCGCTCCATGGGGACCGGTTTTTCCATGTCGTCCTTGATTTCGGCGATGCACCGCAGCTGGTCGTCGGTTTCCTGATAATCGAAATGGGCCTCGAAATCCCGCTGGTAATCGGTGTCCGGCGAAAAGGCGTACCCTTTCACCTTCATCCGCTGGGCGTACAGGGCAATGAGCTCGTCGGCCATCTCGTCCACAGCCTTCTTCACCCGGCTGCGGGTCTTTTGCCACTCGCCGGAGTTGAGGCGGTTGAGCTTCACCTTGGAATCTTCCCGGGGGCCGATATATTTGCTGACCAAATCCAGCTGGGTAACCGGCACATACAGGGTATCCGCCCCGGCGTATTTGATTTTAATGTAGTCTTTGACAATGCCGTGGAGGTCCAGCTTGTGGATGCCGTCAAAAATCCCGATGCCGTGGGACACATGCACCACATAATCCCCAACGGTTAAGTCGGAAAGGGACTTAATCTCCTCCCCTTTCCGCTTTTTGGGCCGGGAGGCCGGCGCCGACACCGCCTTTCCGGTGGTGGTGAGGGAGAATTTGATCTGCGGGTATTCAAACCCTGCCGAAAGCGTCCCCGCCAGCACCAGCACCTTCCGGTACTGGATGGTTTTCAAATCCTTGACGTAAGAAGCCGGCAGCCCCATCTTGGAAAGGTCGGCAGCCAGATTGGCGGCCGCCTTGGCCGTCCCCGCCAGCACGGCGCAGCAGTACCCCTCCTCCAGAAGGGGCAGAAGGTCGCTCTGGAGGAGCTTTAGGTCCCCGTTCCAGCCGGAACTCTGCAAAGGGCTGATGTTCACCAGGTCCTTGAGCCCCTCCCCGGAGCCCGCCCGGGCAAAGGTATCCAGCATCACCGTCCGGTGCTTCATGAGCCGGGCCTCCGCCTGCTCGGGGCTTAAGAGGTAGCTGTCCAGCCCCTTGCAGAGCTGCCCTTCGTCGAACAGCGCCTTGAGGTCCTCGCTGTACTGCCAGAAAAGCCCCCGTGCGCTCTCCCGCATCTCGGAACGCTCGCTTAAAAACACCGGCGCGTCCTCAAAATAGTCCGCCACCGTGTCGAAGGTATCGTAAGCCAAGGGGAAATACTTGTCCTGGGAGTCCAGCTCCACGCCGGAGGAAAGCCGGTCCAGGTCTTTTTGGAGGACCTCCCGCGCCGCGGCAAACACCTTTTTGCTGCCCAGCTTTTCACAGAAGGCGGCGAGCTTCCGGGAAAGCTCCCCCTCCCCGAACACCACCTCGTTGGCGGGCGCAATCTCCAGACGGTCCACCGGGTCGGTGCGCCGCTGGGAATCCAGCTCGAAATAGGACATGGTGTCGATGTCGTCGCCCCAGTACTCGATGCGCACCGGGTTCGCCTCCTTGGGCGGGAACACGTCCAAAATGCCGCCCCGGACCGAAAACTGGCTTAGCCCGTCCACCTGGGGGCGGCGGACATAGCCGGATTTCAGCAGCCGGGCGACCAGCTCCTCCATGGGCACGGACTGTTCCGGCCCCACGGCAAAGGTGTTTTCCAGCAGCACCTTTTTGGGGATGGTGCGGCTCATCACCCCCTGGATGGAGGCGGCGACCACCTTCGCCTCCCCTGCCGCCAGCCGGGACAGCACCCCCAGCCGGGCCTGTTCATATTCGGTGGAAACCCCTTCCATCTGCCGGTAGGCGAACTCCCGGTAAGGGAACAGCACGGCGGCTTCTTCCTCCAGCATGGCGTTGACGTCCGATACAAGCCGGGCAGCCGCCGTTTCGTCCTGGGTCACCACCAGAATGGGCTTCCCCAGCTCCTCCGCCGCAGCCGCAATGAAATGGGCCTTGTGGATGGCCGAAAGCCCCACGCACAGCGCCGGGGTGCGGCCGGTTTTCAGGTCCTCCATCAGCTGGGCGAACTGGGTGAGCCTCCTTGCCACCGTGGCGTACATCTTCAAAGAAACAACCCCCTTACGAATTGTAGCGGTTCATGGCCTGGTCGATTTTCCCCTGGAGAATCAGCTCCGCGATCTCCCGGCAGTGGGAGGAAACCTCCCGGATTCCCTTCATCTCCTCCTCGGTAAAGACGGACAGCACCCAGTCGGCCAGGTCGTAGTTGGGGTTGGGGCGCTCTCCCACCCCGATTTTCACCCGGGGGAAATTCTCCGACTGCAAATAGTCCACAATGCTGCGGATGCCGTTGTGCCCCCCGTGGCTGCCCTTGCGGCGGATGCGCACCCGCCCCACGTCCAGGGAGATGTCGTCAAAGAGGACAATCACGTTTTCCGGGGGGATTTTATAGAAGGACGCGGCCTTTTCCACCGCCACGCCGGAAAGGTTCATGTAGGTCTGGGGCTTCATCAAAAGCACCCGCGCCCCCACAAGGGTCACGTCCGCCACCAAAGCGTCGAATTTTTTCTTGTCAATGGAGGCCCCCAAAGAGGCCGCAATTTCGTCCACGGCGATGAATCCAGCGTTGTGCCGGGTCCGCAGGTATTTTTTATCCGGGTTTCCCAGCCCCACCACCAGATGGGTGATGCCGCCGGGGGTTTTCGTAAAAAATGGCATGGCAAATGTCTCCCAAAACCCGCTTACCCGGGGTTTCTGGGATTCCTCCGTTCCTCTGATATTCTTATAAAAATAGTGTAGCACAATTTCCCGGCCTTCGCAAGGCAATCGACAAAATCTTTGGGAAAAAGCCTTGACTTTTCCCTTCCGCAGGATTATAGTAAAAGAAAATTGTATGAATTTCATACAAAAAGGAGCGTATCCAATGTCTTTTTCAAAAAAATGCCTGCCCCTTCTGCTGTGCGCCTGCCTGCTCACCCTGTCGGCCTGCGGCGGAAACCCGGAACCCTCCGCACCGGCGGAATCCGGCGCCCTGGAATCCTCCCTGCCGGAAGAATCCATAGAAGAGAGCAGCGCCGCTTCTGCCGCCGAGTCCAGCGCGCCGGAAGAAAATATCCCCCTGTCCTACACCTTTACGGAGGAGGAGCTCCTCCCCGGCGGCCAGCCGGCCATGGACGAAGGAGCACCAGTCGCGGATTTTTCTGATATGATTGAATTTGACCTTTCCGCGGAATTTCCCGACGCCCGCAGCTGCGACCTTTCCGGCGAAGATTTTTCAAACAGCCTGGACAAGCTGCTTTACACCCAGTTTGACAGCAAAACCATCTGGCCGGACAGCCTCCCCCAGGACTTCGACCCCCAGCAGATTATAGACCAGAACCGCAACCCCGGCCTGGGCGTCCGTTCCCTCCACGAACAGGGCATCACCGGCAAGGGAATCAATATCGGCATCGTGGACCAGGCGCTTCTCACCGGCCATACGGAGTACAAAGACCGTCTGAAAATGTACAAAGATTTTAATGCTCCCGGCGGAATGTCTATGCACGGCCCCGCCGTTGCTTCCATCGCCCTGGGCAGCACCGTGGGCGTGGCCCCCGAAGCCAATCTTTACTATGTTTCTTATGACCATGAAAAATCCGGCGAAACCTTGGCCCCCTATATTGAAGGATTGACCTACCTGCTGGACTTGAACAAGCTTCTTCCCGAAGAGGACAAGCTGGACGTCATTTCCATTTCTCGCGGCTGGATGCCGGATTCTCCCGGCGCCGCTGAACTGGAAGCCTTAATTGACCGTGCAAAAGAGGAAGGCGTTTTTGTTGTCACCGTTTCCATCCGCTATAATTATTCCATGGATTTTACAGGTACCTCCCGTGAGCCCCTTTCCAACCCGGACGACCGTTCCGCCTACCGGCCGGGGATGTTTTTCGCAAATGATTACCGCTTTGGAGGAACTATTTATAAAAGAGCGCTGATGGTTCCCATGGACTTCCGGGCCACCGCTTCCCCCACCGGCACAGAGGATTATGTTAACTATATAAACGGCGGCTTAAGCTGGGCAACGCCTTATCTGGCCGGCGTTTACGCCCTGGCCCGGCAGGTCAAGCCGGACATCACCCCGGAGGAATTTTACACGCTGGCCATGGAAACTTCTTCCGACATCCCCTACACCGATGGATTCGGAAAGGAATACACCCTTTATAACCTCATTGACCCGCCCGCATTGATTGCGGCCCTGCAAAACCAGTAAAAGCAGCAGGGACACCCCCTTTGGATGTCCCTGCGTTTTTATTTTTCCGATTCTTCCGCCATGAGCTTCTGAACTTCCGGGTCGTCCGGGAACCGTTCGTCGTCCTTTTTCCCTTTGATCCCCTTGGAGATCCGCACCACCAGCCCGGACAGGGCCAGGAGGGCGATGAGGTTGGGAATGACCATGAGGCCGTTGAACAGGTCGGACAGGTTCCACACCAAATCCACCTTCAGCGCCGAACCCACCAGCACGAACACAATGACGATGGCGCTGTACACCGGGATGGCCTTTTTACCGAACATGGCCCGGACATTGACCTCCCCGAAAAAGTACCAGCCGATGATGGTGGAAAAGGCGAAGAACAGCATGCAGATGGCCACAAAAGCGTTGCCGAAGGAGCCGAACGCATCGTTAAAGGCCATCTGGGCCAAGGTAGTGCCGGTTTCGCCGGAAGAAAGCATCCCGGAGGTGAGGATCACCAGGGCGGTCAGGGTCAGCACCACAAAGGTGTCGATAAATACGCCGATCATGGCGATCTCCCCCTGCTCCTGCGGCTTTTTCACCTTGGCCAGGGCGTGAGCGTGGGGCGTGCTGCCCATTCCGGCCTCGTTGGAGAAAAGCCCTCTGGCCACGCCGTAGCGCATGGCCTCCTTGACCGTAACGCCGGCCACGCCGCCCGCGATGGCCTGGGGTTCAAAGGCCAGCACGAAGATCTGCCGGAAAGCGGGGAGCACCATGTCATGGTTGAGGACCAGAATCACCAAACAGCCCACAATGTAAAAGGCCGCCATAACAGGCACCAGCTTTTCCGTGACCGAGGCCAGCCGCTTGACGCCGCCCAGAAAAATAAATCCGGCCACTGCCGCCACGAATACGCCCACCGCCAGCGGCGGGATGCCGAAAGCGTTGTGAAACGCCGCGCCGATGGAATTGGACTGCACCATATTTCCCATAAATCCCAGCGCCAGAATCAGGGCAGCAGAAAAGAACCCCGCCAAGATTTTGCCGAATTTCCCCCGGAATGCCGCCCGGATGTAGTAGATGGGCCCGCCGGTAATCTGGCCGTCCTTCACCTTCCGGAATTTCTGGGCCAGCACCGCCTCCGCGTAAATGGTGGCCATGCCGAAAAAGGCGCTGACCCACATCCAGAAAATCGCCCCCGGCCCGCCGGAAGCCAAAGCCGTGGCGCAGCCGGTGATGTTGCCGGTGCCCACTTGGGCGGCGATGGCGGTGGTCAGGGCCTGGAAGGAGCTCATGCCCCGATGATCCGCCTTTTTGCCCCGCAGGCTGAACCCGCCGAATACCCGCTTGAAGCCCGCTCCAAGCCGCCGCACCTGTACGAATTTCAGCCGGACGGTAAAATAGATTCCCGCTCCGCAAAGGAGAAACAGGAGGATGTTGTTCCAGAAAAAGTCGCTGACGGCCTTGATTGCCTCCGAAAATTGCTGCATAATCACGGTTCCTTTCCTATTTTGTCCAATCAGGCTTGCTCGGCCGCCGGTTACGGAAGAAAGGACCGGATGAAACCTGCAAAGATTCCATCCGGCCCTGAAAAAACAAGGAAAAACCGGCTCTGCGCCGGCTGTTTCCGCCTTTCCTGCTCCGTCCTTTTGCCTGAGAGATTAGCGGTTTTTGCCGCCTTGCACCTTCGGCACCCGTTGAAACGGGTTTCTCCAGAGCCGCATCCGTTTATAGTCCTCACCCGTCTCCGGGCGCCTGAGAGTGTTGCTCCTTCGGCAAGCGTGCGCTTTTTCCTACAAACTTCCTTTGTCCTGATTCAATTGTTCCGACAAATACTGTACCATATTTTCCGCTGAAAGTCAAGCGTATTTTACAAGCGGACAATCCGTCCCGGCAATTCAGGCTTCCTCCCGAAAGGAGACGACGCCGTCCGAGATGGAATCCACAATGGCCAGCGACTGAAGGTTGACCCCCTGTTCCCGGAGCTGGCGTCCCCCGCTCTGGAACCCCTTTTCAATGACGATGCCGCATCCCACAAGATGTGCGCCGGACTGGCGGATGATCTCCATCAGCCCCTTGAGCGCCTGTCCGTGGGCCAGAAAATCGTCGATTACCAGCACATGATCGCCGGGGGTCAGATACCGCCGCGCTACCTGCACCTCAAACATCTCCCCGCGGGTGTAGGACCGCACCGGCGCCGTGTAAAGCTCCCCGTCCAGGTTCTTGGACCGGGTCTTTTTGGCGAACACCACGTCCGCATTTCCAAAATACTGGGCGGCAATCGCCGCAATCCCGATGCCGGAGGCTTCGATGGTCAGGATTTTGTTAATCTCCGGCTGGGGGAACCGCCTCCTGAATTCCTTGCCGATTTCCTGCAGCAGGGAAATGTCTATCTGATGGTTGAGAAAGCTGTCCACCTTCAGCACGCCGCCTTCCGCCGCCCGTCCGTCCCGCAGAATTCTTTCCTTTAAAAGCTCCATACCGGCCCTCCTTCCATTTTTAAAAATATTATACCATGTTTTTGCCCCATGGGCAACGCCCCGCCCCCCATTTTCCGCCGGGATTCCCGAAAAATCCGCCCGCCCTCGGCCAGCTGCCGCCGTTAAGGTGACCCTGCTGAAATGATTGGCGTATCGAAAAATTCCATTCGTTCTTTAGAGAATTGATTCTTAGGGATGTTTTCTACCGGACGTTGAATTTGCGTGCGAATTCAAAAAACAGGTTATTTATGATTGTTCCTTGCTGAGCTATAATAAGAGTGTAAGATCTTTACGAAAGGAAATTGGCGCTATGGATAACACAGTCGGAAAAAATATTTATATGCTGCGGAAAAAATACGGGCTTACGCAGGAAGAACTTGCGAGACGCATCAATGTTTCATTTCAGGCTATTTCAAAATGGGAAACCGGCAATTCAACCCCCGATCTTTCCATCTTGCCGCTTCTTGCAAATATTTTTCATTGTAATATTGATTCGCTTCTCGGATATCCTGCGGAGCAGCAAAAGATCATGGATTATGAGGAGCGATATAAAGCGGACGGCTATTATTGGGGAAATCAGCCGTCCAATATGTGCTATGAAGTTATGAAAATCTGTCCGCCGAACAAACCGCTGCGCCTGCTTGATATAGCCTGCGGCGAAGGAAAAAATGCGGTGTTTTTTGCGAGAAACGGATATAATGTTACAGCATTCGACGCAGTGGCTTTGGGACTGGATAAGGCGCGCAAACTGGCGGATCAGGTAGGAGTCGAGATAAATTTTTTTCAGGCAAACATGCTCGATTTTAGGCTTGATCATGAATTCGACATTATTTTTTGTTCGGGGGCTTTACATTACATACCTCAAGCGCTCAGAGTTGAAATTCTGGAAAATTATCAGAATCATACTTCTGAAGGGGGGCTTCATGCGCTGAATGTTTTTGTAAGAAAACCGTTTGTAAAAAGTCCGTCTGATGGGAAGGAAGGCCGATACAAATGGGTATCGGGAGAACTTTTTACTTATTATGCCGACTGGCTGATTACTTCTTGCGATGAGCATATTTTTGACTGTATGAGCGGGGGCGTGCCGCACCAACATTGTATGGACACTATGTATGCACTGAAACAGACGGGAGAGAGACCATTATGAAAAAAATTCTTTCAGGCAAAGTTAGAGATGTGTATGAAGTGAACGATCATGAACTCGTTATTGTTACGACAGATAGAATTTCCGCGTTTGATGTCATTTTGCCTTCAACGATAAAGAATAAGGGTGTAGCGCTTAATTTGCTGTCGTTATATTGGTTTGACTACACAAAGACGATTATTCCAAACCACATTATTTCTTCAGAGCTTTGCGATATGCCGGATTACTTTTCAAGAAACCCTGATCTGTATGATAAGCGTACAGTTTTGGCAAAAAAGTTGAAGATGCTGCCGTATGAATTTATTGTACGGGGATATATATTTGGCAGTATGTGGAAGGAATACAAAACTTCGGGAAGCTTTTGCGGGCAGCAGATTGAGAACAAGTACGAGCTCGCGCAAAAGCTTGAGACTCCCATTATAACGCCATCTGCCAAAAATAGCAGTGGGCATGATGAATATCTCTCTCTTGAGCAGCTGAAAAAGGAAATTGGAAGAAAAGAAGCAGATGCAATATGCAGTATTTGTCTGAATCTTTATGAAACATGCTATCAGGAGGCTTTGAAAAAAGGAATTATCATTGCCGATACAAAATTTGAATTCGGATATGATGAAGATGGCGAACTTGTTTTGGGAGATGAAATATTCACGCCGGATTCCAGCCGATTTTGGGCATTGTCTGACTGGGAAATAGGGACGTCGCCGAAATCATACGATAAACAATTTGTTCGAGATTGGTTGACCCAGCATAAGATGAACGGTGTGACTCCGGCACCAGAGATTCCGGAAGATGTTGTTAAGAAAACTGCGGCCATTTATAAGGAATGTTATTGCAAATTAACGGGGAGAAAAGGATACTGATCATTCGCAAAATATCCCCTCACACAAACTTGCGATTTGTGTGAGAGAATATTTCGTTTTCTGATTTACAAAATCTCCAAAGAACAGTTGGAGGAAAAATAGCAAAGCCAACCGAGCCAGTCGAGGGCGACAGCAAAAAGTGCTGCCGCCCTTTTGCTGTGTTTAAGCAAATTGGACGTGTAAATTCCCGGTTTTTTATGGTATAATCAAGGAGATAAAACCAATCCGGAAAGGGATAGAAACACGATGATCCATGTTTTGTTTATCTGCCACGGCAATATCTGCCGCTCCCCCATGGCGGAGTTTGTTTTCAACGATATGGCCCGAAAACTGGGGTTGGCGGGCAAAATCCGCGCGGATTCCGCCGCCGTCAGCACGGAGGAAATCGGGAATCCCGTCCACCCCGGGACGCGGAAAAAGCTCCGGGAGCTGGGGATTTCCTGCGAGGGAAAAACCGCCCGGCAGATGACCGCTTCGGATTACGGACGCTATGACCTGCTTGTCGGCATGGACCGGCAGAACCTGCGCGGCATCCATCGGATTGCGGGCAAAGACCCCGCGGGCAAGGTGCGCCTCCTTCTGGATTTTGCACCCCCCGGCACGGGGGACGCTTCCGGAGAGGTCGCCGACCCCTGGTACACCGGCGACTTTGACAGCACCCTGCGGGACGTTCTGGCCGGGTGCCGCGGCATTCTCCGGCACTTTTTTCCAAAGGAGGCGGTCCAATGATAATTCTGGACCTGGGTCGCTCCCTTCTGCCGGTACAAACAGACGGCGAAGCCAGCGGCGCGCCGCTTTTTCTTCTCTCTCCGGAGGAATTCCTCTCCCCGCCCCCCTGCATTCCACCCGGCCTTCCGCCTTATGCAGCCCAGGGCCGTATCCGGTTTTGCAAGGCGGAACCGCATGCGGGATTCCTGCTGGGGACGGTATGTGTCCCGCCCAAGGGAGGGAAAGGCCGGGAGCTGTGTTTTGCCTTCTACCTGTTTCCGCAGCAGCTCGTCCTGGTGGCGGAGCCGGACTGCATAAACGCCCTTCTGCGGCAGCTTTCCCAGGAGGGAGAGCCTCTCCGAAGCCCCGCGCTTTTCCTTCGGGACCTGATGGACTTGCTTTTGGACAGCGATTTGCAGCACTTGGAATCCCTGGAGGAAAACCTGGAACGCCTGGAGGAAGACGCGCTGGAAAATACGCCGGAGGATTTCAGTCACCGGATGCTGCCCCTGAAAAAGGAAATTTCCCGTTTTTACCGGTATTACTCCCAATTGCTGAACCTCTGCGGCCAGCTTGCGGAAAACCTGCCCGCCGGCGCGGAAGGGCAGCCGTTTTTTTCCGCTCTGACTTCCCGCATTTCCCTTTTGCGGGAGGAGACGGTGACGCTGCGGGAATACTCCCTTCAGATTCGGGAGGTCTATCAGGCTCAAACCGATATCCGCCAAAACAACATCATGAAATTCCTCACCATTGTTACCACTATTTTCTTTCCCCTTTCCGTCATCGCCGGATGGTACGGCATGAACTTTTCAGATATGCCGGAACTCCGTTGGAAATACGGCTATCCGCTCGTCGCCGCCCTCAGCCTGCTGATTGTCCTCCTGTGTGTCTGGCTGTTTAAAAAGAGAAAATTCTGGTAGTGCCTATCCCATCCTGTCAAAATGTTCACAAAACGGCTCTATCAATTTTCGTTTCCGCATGGTATAATGAAGCTATTGTAAAAACCGGGGCTGCCGCCCCACTGTGAAAATGATCCACCGGGAGGTTATTGTTTATGAATCCATATGACTCTGCCGGACACATTTACGTAAACGGGTTCGGCTTTGTTTCAGAAGACCCCTGGTTCCGGGAAAACCGGGCGCTTTTCAAAAATGCGGTTGTAATCGGACTGGTCCTGATCGGCATTCTGGTCCTGCCGACCCTCTGCCTGTACCCTGTCCGGCTGCTGCTGAACATTCTGTTCACCCCCTTCTACTATCTGGGAGGCTCCGCCTATGCCTCCGTCGGGCTCCAGCGGGTTTACTCGGAAACGGAACGCCTTCTGCTGGAATTGCTGGCCGTGGGCATCCCGCTGATCTTTGCGGGCCTTCTGCTGCGGCCCCGCCGGAAGGGGCTCTTCCTCACCCGGAAGCCCTCCCCCAACCTGTTCAGCGGCTCGGTCGCCATGTGCATGGGGGTGTGGGTGCTCTGCGCCCTGGTTTCCAATCTGTCCAACAGCCTGCTGCAGAGCATTCATCTGGTGGAGCTCCACCCGGAAAACAGCATGCCGAACGTCCCCGCCGCCACCTTGATCTACCTCATCCGGGTGCTGCTGATTCCCGCGCTGCTGGAAGAGTTCCTGTTCCGCGGGGTGATCCTGCGTTCGCTGCGCCAGTTCGGCGATTCCTTTGCCATCCTGGTCTCCGCCGTCTCCTTCGGGCTCATTCATTATAATCTGAGCCGGGACCTGAAGGGCTTTGCGCTGGGTCTGGCGCTGGGATATTTCGTAATCCGAAGCGGCTCGGTCTGGACGGCGGTGGGCGGGCGTCTGGCCTGCCTGGTGCTGAGCCTTGCGTCGGAAAACCTGCCCCATCTCTTCCCCGGCCAGCTCAGCTCCATCCTGCGGGCCGTCCTGTTCCTGGCGGTGCTGGCCATCAGCCTGCTGGCGTTTGTCCGGCTCTGCCGTCAGGAAGCCAACCCCTTTATCCTCAGCAGCGGCCACACCGGCACCCGCATTTCCGTCAAGCTGGGCCGCTTTTTCGGAAACATTGTATTTCTCCTGGGCGCAGCCCTGTGGATTGCCCAGATTGTCCTGCATTTTCAGATTATCGGCTGACCGCCGGAAAGGAGCGTCCTTTTGGCAACGCTGGAACAAGATACCGCCTATATGCGCCTGGCCCTCCGGCAGGCGGAGCTGGCCGCCGCCCAGGGGGAAACCCCCATCGGGGCCGTCATTGTCTGGGAGGACCGGGTTGTGGCGGCCGCCTACAACCGCCGGGAGCTGGACAAACGCGCCACCGCCCACGCGGAGATCCTGGCCATTGAGGAAGCCTGCCGGGAGCTCCGCGGCTGGCGGCTGCACAAGGCTACCCTGTATGTGACGCTGGAGCCCTGCCCCATGTGTGCCGGGGCCATTATCAACGCCCGGATTAAACGGGTCGTCTACGGCGCGCCGGACCGCAAGGCCGGGTGCTGCGGCAGCGTCACCGACCTGTTCCGGGAACCGTTCAACCACCATCCGGAAGTCTGCGGCGGGGTTCTGGCGGAGGAATCCGCCGCGCTGCTGACCTCCTTTTTCAAACGTCTGCGGAATGTGTGAATATGCGGTTGTTTGGGTAAATTGCCCAAGCTCATGCTTTGCTGGCGCAAATGCACCGTGGAGAAGAACTTGGAAAATTCTAACCCGTCATTTTGTAGGCAAAATGACGGCGCGGGGCCATCCGCGGCGAACCTGCGGGTTCGCCTTTTTTCTTTTTGTTCGCGGCCGGGCCGCGAAGGGATAAGGTTCCGCTTTCTGCGGAAAGCGGTGGGGGCTCTGCCCCTCAACCCTGCGATTTTTTGAAAAAAATCGAGTAAAACTTTTCTTTTCCTCTTTTGTGCAGTTTTACTTTCAAAAAATTTTAGCGGCTCTATCAAAGAGCCGCCTTTTTCTGCTAAAATTCTACTTTCCATAAGCCCCGATAAACCGGCCCACCGCGCCGATGTCCGGTTTCTCCAGGACGCCGGTGGCGGCTTTTTTCAGCTCGTCCACCGCTCCGGCCACCGCATAGCTTTCGTCCGCAGCCTCAAAAAGAGGCCGGTCGTTGTGATTGTCGCCGAAGGCCACAACACGGGAAAAGCCGTACCTCTCCCGCAGGAACCGCACCCCCGCCGCCTTGGACGCGGAGGCGTCGTACACCTCCACATACCAGTTTTCCGGGTCGTGGACGTCCCGGTAATGGAACACATTGAGCCCCGGTATTTCCCTTAAGGCCGCCGCCAGACGGGCGGTGCGTTCCTCCGAGTCAATGACGCAGAAAAACACCCGCCAGGCCTTTTCCGGCGCTTCCCCCTGGAAAAATGTCTTATAGGGCTTGCCGGTGCGGGCTTCCAAAAACATCCGCTGGCTCAGGTTTTCCAGTTCCCGGTAATAAACGTTGATGCGGCAGCCGTCCACCGTGTACAAAAAGCCGTCCATATGAAGCCGGTCCAAAGCGTCCAGCACCGTTTGGGCTTTTTCCCGGCTCATTTCCGCCAGCCAGAGGTATTCCTCCCGTTCAAAGTCAAACACGCCGGCGCCGTTCATCACAATGGCGGGCAGCGCGCCGCGGATGGGCTCCAGAATCCCCTTCACCGTGGCGGGGGTCCGGGCGGTGGCAACGGTGAAGCCGTCCCCCCGGGCGATGGCGGCGTTGATGCCCGCGGCGCTGTCCGGCGGGATGGTCAGCCGCCCGTCGACGAGGGTGCCGTCCAGGTCGGATAGAAACAGCGTCATCCCTGCGCCTCCTTCCAAAGCTCATACTCCAGCGCGTCCACGCAGGCCTGCAGGCTGGCCTGGATGATGTCCCTCGAAACCCCCACGGTGGTCCAGACGTCCCGGCCGTCGGTGGTTTCCACCAGCACCCGGACCTTGGCCGCCGTGGCGTCCTGGGGGTCGATGACCCGGACCTTGTAGTCGGTGAGGCGGGATTTTGCCACGCTGGGGTAGAATTTCCCCACAGCCTGCCGGAGGGCGCGGTCCAGAGCGTGAACAGGGCCCTCCCCCTCTGCGCCGCAGACCTCGAAATCGTCCCCCGCCCGGATCTTGACGATGGCGGAGGAGCCGTTTACCAGCCCTTCCCCGCCGCCCAGCTGCTCGCCCAGCGTGCGGGAATAGACCACCCGGAAAAAGGGCCGGAAATCCTCCCGCCGCCGGGCCGCCAGCAGCTTCAGGCTGGCCGCCGCGTACTCGTACTGGTAGCCCTGATGCTCCTGCTCCTTGATGAGCTGCACCAGCTCCTGCGTGCCGGGATCGCTGCCGGCGGCGGCGGCGCCCAGCGCCTGGCTCACCGCCGCCCGGCCCGCCACCTCGGAGATCAGCAGGCTCCGGGAATTCCCCACGGCCGCGGGGTCGATGTGCTCAAAGGAAGCGGGGACCTTCATCACCCCGTCGATGTGCATCCCCCCTTTGTGGGCGAAGGCGCTCCGCCCCACATAGGGCATGCCATTGTCCGGAACCACGTTGGCGGCCTCTCCCACCGCCCGGACGCAGCGGGTGAGCCCCGCCATATTCTCCGGCGGGATGCACCGGTATCCCAGCTTCAGCTGGAGGGAGGGGATGAGGGTGGAAAGGTTGGCGTTCCCGCACCGCTCCCCGAAGCCCAAAAGCGTCCCCTGCACCTGGGAGGCGCCCGCCTGGACCGCCAGGATGGTGTTCGCCTCAGCGCAGCCGGCATCATTGTGGCAGTGGATGCCGAGGTTCCCCTCCACCGCCGCCCGGACCGCCTGGACGGTATCCCGGATCTCCCCGGGCAGGGTCCCGCCGTTGGTGTCGCAGAGCACCAGACAGTCCGCCCCGGCCCGGCGGGCCGTTTGGAGCACCGCCATGGCATAGTCTCTGTCCTGGCGGTAGCCGTCAAAAAAGTGTTCCGCGTCGAAAAAAACCGCTAAGCCGCGCGCCTTCAGAAAGCGGACGCTGTCCTCCACCATGCGGAGGTTTTCCTCCCTGCTGGTGCGGAGCACCCGCTCCACATGGAAGGCGGAAGCCTTGCCGAAAATGGCCGCCGTCTCGACTCCCGCCGCCAGCAGGGCCGCCAGGCCCTCGTCCTCTTCCGCCGCCGCATGGGGCTTGCGGGTGGAACCGAACGCCACCAGCCGGGCGTGCCGGAGGAAAAGCCCGGCCGCCTTTTCAAAAAATTCCCGGTCCTTGGGATTGGAGGCGGGGTTCCCGGCCTCAATGTATGCCACCCCCAGGCCGTCCAGCAGCCTTGCGATGTTCAGCTTGTCATTGACGGAAAAACTGATGTTTTCCCCCTGGGAACCGTCCCGCAGGGTCGAATCCAAAATATCCAGCCGCTCCATATCCGCGCATCCTTTCCCGGATTATAATTTTTTCCACAGAAAAACCCGGACGCCCCCGCCGGCCTCGCCGGCAGGGGACAAGCCCGGGGCCTGTTATAAAACTGACAGCTGTCCGCCTTATTTGATAAAGGCGGTCACCGACTCCGGCAGCTCTTCCTTGTCCGCGGAGATGGTGAACACGATGTTGACCTTGCGGTCGCCCACCGACTTGTTGAGCTTCTGGAGGAATTTGCCCAGCTTGTCGTAATCGCGGCCGCCGATGCGCAGCGTGGAGTCAATGAACATGTCGGTGATGTCGAAATCCCCCGCCAGCACGCCGGTCAGGAAGCCGTAAAATTCTTCGTAGCCTTCGATCTCGTCCTTGGAAGTTTCCATCAGACGGACAGAAGAGGGGATGTCATAGGTCAGCTTCGGCACCTTTTCGATGCAGACCACGTTGCCGGCCGACACCTTTTCGGCCTCCGCGACCATGTCCACCAGGATTTTGGTTTTGCCGGTCCCTTTTTTGCCAACGATCAGAGTAATCATAACGCTACCTCCATTTTATGATTGATTTTTGCTTGGTTGATTCCTGTGTTTATTTGGAAATCCGGGCTTCCAGGTCCGCTCTGCGGTCCTCGTAGCCGGGCTTGCCCAACAATGCGAACATGTTTTTCTTATAGCTTTCCACGCCGGGCTGGTCAAAGGGGTTGACCCCCAGCAGGTAGCCGGAAATGGCGCAGGCCTTCTCAAAGAAGTAGACCATGTAGCCGAACTCAAACTCGTTGATCTCCGGCACCTCCAGCACCACCGCCGGGACGCCGCCCTCGGTGTGGGCCAGAATGGTGGCTTCCATCACCTTGCGGTTGACGTTGGACATCTCCTGGTCCGCCAGGAAGTTGAGGCCGTCCAGGTTTTCGGGGTCCTTTTCGATGAAGAAGTCCTGCTTCGGCTTCTGGATGTCGATGAAGGTTTCAAACATAATCCGGGAGCCGTCCTGGATAAACTGCCCCAGGGAGTGCAGGTCGGTGGAGAAGATCACGGAAGAGGGATAAAGCCCCTTGCCGTCCTTGCCCTCGCTCTCGCCGAACAGCTGCTTATACCACTCGGCCATCATGGCGAAGCAGGGGTCGAAGCTCGCCATAATCTCCACAGCCTTCCCCTTCTGGTGAAGGGCGAAGCGGGTGGCGGCGTATTGGTAGCACTCGTTGCGCATCAGGTCGGGGCACAGGAACGCATCCTGCGCCGCCTTGGCGCCTTCCATCATCTTCTGGATGTCGCAGCCGGCCGCCGCAATGGGCAGCAGGCCCACGGCGGTGAGGACGGAATACCGCCCGCCCACGTCGTCGGGCACCACAAAGGTGGCGTAGCCCTCCCGGTCCGCCAGTTCCTTCAGCGTGCCGCGGGCCTTGTCGGTGGTGCAGTAAATGCGTTCTTTTGCGCCTTCCGCGCCGTATTTTTTCTCCAGCAGGTCCTTAAACACCCGGAAAGCCAGGGCGGGCTCGGTGGTGGTGCCGGATTTGGAGATGACGTTGACGGCAATGTCCCTGCCCTCGCAGATGGACAGCAGCTCCTGGAGATAGGAGGGGCTGACGCTGTTCCCGGCAAAGTAAATGTCGGGCGTGTCCTTTTTCAGGTTGTTATATAACTGGGATTTGAGGAGCTCAATCGCGGCCCGGGCCCCCAGGTAGGAGCCGCCGATGCCGATGACAATCAGCACGTCCGCCTGCTTCTTTATTTTTTCCGCCGCCTGCTGAATGCGGGCGAATTCTTCCTTGTCGTAATTGGTGGGCAGTTCCACCCACCCCAGGAAATCGTTCCCCAGGCCGGTTTTGCCGTGCAGGGTTTCGTGGGCGGTTTTCACCGCGCCGGAAAGCGCCTCCAGCTCATGGTCCGCCATGAAGCCTTTCAGATAGTTCCGATTCAAATGCATGGACATATGCTTTCCTCCTCCATTATCGGATGTTCTATATCCTTATTGTACTACAGTTTGCCGCGTTGTTCAACCGTTTTTTATGAATTTTGTTAAATGTATGCAAGAAATTCGCCGGTTTTCTGATACTGCGCCCATTCACTCCAAAAGCTGCTCCAGGCTGGAGATCCGGAAAGTGACCCGCATCCCGGGCGGCAGGGCCCTGCGGGCGGGGTTATACCAGCAGGTGTCGATGCCGGCGGCGATTCCCCCCGCCATATCGGAGGTGAGGGAATCCCCCACAATCAGGCAGTCCCGGCGGCGGTCCTCCCCGATGCGGGCGAACACATAGTCAAAGTAAGCGGGGCTCGGCTTTGCGGCCCCCGCCTCCTCCGAGACAAAAATCCCCGCAATCAGCGGCGCCAGGGGCGACTCCCGCAGCCGCGCCTTCTGGACCCGGGTAATGCCGTTGGTCACCAGGTAAAGCGCGGAGGTTTCCGCCAGCGCCCGGCAGACCTCCAGCGCGCCGGGCAGGAGATCTCTCCCCCTGGCCAGCTCGGCGGGATATTCCTCCGTTCCCACGGCGGCCGGGTCGTCCGGGAGGCCCAATTCCCCCAGGAAGCGGGAAAACCGCTCCACCTCCAGAAAGTCCTTCTGAATTTCTCCGCGCTCCAGCGCCCGCCAAAGCCCCTCGTTGATCTCCCGGTACCGGAGGAGCAGCTCCTCCGTAAAGGGGACGCCCCGGCGCTCCAGCACCCGTCTGAGGGCCTCCCGTTCCGCCCGGCGGAAGTCGAACAGGGTTTCATCCGCGTCCAGCAGATAGATGGGATACCGCTTCACAGCCCCTCGCCCCCTTACAGAAACGCGGCGAGGCTGCTGGCAATAATGCCCAAAAGCACAACGACCGCCAGGATTGCCCCGACAATGCGGACCGCCTTTTTGCGCTTGTATTCCGTCACAAAAATTCCTCCTTGCTGCATTTCCGCCTCCGCCGCAGCTCCGTGCCGGCGAATTTGATTTATACCTTATCATAACACATCCGCGCACCCAATGGCAAGGAGAACTTTGTGAATATTCTGCCACCTTTTTTCCCGAAGCCTGCCGTCCTGTGTCAAACCGGAAAAAATCCCGGCCGGCTCTTGACAAACCGGGTCGGAATCCGCTATTCTAAAGTCACCGGGCGGATGCCGCCCCGGCAACTTTGATGAAAACTGGAGCGATGAACCATGAAACAAATTAAGCTCTCCCCCTGGCAGGCCATGGCAACCCTCCCCTACCAGGCGGATTTTTCCAAGCATATCCAGCAGGGGGCCCCTCTGGCCAATCTGACCCCCTGGTTCCCGGCCAGCGTCCCGGGCTGCATCTACGCCGACCTTCAGCGCGCGGGGATGATCCCGGACCCCTATTTCGGAATGAACAGCCTCGCCTGCGAATGGGTGGCCGGGCGGTGGTGGATTTACCGCACCTCCTTCACCATTTCGGAGGAGAACCGGAAGGACACCCTGTTCCTGCGCTTCGGCGGCATTGATTACGCGGCGAAAATTTACCTGAACGGCCATTTCCTGGGCCGCCATGAGGGGATGTACCTCCCCTTTGAAGCTGCGGTCAACGATTCTGTGAAGCCCGGCGAAAACATTCTGGTCTGCGTTCTGGAACACGCCCCCTTTGCCGACGCCCAGCCCGGCTACACCTCCCGCACCCGCTATCTCAAGGCCCGTTTTAATTATAAGTGGGATTTTGCCGTGCGGCTCATGAGCCTGGGCCTTTACGGGGAAGTAACCCTCACCGCGCACCCTTTGGCCCGCATCCGGTCCTGCACCGCCCGCCCCGCCCTTCTGCCGGACGGCCGCTGGCAGGTCAGCCTGGAAGCGGAGCTGGAGGGCTTCCGGGACGGGAACGGACAGGTTCGGTACACCCTTGCCGCCCCCTCCGGGGAGGAAACGGTTTCCGCAGAGGCGGAAATTTCCGTCAAAAAGGGGTTCCAGGTCTGGCGGGATTCCTTTATTGTGGAGGAGCCGGCCCTCTGGTGGCCCAACGGCTACGGGGAGCAGCCCCTTTACGGCTTCCGCCTCTCCCTCTCGGCGGAGGACGGCCGCCTTTCCGATGAATCCGGCGGGCGGGTGGGCTTCCGCACCCTGGAGCACCGCTGCGCCGACGGACGGGAGGACGCCCTCCCCTACCTGACGGTGGTCAACGGCAAGCGCATCTACCTCAAGGGCACCAACATCGTCCCCCTGGACTGCATGACCGGCGCCGTCAGCCGGGAGCGCGTGCGGGAGGTTCTCTCCGCCGCCCGGGACGCCAACATCAACTACCTCCGCATCTGGGGCGGCGGCCACCTGGAAAGCGAGGATTTCTACGACGCCGCCGACGAATTCGGCCTGATGGTGTTCCAGGAATTCCCCATGTCCAGCTCCGGCTGCGACGATGTGCCCTCCCGGGACCCGGATTTCCTGCGCCTTCTCCATCAGGCGGCGGTGTACAACATGAAGCGGCTGCGCGGCCACGTCTCCCTCACCGCCTGGGACGCTGGCAACGAGCTCACCGACGCCCGCTACCTGGGCGAAGAGGACCACGAAGGGCATCCCGCCACCTATGAGGACCCGGTGGTGGCCATGCTCCGGGGCCTGGCGGAAGCCCTGACCCCCGGCATCATCTTCTACCCCTCCAGCGGTTCCGGCCCCGCCGCCCTCCTCCGGATGGACAGCCGCCCCGGCGAAAGCCACGACGTCCACGGCCCCTGGGGCTATATGGGGGTGGAGAACCATTACCGGCTCTACAACGGGTCCGACAGCATCGTCCACGGGGAATTCGGCTGCGGCGGCATCAGCGGCCTTGCCTCCCTGGAAAAAATCCTCCCGCCGGAAGAGCTGCGCCTGACCACCTCCGGCGAAAGCCCCGTCTGGGCCCACCACAGCGGCGGCTGGGACAGCTACGCCTTCCGGGAGCTTCTGATGTTCGGCGACCTGAAGAAAATCCCCCTCGCCGACTATATCAAGGTCAACCAGTTTGTTCAGGCGGAATCCCTCCGCTACTCCCTGGAGGCCAACCGCCGCCGCCAGTGGGCCAGCGTCGGGGAGATGACCTGGCAGTTCAATGAGCCCTGGCCCAACATCCAGTGCTCCAACGTCCTGGAGTATTCCGGCGGCAGGAAGCTCGCCTATTACGCCCTGCGGGACGCCTACGCCCCTGTTCTGGCAAGCCTGCGCTATGATAAGCTCTTCTATCTCCCCGGCGACACCTTCCGGGCGGAGGTGTTCCTGCTCAACGACCGCCGGGACGCCCCCTATACGGTGGAATGCGCCATTCTGGACGGCAGCGGCGCCGTCCTCGCCCGCCAATCCTTTGCCGGGGAAGCGCCGGAGGACCTCTCTCAGCAAATCGGCGCGCTCTGCTGGACCGTCCCCCAGGGGTACACCGGCAGCTTCAGCGTCCGCATGGAAACAAGCTGCGGGGATTTCCGCGGCGAAAAGGAGTATCTCTTCCTCATCGCCGACCGGGAGGAAGCGGTTGTCCTGCCGCCGGAGGAGCAGCGCCGGATGGAATACTGGGGCCACGCCAACCCCGCCCTGACGGCCAAACGCGCGCCAGTGGAGCCGGTGCTCCGGTATGTGGACCGGTGCTGGGCGCGGATTGCCGGAAAATAAACGCCAAAAACCTCCCAAAACGCACAAAACGCCTGCCGGAAAGATACCGGCAGGCGTTTCTCTATGCAATTATACCAGCTGGATGATCGCCATCTCAGCGGCGTCGCCGCGGCGGGGCCCGATCTTGATGATGCGGGTGTAGCCGCCGTTCTTATCGGCGTATTTGGGGGCAATCTCGTCAAACAGCTTTTTCGCAACGCCCTCTTTGGTGACGTAAGCGAAAACCTGCCGTTTGGAATGAAGAGAGCCTTCCTTGCCGAGGGTAATCATTTTCTCGGCCATAATGCGAACTTCCTTCGCTCTGGTGACAGTCGTTTCGATCTTGCCGTTTTCCAGCAGGAACGTAACCATTGCCCGAAGCATCGCTTTGCGATGGTCAGAGGTTCTTCCCAGTTTTCTGCTGCCTGCCATTCGGTTTCACTCCTTACCCTGTTATTCGTCTTCCTTGTTGAGGCTGAAGCCCAGGCCTTCCAGCTTGGTCATAACCTCCTCCAAGGATTTTCTTCCGAGGTTGCGGACCTTCATCATGTCCTCCTCAGACTTGTTGATCAAATCTTCCACCGTATTGATCCCGGCGCGTTTCAGACAGTTAAAGGACCGAACAGACAAGTCAAGCTCCTCAATGGTCATCTCCAGGACTTTTTCTTTGCCCTTGTCGTCTTTTTCAACCATAATGTCGGTCGCATACACTTCATCTGACAAATCCACAAACAGATTGAGATGCTCGGTGAGAACCTTGGCTCCCAGGGAAACGGCTTCCTTCGCGGAAATGGTCCCGTCTGTCCACACCTCAAGGGTGAGCTTGTCATAGTCGGTAATCTGTCCTACACGGGTGTTCTCAACGGTATAGTTCACTTTCAGCACAGGTGTGTAGATGCTGTCCACCGGAATCACGCCGATGACGCTCTGGAGCTTCTGCTTGTTCCGCTCGCTGGAAACATAGCCGCGGCCCTTGTCAATGACGATTTCCATGTACAGCTTTGCGCCGGGCCCCAGGGTGGCAATATGCATCCCGGGATCCAGAATTTCCACCTCGGAATCCGCTTTGATATCGCCCGCGGTAACCTCACACTCGCCCTCTGCTTCAATGTGCACAGTCTTGGGGGCGTCGCCGTGGATTTTGGCGATCAGGCCCTTCATGTTCAGGACGATCTCGGTGACATCCTCCTTCACACCCGGCACCGTAGAAAACTCATGTTGAACACCATCAATCTTGATCGATGTCACTGCTACACCGGGAAGAGAAGAGAGCAGCACCCGCCGCAGACTATTGCCCAAAGTGGTGCCGTAGCCACGCTCAAGAGGCTCCAAGACAAATCTTCCGTACGTTCCGTCCGGCTTCATTTCGGCCGTCTCAATTACTGGCTTTTCAATCTCAATCATTCAGTACCCTCCTATCGCCAACCCTCGTTGGCCGTGCAGTATCGCAGCCCCGGCGCAAAAAACCAGCGCGCCGCGGGGCGGCAACATGACAATCGTTTTCCCAAGCCTGTCAAAATCCAGCCGCAGGCACCGGCCGGTACTCCGCTTTTGGAGGCGGTCGCCCGTCCCGTCTGCCGCAGCCCCCTGACATTATTTGGAGTACAACTCAATGATCAGGTGTTCCTCAACCTCGAGATCAATGTCGTCACGGTTCGGCATGCGAACGACTTTGCCGGTATAGTTTTCGCGATTCATTTCCAGCCACATGGGAACGGGCCGGGAGCCGCAGCTCTCGTCAATCGCTTTGAATTTTTCGCTCTGGCGGGATTTCTCGCTCAGGGTGATGACGTCGCCTTCTTTGACCAGCAGAGAGGGGATGTTCACCTTGTTGCCGTTGAGCTTGAAGTGGTTGTGCAGCACCAGCTGACGGGCTTCTGCTCTGGAATTGGCGAGGCCCAGGCGGTACACCACGTTGTCCAGGCGGCTTTCCAGCAGACGGAGCAGGTTTTCGCCGGTCTGGCCGGGTTTTCTTTCCGCCAGCTCAAAGTAGTGGTAGAACTGGTTCTCCAGCACGCCGTAGTAGCGCTTCGCGGTCTGTTTCGCACGCAGCTGCATGCCGTATTCCGAAACTTTCTTGCGGTTCTGTCCGTGCTGTCCGGGGGCGAAGCCTCTCGCGACGAACGGGCAGTGTTCAGAGTAGCATTTTGTGCCCTTCAGGAACAGCTTCTGTCCTTCGCGGCGGCACATTCTGCATACTGCACCGGTATATCTTGCCATTTTCTTGCACCTCCTAATCGTCTATCCGAAATTATACGCGTCTTCTCTTGGGAGGACGGCAGCCGTTGTGGGGGATGGGGGTCACGTCTTTGATCATCTTGACCTCCAGGCCCACGGCCTGCAGGGCACGGATGGCGGCTTCACGGCCGGCGCCGGGGCCCTTGACGTACACTTCAACGGACTTCAGGCCATGCTCCTTAGCGGCGTTGGCAGCCTTCTCAGCGGCGGTCTGCGCAGCAAAGGGAGTGGACTTTTTGGAGCCGCGGAAGCCCATTTCACCGGCGCTCGCCCAGGAAATCGCGTTGCCCTGGGTATCGGTGATGGTGACGATGGTGTTGTTAAAGGTGGACTGAATATGAACAGCACCGCGCTCGATGTTTTTGCGTTCACGGCGTTTGCGGATAACCGTCTTTTTCGCAGCGACTTTTGCCATTTCTCAAATCCCTCCTTATTTCTTCTTGTTCGCGATGGTTTTCTTCGGACCTTTGCGGGTACGGGCATTGGTCTTGGTGCGCTGTCCGCGGACAGGCAGGCCTTTCTTATGCCGGGTGCCGCGATAGCAGCCGATTTCAACCAGGCGCTTGATATTCAGGGCGACGTTTCTTCTCAGGTCGCCTTCCACTTCGTAGTGATGGTCAATGTACTCACGAAGCTTGGTGGCATCTTCTTCCGACAGGTCCTTCACGCGGATGTCGGGGTTGATGCCGGTGGCAGCGAGGATATCGTCCGCCGATTTGCGGCCGATGCCGTAGATATAGGTCAGGCCGATCTCGATTCGTTTTTCTCTGGGCAGGTCTACGCCAGCGATACGAGCCATTTAGTTGCACCTCCAACTATTTCTAAAAAAATCTGATTGTCAGCTTTGGGATTCCCGTTTATTCCGGGAATCAGCCCTGGCGCTGTTTGTGCTTGGGGTTGTCGCAGATCACCATGACCTTGCCTTTGCGCTTGATCACCTTGCACTTTTCGCAGATGGGCTTTACCGAAGGTCTTACTTTCATG
>DVFM01000044.1 GCA_018713245.1 Candidatus Merdivicinus intestinavium
GGGCTGTGGTTGGAACCTTTCAAGAACCATCTTGTGGTAGGAGAAGCTCACCGATCCACAGCATCCCTTACAGTGTAGCACAAGCCCTTGGAGAGGGGCTTTAATAACTACTACTCTATTATACAAGGAGAATTGGGATGATGATCTGCAAAACCTATCCCTTCGGCTCCCTGAAACAGTATAAATACGCCCTGATTCTTTCCGAATACCAGGGAAAAATCCTATTGAGCCGCCACAGGGAGCGTTCCACCTGGGAAACCCAGGGCGGCCACATCGAACCCGGCGAACAGCCCCTGGACGCCGCTAAAAGGGAGCTTTTTGAGGAATCCGGGGCCGTGGATTTTACCTTAACGCCGCTGTGCGACTGCCGGGCCGGAGAGGAAGGAACGGACGGCTGGGACAACGGCATCGCCTACCGGGCGGTGATCCGGGAGCTTGGCCCTTTGCCCCAAAGCGAAATGGCGGAGGTGCGGCAGTTTGACGCTTTGCCGGACAACCTCACCTATCCCGGCCTTACCGCCGCGCTGTTCCGGTGTCTGCGCTGATTGAACGCCGGATGCCCGTTCCCGATTTTTGGCGAAAAACCGCATATTTTGTGGGTCATGGAAAATTTACCCGCAATCCCTTGTAAAAACATCCAATCTGCGCTATAATAAAAATCGTACTGACCAGTATGATTCCCGGCGCAGGCCGGAAGAAAGGTGGGATTTTTTCGTGCTTTCCCGTGAAGTAGTAAGCACCGTTCTGCAAAAGGCCGTTTCCACCGGCGCAGATTTTGCCGAGGTTTTTGCGGAACATACCAAATCGAACGTTATGACCATGATCGATGGAAAAATTGAATCCATCACCGACAACTACATTTCCGGCGTGGGCGTCCGGGTCTACAAGGACCTGAAAAGCGCCTACGCTTCTACCAGCGATATTTCCCCGGAAGGCCTCCTCCGCTGCGCGGAAAACGCAGCCCAGGCCATTGCCGGCGGTTCCGTAAAGCGGGATATTGTCCTGACCGAGCGGCTCTTCGGCGACGTCCATCCGGTTAAAGTTGTCCCCGCCACCGCGGGCAATGCGGTAAAAGCGGACATCATCCGCTCCGCCTACGCCGCCGCCAAGGATTACAGCGCGGAAATTGCCCAGGTCCAGGCGAGCCTTTTGGATGTGGACCACAACATTCTCGTCGCCAACACCGACGGCCTTTACACCCAGGACCGCCAGATCCGCACCCGCTTAATGGTCAACGCCGTAGCCAGCAGCGGCACGGAAAACCAGTCCGGCACCCAGAGTCCCGGCCGCCGCATGGGCCTTGAAATGTTCGACGAAATCGACCCGGCCGCCGCCGGGCGGGAAGCCTCCCGTCAGGCTGTGACCATGCTCCACGCGGGCTACTGCCCCGCCGGAAAGATGACCGTCGCCATTGAAAACGGTTTCGGCGGCGTCATTTTCCACGAAGCCTGCGGGCATTCCCTGGAAGCCACCTCGGTGGCCATGGGCAAGAGCCAGTTTGCCGGAAAGCTGGGCCAGCATATTGCCAACCCCAAGGTGACCGCCGTGGACGACGGCACCATCCCCGGGGCCTGGGGCTCCATCAACATCGACGACGAGGGCCATCCCTCCCAGCGCAATGTCCTCATTGAAAACGGCGTCTTAAAGAGCTACCTCATCGACCGCCTGAACGGCCGGAGAATGGGCATGGCTCCCACCGGCAGCGCCCGGAAGCAGAGCTACCTTTTCGAGCCCACCTCCCGCATGACCAACACCTTTATTGAAAACGGCCCGGACGACAACGCGGAAATTATCCGCTCCATGGATTCCGGCCTTTACTGCAAGCAGATGGGCGGCGGCTCGGTCAACCCGGTTACCGGCGAGTTCAACTTTGCCGTCACCGAGGGCTATCTGGTCCGCAAAGGCGAGATCTGCGAGCCGGTGCGCGGCGCAAGCCTCATCGGCAAGGGCAGCGAAATCCTGATGAACATCGACATGGTGGGGCAGAATCTGGCCTGCGGCCAGGGAATGTGCGGCTCTCTGAGCGGCTCCATTCCCACCAACGTCGGCCAGCCGCTGATTCGGGTGTCATCCATCACCGTCGGCGGCCGTTAAGGAGGTTTTTCCATGAATTACGATCTTTTTAAAGAAGCCGTTTTTCAGGCCGCGGAGGCCCAGGGCCTGAAAGACTATGAACTCTATTACATGGGCGGGGAGAGCATCTCGGTCAGCGCCCATCAGCGGGAAATCAACCGTTTTGACAACAGCGTGTCTGGCGGCGCCTGCTTCCGCTGTATTGTGGACGGGAAAATGGGCTACGCCTCCACCGAGCTGCTGGATGCGGAGCAGGCCGGGACCATTGTGGCCCGCGCCGTGGAAAACGCCCGCACCATTGAAAATACCGACCAGGTGTTTATCCACTCCGCCGGCGACACCTACCGGGAAACCGGCGGTCAGGACCTCCCCCTGCCCGCAGTGGAAGCCATGATTCCCTTCGTTCTGGACTGCCAGTCCAAGGCTTACGACGCCGACCCCCGGGTCTGCGACGGAACCTCCAGCCAATTCGCGGCGGAACGGGTTGTCACTCGCCTGAGCAATTCCAAGGGCCTGGACCTTCAGAACGTCACCAGCTTTCAGGCGGGAATCGTGGGGGCTGTTCTGGAACAGGACGGCCAGCGTTACAACAGCTATGATTACCGCTCCGGCACCCTGTCCCAGGTGAGCCGGAAAGAGCTGGCCCGGAGCGCCGTAGAAAAAGCCGCCGCCACCATCGGCGCGGAGATTGCCCAGAGCGGAAAATACGCCGTCGTTCTGGACCCGGAAGTCATGGCCGACCTGCTCTCCATTTTCTGCCCGGTATTTTCCGCCGATCAGGTGCAGAAGGGCCTGTCCCTGCTCAAAGGGCAGGAGGGGCAGGAAATCGCCTCCCCCTGCGTCACCCTCATCGACGACCCCTTCTACCCCGGCTGCACTGTCCAGGCGGGCTTCGACGGGGAGGGCGTGGCCACCTATACGAAATCCGTCATTGAAGGCGGCGTCCTCCGCACCTTCCTCCACAATCTGAAAACCGCCGCCAAAGCCGGGGTCAAGAGCACCGGCAACGCCTACAAATCAAGCTACGCGGCGAATGTATCGGTCGCGCCCTACAGCTTTTACCTGAAGCCCGGCGAACTGACCCAGGAGGAGCTGTTCGCCAAGGCCGGAAACGGCATTTACCTGACGGAAATCAACGGCGGCCATGCAGGCGCCAACGCCGTCACCGGCGATTTTTCCCTGCAAAGCGCGGGATTCCTCATTGAGGACGGAAAGAAAGGGAAATCCGTCCGGGGCTTTACCGTGGCGGGCAACTTCTTTGAGCTGCTGAAAAGCATCGAACAGGTGGGCAGCGACCTGCACTTTGAAATCCCCTCCGGCTGCACGGTATTCGGTTCCCCCTCCGTTCTGGTGAAAGAGCTTTCCGTTGCCGGCAAATAGCGGGCGGGGAAGCCCCGCAGCGAAGCCGCCGTTTGTAGGGGCCGGGTCGCCCGGCCCGCATAAAACACCGGAATGTTCGTTAGGATTGTAGGGGGCGGCGTCCCCGACGCCCCGGGAAAAATTCCGGCAATTGGCATAATATCTTCAAACAAAAAGGCGTCCTCCATCCGCTTGTGATGGAGGACGCCTCAGCCTGTCGAAAAAGAGAGCATGGTCTGACAAATTGCACACAGAGGTGTTATTTGCTGACGCAAATGAGCTGTGGATAAAAACTTGGGAAATTCTAACCCGTCATTTTGCAAGCAAAATGCCGGCGCGGGGTCATCCGCGGCGGGTCTGCACGTCATGAATTGATACATCAATTCATGACTCCGCTTTTTTCTTTTTGTTCGCGCCCGGGGCGCGAAAAGATTGGGTTCCGCTTTCTGCGGAAAACGGCCAAAGGCTCTGCCTTTGGAATCTGCCGCCTTTTGAAAAAGGCGGGCGAAAACTTTCCGTTCTCTTTTTGGTACAGTTTTACTTTTAAAAGAGGTTTTTCGACACTCTGAGGCGTCCTCCATCCGCTTGTGATGGAGGACGCCTTCTTTTTGCGCTGAATTTACAGAACCCGGACCCGAATTACATCCGGCACCGCGGCCAGCTTTTCCGCAATGTCCGCATCGACGTTTTGTCCCAGATTCATAATGGTGTATGCATAATCTTTCTTGGAATCGTTAATCATATTTTCGATGTTGCATCCCGCTTCGGACAGGACCGCCGCCATCTTGGACAGCATGCCGCTGACGTTCTTGTGGATGATGCAGAGCCGGCCGGCTTTGCCCATGGGGAGGCTCAGGGAGGGCAGGTTCACCGAATTGGTGATGTTGCCCGTTTCCAGGTATTCCATCAGCTCATCCACCGCCATCATGGCGCAGTTGTCCTCCGATTCCGGGGTAGAAGCGCCCAGATGCGGCAGGGCTACAACGCCCTTGTGCCCCAGGAGCACGTCGTCCGCGAAGTCGGTGACGTAAACCTTCACCTGCTTCTCATCCAGCGCCGCCAGCATATCCGCGGACTCCACCAGCTCGCCCCGGGCGAAGTTGAGGATGCGCACGCCGGTTTTCATCATCTGGATGGAGGAAGCGTTAATCATGCCCTTGGTCTCCGAGGTGCAGGGCAGATGCAGGGTGATGTAGTCGCAGCTCTCGTAGATGTCCTTCAGGGATTTTGCGTGAATAATGGCGCTGTCCATCCGCCAGGCGGCGTCTACGCTGATATAGGGGTCGTAGCCGTACACCTTCATGCCCAGCGCGGCGGCGGTGTTGGCCACCTGCGCGCCGATGGCGCCCAGGCCGATAACGCCCAGGGATTTGCCCATGATTTCCGGCCCGACGAACTGCCCCTTGCCTTTTTCCACCAGTTTGGGGACCTCGTCGCCCTTGCCCTTGAGGGTCATAATCCACTCCATCGCGGGGGCAATCTTGCGGGAGGACATCAGAAGCCCGAGCACAACCAGTTCCTTCACCGCGTTGGCGTTGGCGCCGGGGGTGTTGAACACCACAATGCCCGCCTGGGAGCATTTGTCCAGAGGAATGTTGTTGACGCCGGCGCCCGCCCGGGCGATGGCCTTGACGCTGCTGCCCAGCTCGGTGTCGTGCATGGAAGCCGAACGCACCAGAATGGCGTCGGGGTTTTCCAGATCGTCGCCCCAGGTATACTGCGCGCGGTCGAAGCGCTCCAGGCCCAGGGGGGAAATTTTATTGAGTGTCTGAACACGATACATGTCGCATCCGTCCTTTCCGCTGCAAATTTTTTACTGATGCGCCGCCTCGAATTCCTTCATAAAGGCGACCAGCTTTTCCACGCCTTCCACCGGCATGGCGTTGTAAATGGAAGCCCGCATGCCGCCCACGGTTCGGTGCCCCTTCAGATTGACAAACCCGGCGGCCGACGCGGCTTTGACAAATTCCGCATCCAGCTCCTCGCTGCCGGTGACGAAGGGGATGTTCATCATCGAGCGGTATTTCTTTTCCACCGTGCCCTTGAACAGCTTGGAGGAATCCAGGTAATCATACAGCATCGCGGCCTTCTTCTCGTTGATCTTCTTCATCTCCGCCAGGCCGCCGATGTCATTTTTAAGCCACTCCAGCACCAGCTTGCAGATATAGATGGCGTAGGTGGGCGGAGTGTTGTACATGGAGCCGTTTTCCGCGTGGATTTTATAGGTGAACATGGTGGGGGTTCCCTCCCGCGGTTCGCCGATCAGGTCCTTGCGGATAATGACCACCGTCAGACCGGCGGGGCCCATATTCTTCTGCGCGCCGGCGTAAATCATGCCGAATTTCCGCACGTCGATGGGCTCGGACAGGATGCAGGAACTCATGTCGGCCACCAGCGGCACGCTGCCGGTATCGGGCAGCTCCACAAACCGGGTGCCGTAAATGGTGTTGTTGTAGCAGATGTGGAAGTAATCCGCGTTGGGGTCAAAGGAGGCGGGGTCCAGCTCCGGGATATAGGTGAAGGTTTTGTCCGCGGAGGACGCAACCTCGCGGGCCTTGATGAGCTTCTTGGCCTCGGAAAAGGCCTTTTTAGCCCACTGGCCGGTGATGACAAAGTCGGCGCTGCCGGACTTTGCGGCCAGGTTCAGAGGCGCCATGGCAAACTGGGAGGAAGCGCCGCCCTGCAGAAACAGGATCTCGTAATCCTCCGGAATGTCCATCACTTCCCGCAGCAGGGATGAACAGGAGTCAATGATGGACTGGTAGGTCTTGGACCGATGGGACATCTCCATCACCGACTGGCCGCTGCCCTGGTAGTCCAGCATTTCTTCCGCGGCTTTGCGCAGCACGGACTCCGGCAGCATCGACGGGCCTGCACTGAAATTGTACACTCTGCTCATTTCTTTTCCCTCCATATGAATTGTAAAAACCGGCAAAGCAGTTCGATTTCGCCGGTATGTGACTACTATTATAGTGCGTTTTTCCCCCTCCGTCAATCACTTTTCCGCAAAAATACTTTACATGGCTAAAAGATTTCACTTTCCTGCAATTGACTGTTATTTTTTTGACAAATATTCCGCGTTTTAAACAAAAATTCATCATAGTTGTACAATATAAGCAGACAGAGAATCGAATCCGTCTTTTATAAAAAGACATATTTCCGTTTAAGGCATACATTTCTGCTGATTCAGACTATGCGTCCCGCCGGAGAAATATGCAGAAGGCGCCGGCAAAATCTCCTGCGGCGCTTTTGCATAATCTGCGCCTGCTTTGTGAAAACTATGGGAGAAACAACCCCATTCCCACTTCCGCTCAATCAAAGCACTTCCAATAAGAAAGGTTGGTACCCATGAAAAAAATGAATTTTGGAAACAAAAGGAGTTCCAAAGGGTTCTACATTGCGCTGGCCGTCAGCGTAATCGCCGTCGGGGCGGTCACCTACCTGACCTTGAGCAGGCTCAACCAGCCCCAGACCCCGGACTCCTCCGGCAATACCCTGGAAAACACCACCGACTGGTCCATCCCGGAAACCAGCGCCGTGGAAAAATCCGAACCCGGCGTCCCCAAGGACACCCCGCAGGTCATCGTCAAGGAGGAGTCTCCCGCTGAGGAAGAGCCGGCGGAATCCGCCGGCGCGCCGGTATCCCAGGAGACGGAATCCGCAGCCGCTGCGCCCAGTTCCTCCTCCGACCTCCTCATTATGCCGGTTTCCGGCGAGATCTTAAACCCCTACAGCGGCGGCGAACTGGTCAAATCCAAAACCCTCGGCGAATGGCGGACCCATGACGGCATCGACATCAAGGCCGAGGAAGGCGCCCCCGTCAAATCCATGGGCGACGGCAAAGTCCTGGACATCCGGGAGGATGACCAGTGGGGCGTCGTCGTCGAGATGGAGTACCCCGGCGGCATCACCGCCCTCTACTGCGGCCTGAACGACGACATTAAGGTGAAGAAAGGCCAGGAGGTCGCCCTGGGCGACGTCATCGGCAGCGTGGGCAACTCCTCCCTGATTGAAGCCGCCGAGGAGATGCACCTCCACGTCGGCATGAAGCAGGACGGCGAATGGATCGACCCCCAGAGCGTCATCGCGTCCGTGGAATAATAATAAAAAGCAGAGGGACCTTTGGGAATCCCTCTGCTTTTTCTATGCGTTTATACCCGGTAAATGAGGTCCGCATAGGTGGGGATGGGCCAATCCCCGGCGGAAACCATTTTTTCCGTCCGGTCGGAAACCTCCCGCAGCTCCTGCATAATGGCGCGGATGGTGTCCCGATGGTACTGGGCGTTTTCCAGGTGGTCGGAAATGGACCCGCAGGTCTCCAGCGCCTCCTCCAGCCGGCCCGTCACGTCCTCCAGCTCGGTGATGCAGCCGGAAAGCCGCCGCACCATGGAAAGCAGCGAGGCGTTCTCCACCCCGGCTTCCTTCAGGCTGCTGTAATCCCGGGCCATTTTCCCCGCGAAATCCGCCGCGGCGGGCAGAATCTGCCGGCGGGTCATCTCGCACATGGTGGCCCCCTCGATGCTCACCAGCTTGCAGTAATTTTCCAGCATGATTTCATACCGCGCCTGGCACTCGGTGCCGGACATCACGTGGAACCGCTCCATCAGGGCGATGTTTTTGGGGTCGATCATGGCGCCGATGGCGTCCACCGTGTTGGTGAGGTTGGGCAGCCCCCGGCGCCCGGCTTCCTCCACCCACTCGCCGGTATAGTTGTTGCCGTTGAAGATAATGCGGCCGTGATCCCGCACCGTCTCCCGCACGATTTTCTGAATCTCCGCGTCAAAGTCGGAGCAGTTTTCCAGCCGGTCCGCAATCCGGGACAGGGCGTCGGCTACGATGGTGTTGAGCACATAGCTGGACACCGCGATGGAGGCGGAGGAACCCACCATCCGGAACTCAAACTTGTTCCCCGTAAAGGCGAAGGGGGAGGTGCGGTTCCGGTCGGAGCCGTCCCGGGGGAGCTTGGGCAGGGTGGCGACGCCGGTTTCCAGGATGCAGGACGGGGTCTGCTCCACCACGTCGCCGTGGGCGATGTGCTCCAGAATGTCGGTGAGCTGGTCGCCCAAAAAGATGGAGATGATGGCGGGCGGCGCTTCATGCCCCCCCAGCCGGAAGTCGTTCCCCGCGCTGGCGGCGCTCATCCGCAGCAGGTCCGCGTAATCGTCCACCGCCGCGATTACCGCCGACAAAAACACCAGGAACTGCATGTTTTCATAGGGCGTCTTGCCGGGGTCCAGCAGGTTCTGGCCGTCGTCGGTGGAAAGGGACCAGTTGTTGTGCTTGCCGGAGCCGTTGACCCCCTCAAAGGGCTTTTCGTGGAGCAGGCAGGCCAGGCCGTTCTTTTTGGCGATCTCCCGCATGACCTCCATAATGAGCTGGTTGTGGTCGGAGGCGACGTTTACCAGCTCGAACACCGGCGCCAGCTCGTGCTGGGCGGGGGCCGCTTCGTTGTGCTCGGTCTTGACCGGGACCCCCAGGTCCCAAAGGGCCTCGTCCAGCTCCCGCATAAACTGGCGCACCCGCAGCCGGATGCGGCCGCAGTAATGGTCCTCCATCTCCTGGCCCTTGGCCGGACGGGCGCCGAACAGGGTCCGCCCGCAGAGCTTCAGGTCCAGGCGCTGCTCATATTTTTCGCGGTCCACCAGGAAATACTCCTGCTCCGCCCCCACCGTGGGGCTCACCCGGACCGCCGTGGTGTTTCCGAACGCCCGCAGCACCCGCAGCGCCTCCCGCGCCACCGCCTCGTTGGAGCGGAGCAGCGGCGTTTTGGTGTCCAGCGCCTCGCCGGTGTAGGAATAGAAGGCGGTGGGGATGTAAAGGGTCCCCTCCCGCACAAAAGCGGGGGAGGTGCAGTCCCAGGAAGTGTAGCCCCGGGCCTCAAAGGTGTTGCGCAGGCCGCCGTTGGGGAAGGACGAAGCGTCCGGCTCGCCCACAATCAGCTCCTTGCCGGAAAATTCCAGAATGGCCCGGCCGTCCTTGGCGGGGGTGAGGAAGCTGTCGTGCTTTCCGGCGGTGAAAGAGGTCATGGGCTGGAACCAGTGGGTAAAGTGGGTCGCCCCCTGCTCCACCGCCCAGTCCTTCATGGCGGAAGCCACAACCTCGGCCACCACCGAGTCCAGCGGCGCGCCCTCGTCGATGGAACGCCGCAGGGCGCGGTAGGTCCCCTTGGAAAGCTTCTCCCGCATTACCGTATCATTAAACACCCGGCATCCGAACCGGGAAAAATCATAACTCATCAAAGCGCCCCCTTACAGCAGTGTCATCCGGTGCTCCGCGCATGCGCGCACCATTTCGTCGTCCCACACCGAGGCCTGAACCTCCCCGATGTGCGCCTTATGCAGCATTACCATGCACAGCCGCGACTGGCCGATGCCCCCGCCGATGGTCAGCGGCAGCTCCCCGTCCAGCAGCATCCGGTGATAGGCGAGCTTCTCCCGCTCCGGGCATCCCGCCAGGACAAGCTGCCTGCGGAGGGATTCGGCGTTGACCCGGATCCCCATGGAGGAAAGCTCCACCGCCCGGCCCAGCACCGGATACCAGACCAGAATATCCCCGTTCAGGTCCCAGTCGTCGTAGTCGGGCGCGCGCCCGTCATGGGGCTTCCCGTCGGAAAGCCTGCCGCCGATGCCCATGACAAAAATGGTGCCGTATTCCTTCGCCGCGGCGTCCTCCCGCTCTTTGGGGGAAAGACCGGGGTACCGGTCCAGCAGCTCCTGTGCGGTGAGGAAGGTCACCTGCTCGGAAATCATGGGCGTCAGCTCCGGATTGGCCCTGTGGAGCGCGTCCTCCGTCTCCTTGAGGGCGCGCATGACCCGGCGGACGGTGTGCCGGAGGGTTTCCGGGGTGCGGGTCTCGGGGGTGATGATCTTTTCCCAGTCCCACTGGTCGACATAAACGGAATGGAGGTTGTCCAGCTCCTCGTCCCGGCGGACGGCGTTCATGTCGGTATACAGGCCAGTATTGGGGCCGAAGCCGTAGCGCTTGAGGGCGAGCCGCTTCCATTTGGCCAGGGAGTGGACGATTTCCACATCCGCGCCGATGTCCGAGATGTCAAAGCCCACCGGCCGCTCCACGCCGTTCAGGTCGTCGTTGATGCCGCTGCCCTTCCGCACAAAGAGCGGCGCGGACACCCGGGTTAGATGGAGCTTATCCGCCAGCTCCCGCTCGAAGGTGTCCTTCACCAGCTTGATTGCGATTTCGGTCTGCAAAATATCCAGCGCCGGCCGGTACCCCTCCGGCAGGCAAAGTGATGAAACTGCCATGATCTTTTCCCCCGTTTTCTGCTTGGTTTATTCTCTCATCATACCATAAATGCGGCATTTTTGCAATCCTCCGGGGAGGAAGCCGGCAGATTTTGCGCCGGCAGGCGCGCCCGCAGGGTCACTCCGCCGCCTTTTCCGCGTATTCCCGCAGCAGCCGCACATAGGTCCGGTACTGCTCCGCCGACACGTCCGGGGGTGTCTGGTGGTCCACCGAAGGCACATACCGCCCGGAGCGCATGGCGGGGAGCAGCCGTTCAAATTCCCGCCGCATGGCCTCCTCGCCCCGGTGCATCACCGTCTTGTCGTAGCCGCCGATCATCAGCCAGTCGGGATAATTTTCCCGGATGCGGCCGACGTCCACCCCCGCCTGGCGCTCCAGGGGGAGAACCCCCTCGATCCCCGCCTCCCGGAACCAGGGAATCAGCGGCTCCACGTCGCCGTCGGTGTCGATCAGAACCCTGACGCCGTTCTCCCGCAGCACCGGCACCATCCGGCGGTAATAGGGGAGCATGAATTCGTCAAACAGCGCTTTGGACAGCATGGGGCCGTGATTGTAGGACATGTCCTCCGCAAAGGTCATGAACTCCGGCTTCAGAATGGGCAGCAGCCGCTCCAGGCACTTCAGGTGGAATTCGGTCAGCTCCCGGTTCATCCGGTGCATCAGCTCCGGGTAATCGTAAAAGGCGTACAGGTGGTTTTCAATGCCGAACAGCGTCCTGGGAAACCAGAAAAACCCCTCCAGGGTGAGCCAGGCGGCGAAGTCCCCCCGCTCGTGGCCCTCCCGCCACTCCGCCGCCCGCTCCGCAGCGGATTCCAGGTCCTCCTCCCGGAACAGGAAGGGCCGGACGGCCTCATATCCCGCCTCATCCTCCAGCAGCCCGGCCCCGTGAAAGGCGGGCGACGGACAGCCTGCGCCCCGGGGCGACACCCAGATCTGCCGCAGCGGGTCCAGTCCGAAATAATTCTGGAGCGTGTCCGGCCCGTCGATTTTCGGCACGCCTTCCCGCTCCCATCGTTCGGCGGTCAGGTTCCACCAGGTCGCCCACTCCACCATGGGCAGCCTGTCCGGTTTTTCTCCATTTAATACGGCGGCAAAGCGCCTGCGGTTTGTCATACTCCATTCCCCCTTTTTTGCTGCTTTTAGTATATAATAAAGCCGCCCGCAAATAAATTGGCTTTTTCGATGATTTCAAGGAGAAAAAAAGCGCCCGGTCTGTTGAGGATGCTCAGGAAGCCTCCGGGCGGCTCTCCCGGCACTTTGCTGAAAATTAGCCGAAAAAATCTTACTTTTGTCTCTGTACAAAGGGGAGCGCGGCAGGTATAATGAAAGTACAAAATCCTGTTCGGATCAAATAAAGGAGGCCCGCATATGCTGCCGTTTCGTCAAATTCATCTGGATTTTCACACCTCCGGGGAAATTCCCGGCATCGGTTCCCGCTTTTCCAAGGAACAGTTCCAGGAAGCTCTGAAGGCGGGGCACGTCAATTCCATCACCGTCTTTTCCAAATGCCATCACGGCTGGTCCTACCACCCCACGGAAGTCAATAAAATGCACCCCCACCTGGATTTCGACCTTTTGGGGGCGCAGCTGGAAGCCTGCGCCGAAATCGGCGTCCGGGCCCCGGTTTATGTCTCCGCCGGCTTTGACGAAAAGGAAGTGGCGGCCCATCCCGACTGGCTGCTCTGGCACACCCCCGAGGGAATTACCGAGGAATACCTGGGCCGGGCGAGCTACCACCTTTTCTGCTACAATACCCCCTACCTGGACCTGCTGGCCGCCCAGGTGGAAGAGGTCATGCAGAAATACAATCCCTGCGAGATTTTCCTGGACATCTCCAACGTGCGCATCTGCCACTGCCCTGCCTGCCGCGCGGAAATCGAGTCCCTGGGCGAGGACCCGGAGGACCCCGCCGCCCTGCTGCGCCAGGGGGAACGGGTTTACGCCCGCTACTGCCGGCGCATGGCCGAAGCCGTCCATAAATATAATCCCGACACCGCCATCTTCCACAACGCCGGCAACATCACCCGGGGCCGCCGGGACCTGGCGGATTTCGACACCCACCTGGAGTTGGAGAGCCTGCCCACCGGCGGCTGGGGCTACGACCACTTCCCCATGTCCGCCGCCTATGTCCGCACCCTGGGCAAGGAATTCCTGGGCATGACCGGCAAATTCCACACCACCTGGGGCGAATTCGGCGGGTTCAAGCACCCCAACGCCCTCCGGTATGAGGCTGCCCTCTCCATCGCCTGCGGCGCGAAATGCTCCGTCGGCGACCAGCTCCATCCCGACGGGGAAATGAACCTCTCCACCTACCGCCTCATCGGCGCGGCCTATGCCGAAGTGGAGGCAAAGGAAGCCTGGTGCGCGGATGTGACCAGCGTGGCCGACATCGCCGTCCTCTCCAGCGAGGCGGTCAACGGCCCCCAGGACCGCGACAAGCAGTTCGCCGACGTGGGCGCCAACCGGGTGCTGCTGGAGGGCAAATACCTCTACGACATCCTGGACCTGGAAACCGACCTTGCCCCCTACAAGCTGGTCATCCTCCCGGACAACATCCGCCTGGACGAAACCCTGGCGGGCCGCCTGCGGCAGTACCTCAAAAACGGCGGAAAGATTCTCGCCACCGGCGAATCCGGCCTTTGGGCGGACCGGGACGAATTTGCGCTGCCCTTCGGGGCCTCCTTCCTGGGGAAATGCGAGTACCGCCCCAATTACTATATCCCCCAGTTCCGCACCGTCAACGGCAAGACCGCTTACGTCATGTACCAGCAGGGCTACCGCATCGCCCTGGAAAACGGCGCCGGCTGCCCCGCCCTGGAGCAGGACCCCTACTTCAACCGGGCGCCGGAGCATTTCTGCTCCCACCAGCACACCCCCAACAACCCCGCCGCCGCCAATCCCGCCGGGGCGCTGACGGAAAACACCGCCTACCTGCCCTGGAACCTGTTCACCGAATACGCCGAGATGGGCTCGTTCCACGTCAAGGAGCTGCTCTGCCACGTTCTGGACACCCTGCTGGGAGATGAGAAAACCCTGACCGTCGGCCTGCCGGACCGCGGCGTCACCACCCTGATGGAACAGAAAGAGCAAAACCGCCTGGTCCATCACCTCCTCTTCGCCTACACCACCAACCGCGGCACCAAAACTGAGGTGATCCAGGACACTATCCCCCTCTATCACATTCCGGTTTCCATCCGCTCGGAACGCGCTCCCAAAGCCGTTACGCTGGAGCCGGCCGGGGAAGCCCTGCCCTTCGCCTATGCGGACGGAAAAATTACCTACACCGTCCCCAAGGTGGACATTCATCAGATGGTCTGCATCCAGTTCTGACCTTAAAAAAGCCGAAAAATTCCCGCCCGGTCGCAAGACCGGACGGGAATTTCTGCTTACCCGTTATTTTTGGAAGAATGCTCAGCCTTCAATGGCGATGGTGTGTTTCTGCGGGAGCTTCGCCTGCTCCTTGGGGAGCTTCAGCTCCAGGACGCCGTTGTTGTAGGAAGCGGTGATGCCGCCGGCGTCGATGCCGGACAGGTCAAAGCTCCGGCAGTAGGAGCCGTAGGACCGCTCCCGGCGGAGGTAATTGTCTTTTTTGTCCTCTTTCTCCGAGTTGTGGCGGGCGGTGATGGTCAGGCGGCCGTCCTGCACGTCAACGGAAATATCTTCTTTCTGGAAGCCGGGCAGTTCCGCCTCCATTACATATTTGTCGTCCTCTTCCTTGATGTCGCAGCGGAACTGACCGCCGGCAACGCCGCCGAACAGGCTCTTTTCCAGGTTGTTCCATTCGTTCCAAAGGTTGCTTTCTTCACGGGTGAAGGGAATCATTCCAAACATAATGTACTCCATTCTCCGCGCTTCTCTTAAATTTTTTATCCGGCGGCGTTCTCTGCGCGGGCGCCGCGCCGCCTTTGTCTTCCGGGTTCCTTACCCTTTCAACAATTCTTAGTATACCCCCGCTTTGTAACGAAACCATTCTTTTTTTATGAACTGCCTGTAAATATTAGCACTCTGAACGCAAGAGTGCTAATTCGTCTTTTTTGCCCTTCCTTCCCGCATTTCCCGCGCATATCGGGCCGGCGTCTTTCCGGTGCGGCGCTTAAACTGGCGGATAAAATAGTATTCGTTGGTGAATCCCGCCAGCGCCGCCACCGCGCCCACCGGCTGCACCGTATTTTCCAGATAGTACCGGGCCAGGGAAATCCGCATCCCGATCAGGTCGGCGATGGGGCTTAAGCCAAACAGCTTTCGGTATTCGGCAAAAAAGTGGGAAGGGCTGAGGCAGACCCGCTCCGCCATGCGTTCCACGCTCCACTCCTCCCCCAGCGTCCGGTAAACCTCCAGCCGGAGCTGGCGCAGCACCGCCGCATGGCGGCTCCGGGGAGGTTCCCCGGCCTGATGAAGCTCCAAAAAGAGGCGGCGGATCTCGGCGTCCGCCACGATATCCGCAAGGTCCGGGGTCTGGACCGCCGCCGCTTCGATGGCGGCCAGCCGCCGCATCAGTTCCTCCACCCCCGCCGGATAAAAAACCTGCCCCAGCGGCAGGGCGAGCTTCTCCGCCAGCTCCCCGGCGTCTTTCCCGGCAAAATGGAGATAGTCGTTTTCCCACGGGGAATCCGCCGCCCGGTAATGCTGGGGCGCCCCCGGCGGGTAAAGGATCACGCCGCCGGGAGCCGCTGCGGCTTCCCCCGTGGGCAGGAACACCCGCGTGCGGGACTTGAAAATCAGAAACAGCCAGTCCCCGGAGCCCTCCGGGCGGAAAATCTCAAAATCCGGCGGGTGGCAGTAGCCGCAGCCCACCCCGTGCAGTTCGAGCATCATCATCCTTCCTTTCCGCTTTCCAGTATAGCAAAAACCGTAGGAAAGGTCAATTTTTTCGTAGCATTGCCCATTGTATCCCGCATCCGGCGGAGTATAATGAAAATAAATGCGGCAGCCGGTTCGGGCGTTTTCCGGAGCGCAGCCGCGCCGCCTGAAGGCGGAGGAAAAAACGGGAATCATACGAGGAGGAAAGAACATGGCAAAGCTGTACATCAACGCGGCGGCGAAAAAGTCCCGCATCAGCCGAAACATTTACGGTCACTTTTCCGAGCACCTGGGCCGGTGCATTTACAACGGCCTGTATGTGGGGGAGGATTCCGCCATTCCCAACGTCAACGGCATGCGCTCCGACGTGGTGGAGGCGCTGAAAAACATCCGGGTCCCCGTTCTGCGCTGGCCGGGCGGCTGCTTTGCCGACGAGTATCACTGGAAGGACGGCGTCGGCCCCAAAGCGTCCCGCAAAAAAATGATTAACACCCACTGGGGCGGCGTCCTGGAGGACAATTCCTTCGGCACCCACGAGTTCCTGGAATTCTGCCGCCAGGTGGGCTGCGAACCCTACATCAACGGCAATGTGGGCTCCGGCACAGTCCAGGAAATGAGCGAATGGGTGGAATACATGACCTTCGACGGCGTCTCCCCCATGGCGGACCTGCGCAAGCAAAACGGCCATGAAGCGCCCTGGAAGATCAAATATTTCGGCGTCGGCAATGAAAACTGGGGCTGCGGCGGCAACATGCGCCCGTCCTACTACGCCGATGAATACCGCCGCTACCAGACCTATCTCCGCAATTACGGCGACAATAAGATTTACCGCATCGCCTGCGGCCCCAACGGCGCGGATTACGGCTGGATGGAAACCCTGATGGACATTGCCGCCCCCTTCATGGACGGCATCTCCCTCCACTACTACACCGTTCCCGGCCCGGACTGGAACAACAAAACCAGCGCCACCGACTTTAATGAAGAACTGTACTACCGCACCCTTTTCAACGCCCGGAAGATGGACGAAATCGTCACCCGCCACAGCGCCATCATGGACCGCTACGACCCGGAAAAGCGCATCGGCCTCATCGTGGACGAATGGGGCACCTGGTACGATGTGGAGCCCGGCACCAACCCCGGCTTCCTCTACCAGCAGAACACCATGCGGGACGCCATGGTGGCGGCCCTGACCCTCAATGTATTCAACGCCCACAGCGACCGCGTCCGGATGGCCAACATCGCCCAGATGGTCAACGTCCTCCAGGCGGTTATCCTCACCGAGGGCGAAAAGATGCTCCTCACCCCCACCTATCACATCTTCGACCTTTATCAATGCCACCAGGACGCGGACCTGCTGGAAAGCTGCCTGGATACCCCCAAAGCCGGCGCGCTGCCGGGCGAACAGGTCCCGCAGCTCAGCGCCTCCGCCTCCATGGATCAGAACGGCGTCATCCACATCACCGCCGCCAACCTCTCCGCCTCGGAGCCCTGCCCGGTGGAATGCGCTCTGGACGGCTTTGCCGCCCGGAAGGTTTCCGCCCGGATCCTGGCCGGCAGGATGGACGCCTGCAACACCTTCGATGCGCCGGAAACGGTGAAACCCGCCCCCTTTGACGGCGTCTCCCTCACCGAAAAGGGCCTGTCCTTCACCCTTCCCGCCTGTTCCGCCGCGGAAATCACCGTCGAATGAGCGGCAGCCTCGACGGGCGGTTCTGCCGGCGCTGCCTGCTGGAGGAGAGCGGCGAGGCGGCCTACGCCCGGACGGTGGCGGAGTATGTCAAAGCCCTCACGCCCGCCGTCCGGGTCCCGGAGGCGGAATACCGCCGCAGGCTCTCCGCCTGCCTGGCGTGCGAAAAGCTCGCCAACGGGATGTGCGCCCTGTGCGGCTGCTTCGTGGAACTGCGGGCAGCCAAGCGGGTCAATTCCTGCCCGGATTCGCCGCCCCGGTGGACGCGGTGTCCGGAGGAGGAGCTTCTCTGACCGAAAGGAAAGACGCCTTGCCGGGAGGCGTCTTTCCTTTTTCACATTTTCCCGCTCCGGGCCTTGCAGTGCGGGGCTTTTTTTGTTATAATAATAGATTAACAAAGAACGAAAAGGAGTGTTTGGAAATGATGGATCAACTGCTGCAGCTGCTCAACACCAACGCCCGGATGGAACCGGAAAAAATCGCGGTCATGCTGGGAACCACCAGGGAAGAGGTGGAACGCCGCATCGCGGAATACGAGGACCTGGGCGTCATCCGCGGGTATAAGCCCCTGCTCGACTACGAAAAGATCGACACCCAGTATGTGGAAGCGGTCATTGAACTGCGGGTCACCCCCAAAAAGGACTTCGGCTTTGAGGAAATCGCCCACAAAATCAGCGGCTACCATGAAGTGGACAGCGTCTATCTCATGAGCGGCGGCTATGACCTCCATGTGCAGGTGGTGGGCAAGACCTTCAAGGACGTGGCCCTCTTTGTGGCCCAGCGGCTGGCCCCCCTGGACGGCGTCGTTTCCACCGCCACCCACTTTGTCCTGTCCCGCTATAAGGACCGGGGCGTCATCATGAATCCCCGGACCGGGGACGAGAGGGGGAACATTTCGTTTTGATGGATCTGGAAAACATGCTCTCCCGGCGGACGGTTTCCCTGAAGCCCTCCGGCATCCGGAAATTCTTCAACGTCGCCAATGAAATGGAAGGCGTCATCGCCCTGGGCGTCGGGGAGCCGGACTTTAAAACCCCTTACTCCGTCCGGCAGGCCGGAATTGAAAATCTCCAGCAGGGAAAAACCTCTTATTCCGCAAATGCCGGCTTGATCGACCTCAGACGGGCCATCTGCGACTACTTGCAGCGGAAATTCCTCCTGGAATACGACAAAAACACGGAAGTGGTGGTGACGGTGGGCGGCTCCGAGGCCATTGACCTGGCCATCCGCGCTTTCGTGAACCCCGGGGACGAAGTGCTGATTCCCGAACCCAGCTTCGTCTGCTACGCCCCCATTGTCACCCTGACCAGCGGCGTCCCCGTGACGATTGAAACCCGGGAGGAGGACCATTTCCGCCTCACCCCCGAACAGCTGGAAGCCGCCATCACCCCCCGGACCAAGATGCTCATCCTACCCTACCCCAACAACCCCACCGGCGCGGTGATGCGCAGGGAGCATCTGGAGGCGATTGCCGAGGTGCTGCGCAGGCACGACATTGTCGTCCTCTCCGACGAAATCTATGCGGAGCTCACCTACAACGGCCACCACACCTCCATCGCCTCCCTCCCCGGAATGAAGGAGCGCACCATTGTGGTCAACGGCTTTTCCAAGACCTTTGCCATGACCGGCTGGCGGCTGGGGTACGCCGCAGGACCTGCGGCGGCCATTAAGCAGATGACCAAAATCCACCAGTACGCCATCATGTGCGCCCCCACCACCTCCCAGTACGCCGCCATTGAGGCTTTGGACCACTGCGAGGAAAACATCTGCCAGATGCGGGAGGAATACGACCGCCGGCGGCGCTTCGTAGTGGACGCCTTCAACAAAATGGGGCTGCACACCTTTGAGCCGGAGGGGGCCTTCTATGTGTTCCCCTGCATCAAAAACACCGGCATGGGCTCGGAGGAGTTCTGCGAAAAGCTCCTCTACGGCAAAAAGGTGGCTGTGGTTCCCGGCAACGCTTTCGGCGACAGCGGCGAAGGCTACATCCGCGTCTCCTATTCCTACTCGGTGCAGCACCTGACCGCCGCTTTGAAGCGAATCCGGGAATTTTTAAGCGAGCTTCCCGGCTACCATCTGTAAAAGGAGGATTTTCCCTTGGTCGCAAACCAGCTTGTATCCGACTATGACCAGCGGGCGGTGCAGCAGGCGGTGGACCGCCTGTTTGCCCTGCTGCGGGCCGACGAAACAATTGACCCTTCCTGGAAAATCACCGTCAAGCCGAATCTCCTCATGAAGCGCCGCCCCGAGGACGGCACCACCACCCACCCCGCCGTAGTGCGGGCGGTGGTGCGCCATTTAAAGGCCCTGGGGGTGCGGGACATCACCATCGCCGACAGCCCCGGCGGCGTTTACACCAAGCCCATCCTCACCGGCATTTACCGGGACACCGGCATGGAGGCGGTGGCAAAAGAGACCGGCGCCTCCCTCAATTTCGACCTGGGCACTACCCACCGCCCCCAGCCGGACGGCGTCATGTGCAAGGCCTTCGACCTGATTAACCCGGTGGCCCAGGCGGACTTTGTCATCTCCATCGCCAAGCTCAAATCCCACTGCATGACCGGCCTGTCCGGCGGCGTCAAGAACCTGTTCGGCTGCATTCCCGGCCTCACCAAGCCGGAATTCCACTGGCGCTTCCCCAACGAAAACGATTTTGCCGACATGCTGCTGGACCTGTGCGGGACGGTGAAGCCCGGCCTCACCTTTGTGGACGCCATTGTGTCCATGGAGGGGGACGGCCCCTCCTCCGGCGACCTGCGGAAAACGGGGCTTCTGCTGGCGGCGGACGACCCCTACCAGCTGGACATGGTCCTCTCCCACATCATAGGCCGGGAGCCGGATACCATCCCCACCATCCGGAACGCAGTAAAGCGGGGCCTTTGCCCGGCAGATTATAGCCAGGTTCCCCAGATTGGCAGCGAACCGCCGGTTTTTCGGGACTTTAAAATGCCCCGGAGCCGGACGGTGGATTTCCAGTCCAATATTCCCAAACCCCTGCGGGGCATCTGCAAACCCATCATTGAGCGGTTCTTCACCCCCCGGCCGGAGGTGGACCCCAAAATCTGCATCGGCTGCGGCAAGTGCGCCGAAAGCTGCCCCGCCCACACCATTTCGGTGGAAAACCGCAAGGCGGTGATTCACCGGGAAAAATGCATCAAATGCTACTGCTGCCACGAAATGTGCCCGGTCCACGCCATCTCGGTCAAGCGCAGCCGGATCATCCAAAAGCTCTGACCAAAGGAGGACGCCATGGAAATCATCTGGGACTGGAACGGCACCCTCTTTGACGACGTCCCCACCGGCCCCGCCATCCTCAACCAAATGCTCCGAAAGCGCGGCAAGCCGCCTTTGCGGGATTTGGACCACTACCGGGAGATTTTCCAGTTTCCCGTGGAAAATTACTACCGGGCGGCGGGGCTGGATTTTTCCAACGAAAGTTTTGAAAGCATGGCCGCCGACTACATCGCCCTTTACCCCATCGAAAGCCAAAACTGCGGCCTGACGGAAGGGGCGAAAGAAGCCCTGGAAGCTTTCCGGCAGGCGGGATTTTCCCAGAACATCCTCTCCGCGTCGGAGCAGGGGCTGCTGGAAAGCCAGCTTGCAAAGTTTGGCATAGATGGGTATTTTTCCCACATCATCGGTCAGAAGGACGGCTACGCTGTGGGCAAGACGGAGCGGGGTGTCCGCTGGCTCCGGGAGGAGGGCATCCCCCCGGAGCGCTGCATTCTCATCGGCGACACCGACCACGACGCCCAAACGGCTCAAAAACTCGGCTGCCGCTGCGTCCTGATTTCCTGCGGGCACCAGTCGCGGGAGCGGCTGGAAAGGACGGGGGCGGAAGTGGCGGATTCTCTGCATGAAGCGGTAAATTTCATTTTGCAATGAGATAAGGTGAAACTATGAGCATTCTGGATACCTTCGACCCCCATTCGCCCGAAATCCTCACCCCGTCCCACATTGCAGCCCCCGTTGAAAACTGCCCGGAAGTTTTTATTGCCGCCTTCAAAGAGCAGGTGCTGGATTTGATCCGGCAAAACTACGGCGCGGAAGAAATCGGCTCTGTCAATGCGGCCTTTGTCCGGGTGCCTGTCTACCGCTTTTCCTATCATGGTCATATCCTCGGCTGCTACCCGACCCTGCTGGGCGGGCCGGCAGCAGTCGGGGTGCTGGAAGAGCTCATTGTCATGGGGCTCCAAAAGCTGCTGGTTTTCGGCTCCTGCGGCGCGCTGGATAAAGCCCTGACCGCCGGGCATCTCATTATCCCATCAGAAGCCTACCGGGATGAGGGAACCAGCTACCATTATCTGCCGCCCTCCGATTATGTGGAAATTCCCACCGCGCCCAGGCTCAAGGAAATTTTGGACGGCCTGGGGGTCCCCAATATCATGGGCAGAGTTTGGACCACCGACGCCATTTACCGGGAAACGGCGGACAACTGCCGTAAACGCCGGGAGGAGGGCTGTCTCGCCGTGGAGATGGAATGCGCTTCCCTTGCGGCGGCAAGCCGGTTCCGCGGGGTGGAGTTTTACCAGTTCCTCTACGCCGCCGACTGCCTGGACGGGGCGGGCTGGGATGCCCGGCTGCTGGGCAATATGCCCGCCGAGGGCTGGGAGAAATATCTGCGGATTGCCCTGGAAGCGGCAATCCGGCTGTAAGGAGGAATTGCCATGGCTGTTCTCTACCACGCCTCCCCTGTTCCCAATTTAACGGAGCTGACGCCCCATGTTTCCAACCACGGCAGACCCCTGGTCTACCTCTCGGACCGGCGGGAGAGCGTGCTGGTCTACCTCAGCAACCCGGTGGAACGCCACTGCAAGCGCACGGGGTTTCCCCATGAGGGGCCCTTTTACAAATTCGCCTCCTACGGCTTTTCGCCGGAGGGGCTGCCGGTTTTGGAGGAATACTATCCGGATGCTTTTGCGGACACCTTCGCCGGGGTTTCCGGCTGGATTTACCGGGCGGAGTCCGAAAACTGCGCCCCGCTGGACGGCATTCCGGGAGCGTTTGTCAGCGAAACGCCGGTAAAAGTCGTCGGCCGGGAGTTTGTGCCGGACGCTTATGAAGCCATTTTGCAGGCGGAACGGGAGGGGCTTGTCCTTCTCCGCCGGTATCGGGACCATTCCCCGGAGAAGCTCCGCTGGATTGCGGAAATGGTAAAAAAGGAATCTCAAAACGCAGAAAAACACCCGGATTATCAAAATTTTTTGCAGGCGAAATTTTTTGTTGACGGCGCGGCAGCACACTCCCTTCGATAACGCCGGAGCGGCGCGACAAGCTGCGCCGCCTCGTTTCGGTTCCCTTCTTTCTCACGGTTCTTTTTTGTTGACGGCGCGGCAGCACACT
>DVFM01000045.1 GCA_018713245.1 Candidatus Merdivicinus intestinavium
AGCACACTCCCTTCGATAACGCCGGAGCGGCGCGACGGGCTGCGCCGCCTCGTTTCGGTTCCCTTCTTTCTCACGGTTCTTTTTTGTTGACAGCGCGGCAGCACACTCCCTTCGATAACGCCGGAGCGGCGCGACGGGCTGCGCCGCTTCGTTACGGTCCCCCTCTTTCTCACGGTTCTCTTTTGTTGACGGCGCGGCAGCACACTCCCTTCGATAACGCCGGAGCGGCGCGACGGGCTGCGCCGCCTCGTTTCGGTTCCCCTTCTTTCATCCGTTTCTTTTTTTGTTGACGGCGCGGCGGCGCAGATTGGAGGCATCCTGCATGAGCACAGAAGAAGTAAAACGGTACTACGACGAAAACTCCCAGAAAGAATGGGAACGTTTGGAGCGTCACCCCTTTGAATTTCTCTTTACCACCTGCATGATGGACCGCTGCATCCGCCCCGGGGACCGCATTCTGGACATCGGCGGCGGGCCGGGGCGGTACGCCCTCCATTATGCCGCAAAAGGCTGCAATGTAACGCTGGTGGACCTGTCGGAAGGGAACATCGCGCTGGCGGCCCAAAAGGCGGCGGAGCAGCAGCTTTCCCTCGCCATGTACGCGGAAAACTGCCTGCGTCTCGATTCCCTGGAGCTGGGGCAGTTTGACCACGTTTTCCTGATGGGCCCCCTGTATCATCTGACCGAACAGGCGGACCGGGAACAGGCAGTCCGGCTTGCCCTGGACAAGCTGAAGCCGGGCGGGCTCTTTTACTGCTCTTTTATCCTGGACTTTGCAGGGCTGATATACGATCTGAAAAACGGCCCCGGCTTGCTGGCGGAGGACTTAAAAAGGGAGGGGGCCGCCCGGCTGATTGACTCCATTACAGACCACACCGGATACCGGGGGCCGGCCTTTACGTCCTCCTATTTTATCAACCAGCGGCAGATTGAACCCTTTTTGGAACCCTTCGGCCTGGAAAAGCTCCATTTGTTCGGCCAGGAAGGGATTCTGGCGCTCAACGAAAGCCAGGTGATGGGTTCCTCTCCGGAGGAATTCGAGCTTTGGGTGGAAATTTCCAAGCGTCTGCTGGAGCTGCCCGAATTCCTGGCCTTTTCGGAACACGCCATGTACATCGGCCGCAAGCCCGCCGTGTAATCCGCCCGGTTGCCAGGCACCCGGATACTGCTGTCGAAAGGAGATCGGCATGGACATTGTGGAACGGGAAATCACCGCTTCGGAGCTGGAGGAAATCTACCGCGATTTTGAGCGCATCGAGCAGCGGGACGGCGTGCCCCAGGTCCCGCGGGAGCGGTACTCCTACATTGCCGAGGAGGATGGGGAGGTGATCGGGTTTGCATCGGGGCTGACCCATCACAAATGGTTCTACCTCTCTGACCTGTGAGTAAAGGAGCCGTACCGCGGAAAGGGGCTCGGCTCCAGGCTTTTGGAAATGCTGGAAGAAAAGGTGCGCGCGCTGGGCATCGAGCACATTTACACCTGGACTTCCGGCCCCCGCAATCCCCGGTTTTACGAAAGGCACGGCTACCGCGCCTTCACTGTTTTTGAAAATTTTTACGAGATAGAAGGGTATCACCAGACCGGCTTCCGAAAGGACCTGGTCCCGCCCAAGGAGGACGGCCATGATTTAATCTGATGGAGTGATCCCCCTGTCAGCGCCCGGGACGGAAGTTTCAGGACAGAATCAGGGAGAATCCCCTCAAAAAGGAGCATGGATATATGAGCATCATTCAATCGCATGACGTCACATTATACGGCGGAAACGACGCGTATCAGATTGTGCTGCGCCCTCTTTCCGACGAGCATCTGCCATATCTGTATCAATGGAACGCCGATCCAGAGGTGCTGTATTGGACGGAAGGAGACGACGTCGAGCGCTATCCCCCCGAGGCGGTACGCCGGATTTACGGAGAAATATCGAAAAACAGCCTTTGCTTTTTGATTGAGGTAAACGGCCGGGCCATCGGGGAATGCTGGCTGCAAAAAATGAATCTGCCCCAAGTGAAAAGGATGTATGCCGATGACGCCGACGTCAGGAGAATCGACATGTCGATTGGCGAAAAAAGCTATTGGGGCAAGGGGATCGGGACGCTTTTTGTCGGCATGCTGGTAAAATACGCCTTTGAACGCGAACAGGTTGACGTGCTGCACTGCTAACATCCGCTCCAAGCGCGTCTGGGAAAAGAACGGGTTTTCGCTTATTTTGACAGAAGAAATCCCGCAGCCGCAGAAAGGGAAGTTCCAATATCATTGGAGGCTGACAAAAGAGGAATACTTCAAACGCCGGCAGGAAAAAACCTGAGCATGCCCAAAGGCGGTAAAAAGGAGGCATTTTGATGAAATTCGTCTGGATAATCGGCGACAGCGCCGTGGGCAAAATGACCGTGGGGCAGGAGCTTGCAAAAATCACCGGCCTGCGGCTGTTCCACAACCACATGATGATCGAGCCGGTGCTGGAAATTTTCGGGCAGTTTCAGCGCAGGGCCATTTCCCGGCTGAAGGACGTGATTTTTGAGGAGTTTGCCGCCTCGGACCAGTACGGCATGATCCACACGTATATGTGGGCCTTCGATATGCCATCGGACTGGGAATATGTGAAGCGGATTTCCGGCCTTTTTGAGGAACACGGGGCGGAAATCTATTATGTGGAGCTGGTGGCCCCCCAGGAGGTGCGCCTGGCCCGCAACGCCACCGAAAACCGCCTGAAGCACAAGGCCTCCAAGCGGGACATTGAACAATCCAACCAGCGGCTGATTGACGACGACGCCCATTACCGCTGCATCAGCCTGGACGGCGAAATCCCCTTCCCCCATTACCTCAAGCTCGACAACACAAACCTCCCGCCTGAGGAAGCCGCCCGGATAATCCGGAACCGCTTCTCCCTGTAGCCCCGGAACGCGCACAAAACCGGCCTGCCCACCCCATATGGGGGAAGCAGGCCGGTTTTTGCAAAGCAGATGCCGGGAATTACAGGGAGTTTTTCTTCATGTATTCCAGCAGCTCGTTCACGGTGGTGAACGCCAGGCCGGTGACGGTGTCGGCGCAGCCGTAGTAGATGGCGATGCGGCCGGTGTCCGCGTCGGTGATGGCGGCGCAGGGGAAGGTGACGTTGGGCACATCCCCGACGCACTCATAGAGCTCCTCCGGCCCCATAATGTAGAACTTGGTGCGGTATTTTACCTTCCAGGGCTCATCGATGTCCAGCAGCGCCGCGCCCATGCGGTAAACAAAGCCGTTGCAGGTGTTCAGCACGCCGTGGTAGATGAGCAGCCAGCCCTCGTCCGTCTCGATGGGGGCGGGACCGGGGCCGATTTTGGTGGACTGCCAGGCGGAGGCATCCCCGCGGTAAACGCCCATCACATACCGGTGGTCGCCCCAGAAGCGCATATCCGGGCTCCTAGAGCAGAAGATATCGCCGAAGGGGGTGTGGCCGGTGTCGCTGGGGCGGGAAAGCATGGTATAATAGCCGCCGATTTTCCGGGGGAAGAGGACGCCGTTGCGGTTGTAGGGCAGGAAAGCGTTCTCCAGCTGGTAGAAGGTCTTGAAATCAAAGGTATAGCCCACGCCGATGGTGGGGCCGTGGTAGCCGT
>DVFM01000046.1 GCA_018713245.1 Candidatus Merdivicinus intestinavium
TCAGCAGGGCGGCCAGCTCTTCGTCGGCGGTGAGTTGGAGGGGCATGCCGGCAAGGTCCGCCGTCAGGGCATCCCCCGCCTCAATGACCGGCTGCCGGATGGGGTCGGTCAGCAGGAACACCGCGCCGGCCGCCACCACCAGCACTGCCGCGGCGGAGATCCAGAAGGTGGGTTTCCGGTAAGCCAGGGCGTTTTTGACCCGCGTTTTCAGGTTGGATTCCCCGAAGGTCAGCAGCGGGGAGACGCCCCGGCGCTGGCGCACCGACAATTCCAGCAGGGCTGTGGCGTAGGTCCGGGAGCGCTCTTCCCCCAGCCGGGAGAGGGCCGCTTCATCGCAGGACAGCTCCATGTCCTTGGCGGAAAACCGGAGCGCCAGCCAGATCATGGGGTTGAACCAGTGGATCGCCGCCGCCAGCAGGGAAATCAGGCGGACGAGGTGGTCCCCGCGCCGGATGTGCAGAAGTTCATGCATCACGATGCAGACGGCCTGTTCCTCCGGAATATCCCCTTCCGGGAGGATGATGCGGGGCCGGAAAAGGCCGATGACCAGGGGGCTTGCGGCATGGCGGGAGCGGTAGAGCCCCACCCGCCGCCGGAAGGGCCGCCGCAGCATGGCGTTGCAGCGGTCAAAAAGGGACTGGTCCGGCAGAAGGTAGGCCGTCCGGTAGCGCCTGAGCAGGACGAGGTAGCTTCCGGCTCCGCCGAGAATCAGCAGCGCCGCGCCGGCAAGCCAGACAGCCGCCAGCACTGCCGGCCACGGGCCGTATGCCGCCGCGCTTTCCTCATCGGGGACCGCCGGCGCTGCCGGTTCCCCCGCGGGGGAGGATTCTGCGGCGGGCGCCTCCGGGGCGGATTCCTCGGGGAGAAGGGGCTCCTCCCGGGAGGTTTCCGGGGAAGGAGCTTCCGCAGCCGGGGCTTCCGGCTCATCGGGCAGGAAGCTGTTGGCGGGGAAATTCGTCCGGGGAGCGTCGGATTCCCGCAGGTCCTGCGCCACGGTGTTCTGGGGCGTATAGGGCGTGGGGGTAAAAATGCTGACGGGGCTCGTCAGAGAGAAGGGAAGCGCCAGCCGCACCAGCACCAGCCCCCAAAGGGCGTAGCAAACCTTCCGCGGCAGTTTTTTCCCGATCAGCAGGCGGACAAGCAGCACCACCCCCGCCACAATGCCGGCGGTGAGGCTGACTTTCAGCAGTTCCAGAAACAGGGAAATCAGCGTATCCATCTCGTTCCCCTCCTTATTCGGATTTGGTGTGCTGGTCGATGAGAGCCTTGAGCTCCCGGGCTTCTTCCTCGGTAAATTCCTCCTTGGAGAGGAAATTGGTGAGGAACAGGCGGGAGGAGCCCTGGAACAGCTTGTCGATGAGGCTGCGGCTTTCGGACAGCCGCACCTGTTCCCGGGTGACCAGCGGGGTGATGACGGCGTTCTCGCTGCGGAGAATCCCGCGCCCCGCCAGCTTTTTGAGGACTGTGTAGACGGTGGATTTCTTCCAGCCCAGAGTTTCCCCCGCCATCTGCACCAGGGCAGTGGAGCGCACCGGCGCGTGGTCCCAGATGAGCTCCATCAGGCGCAGCTCGGATTCATAAATCTGGATTTCCATTGTTCGCCTCCTTTGGGTCTATTGCGATAGACCTTTTTCTGCTTTCAGGATAGCACAGCTTAGGGGAAATGTCAAGGAGGCGCGCCGAAGTATTTTTGCCCGGGAGAAAAACGGAGCGAGCCGCCGCATTTTTCTGCGGATAACAGCAGGGCGGAAGTTTAAAAACGGTTTAACGGGATTTTATCGGGGCTTTAATCCGGGCCGCTATACTTGCATACAGGCGCAAAAGCAAAGGAGATGCTCTGTATGGAAGATTTTTGGAATCCCGCTCCCGACCTCGGACTCACCGCGGAACAGGTCCGGGCAAAGAAGGAACAAGGGAAACAGAATACTCCGCCGGAAACATCCGCCAAATCCACCGGCCGGATTCTAAAAGACAATATCTGCACCCTGTTCAACCTTTTCAATCTGCTGATTGCCGTGGCGTTGGCCCTGGTGGGGGCCTGGTCCAACATGCTGTTTATCCTGATTATCGCGCTGAATACGCTGATCGGCATTTTGCAGGAGCTGCACGCCAAAAAGCTGGTGGAGGAGCTTTCCCTGCTGTCCATGCCCAAGGCCCGGGTGATCCGGGACGGCAGCCTTTCGGAAATCCCCGTGCAGGAACTGGTGGAGGAGGATGTGCTGGATTTGGATTCCGGCAGGCAGGTCTGCGCCGATGCGGTCATTCTGGCGGGCGAAGCGGAGGTAAACGAATCCCTCCTGACCGGGGAATCGGACCCGGTCCCCAAATCGGCTGGGGACCATCTCCTGTCCGGCAGTTTTCTCATCAGCGGCAGATGCCGGGCCTGTGTGGAGCATGTGGGCGCGGAGAATTACGCAGCGAAAATTGCCAGCGAGGCGAAAAAGCTCCGGGGCGTCCATTCGGAACTCCTGTCCTCCATGCGGAAGGTCACCCGGTTTACCGGGTTCCTGATCCCGCCCTTGGGAATCCTCCTCTTTCTGGAAGCATTTTTTCTGCGGGGCGACGCCCTCAATCACGCGGTGGTGACGACTGCCGCCGGGCTGCTGGGGATGCTGCCCAAAGGGCTGGTGCTGCTCATCAGTATCAGCCTGGCCGTCGGAATTATCACCCTCTCCAAGAAAAAAGTTCTGGTGCAGGAGCTGTTCGCCTTGGAAACCCTGGCCCATGCGGACACCCTGTGTCTGGACAAGACCGGCACCCTGACCCGGGGAAAAATGCAGGTAGAGAAGGTGCGCCTGACAGAGCTCGGCCGGTCCATGCCCTTTGGAGAAATCATGGGTTCCTTCCTGGCCTGCACCGACGACAACAACGCCACTTTCCAGGCACTTCAGGCCCATTTCCAGCCATCCCGGAAATTTGCCCCGGCGGACAAAATCCCCTTTTCTTCCGACCGGAAATGGAGCGCCGTCCAATTTGACGGGTTTACTTTTGTCGTCGGCGCGCCGGAACGCCTTGGCGCAGGCGAGCCGGATGCAGTTTTGGAAAAAGAGGAATCTCAGGGGAAGCGGGTCCTGCTGGCCGGGATCACCCGGGAACCGGTGTCTGCGGAGGAACCCCTTCCGCCTGTCCGGGCGCTGGCTTTCCTCACCCTTTCCGATCCCATCCGGCCCAATGCCGCCGAAACGTTGGCGTATTTCCAAAAGGAAGGGGTGGATTTGAAGCTGATTTCCGGCGACAATCCGGTGACTGCTTCCGCCCTGGCCAAACAGGCGGGGTTCCCGGAGGCGGAACGGTACATTGACATGACCGGCATTACGGATGCGGCGGAAATCGAAAAGGCCGCCCTCCATTACGCGGTTTTCGGGCGCGTTTCCCCTCTCCAAAAGAAACAGCTTGTGCAGGCGCTGCAAAAAAACGGTCATTCTGTGGCCATGACCGGGGACGGCGTCAACGACCTGCTGGCGCTGCGGGAAGCCGATTGCAGCATCGCCGTGGCGGAAGGCAGCGACGCCGCCCGGCAGGTATCCCAGGTGGTCCTGCTGGATTCCGACTTTTCGGCCCTCCCCGCCGTATTGGCGGAAGGGCGGCGGGTGGTCAACAGCATTACCCGGGTGGCCGGCGTGTTCTTTGTCAAAACCATTTATTCTGTCCTGCTGTCCGTTGCCTGCCTGGTTCTGAACATCCCCTTTCCCTTTCTGCCCATTCAGATCACCCTCATCGACCTGGTCATCGAAGGCTACCCCGCCTTCTTCATGTCCTTTGAGCCGGACGGGCGGAAAATCACCGGGCGGTTCCTGCCGGCGGTTATGAAGCGGGCTTTGCCCAACGCCTTCTCCATCCTTCTGTGCTTTCTCATATTCCAGGCCCTTTCACCCATGCTGCAAATCCCGGCGGAACAGGCGGGGACCCTCCTGTACCTGCTGGTGGGGACGGTGGGGATTCAGGCCGTATGCAAGGCCAGCTGGCCCTTTAATGCGCTGCGGTTTTTTCTCTGCGCCACCATGACGGCGGGATTTTACGCGGCGGTGATGCAGTTCCACCCGATTCTGCAAATAGCGCTGCCAACCGGGCTGACGCTGGTGCTGTTTTTGGGGTTCGCTCTGCTCAGCTTTCTCGCAGAGCGCGGGATTACGGCGCTGATTGGGAGGGCAGGCCGCCGGAAAAAGGAAAAGGCCCGTTTCCCCATCCGGCTGTAAGTCATATGAACCGTCCGCTTGTTCGTAAGCGGGCGGCTTTTTATCCACAAAAGAAATATTCACAAAATCCCGGTCAGTTTAACCTTTTTTTAAAATTCTATGATAAACTATGAAAAAGGGGGCGAAAAGCGTGACCATCAAAAAACGGCTCTTTCTTTCCAATATCCTAATGATTATCATTCCGGCGTTCCTCTCCGTTCTGGCGCTGGCGGCAGGACTGTTCCTCTTTTTCGTGACGGCCTTCCCCCATGCGGAATACCGGCTGGGGTTTCACGCGGAGCTGGTGGAAACCCGGTATGACGCGGCGGAGCTGGCGGCAGACTGGTTGTCGGAACCGGATCCCCGGCGAAAATCGGAAATAGAGTCCCATCTGACCCAGATGGCGGAGGAAAACCGGCTGACCATCCGGATTTTTGACGGCACGGCTTTGCTTTTGCAGTTCGGGGATGAAATGGGAGCAGCGCAGCAGGATTTGGAGCAGTCTCTGGCCGCGCTGAATGGGGACGGGACGGTTTCCAACGGGGAATACGACCTGTTCGGAACGGAGATTTCCGCCAATGGGAGTAACTATCTGCTCCGGATTGCCAATCCCGTTGTGATCCTCCCCAAGCACAGCCTGAAAGCGTGGGCGGTTGGGATCGGATTTTTGCTGATTGTCCTGGTCTGCTTTATCATTTTTCTCACCAACCGGTTCTTGACCAGATTTGTATTCCGGAAAATCGCCGACCCCCTGAAAACCCTGGCGGAGGGCGTCCGCCAGATCCGGGACGGGAACCTGACCCACCGGATCGCCTATGGGGAGGCGGACGAATTTCAGCCCGTCTGCGAGGACTTCAACGAAATGGCACGGCGGCTGAAAGCGTCGGTGGAGCAGACCCAAAAGGAAGAGGAAAGCCGCAAGGAATTGCTGGCCGGCATCTCCCACGACATCCGTTCCCCGCTGACCTCCATCCGGGCCTATGTGGAAGGGCTGCTGGACGGGGTGGCGGACACCCGGGAAAAGCAGGCGCTGTATCTGTCCACCATCCGAAAAAAGACGGTGGAGATCGACCAGATGGTGAAAAAGCTGTTCCTGTTCGCCAAGATGGAACTGGGGGAATATCCCTACAATCCCGAATGCCTTGATTTGGTCAAGGAAATCCGGGATTTTGTCCTGGCGTCCGCGGAGGAATACCTGGGCCGCGGACTTCGGATTGAGCTGCGTTCCCTGCCGGAAGCTGCGGCCGTGGAAGCGGACCCCGCCTATTTTCGCAGTATTTTACAGAACCTGCTGGACAACAGCGCCAAGTACAAGGGGAAAGGAACGGGAACGGCGGTCATCTCCGGGGAGATTTCCGCGGAAAAATTTTTTCTGTATGTGGACGATGACGGTCCCGGCGTCCCGGAGGAGGCTCTCCCCAAGCTGTTCGACGTCTTTTACCGGAGCGACCCTTCCCGCAAAAATCCCAACCAGGGCAGCGGGCTGGGGCTGGCCATTGTGGCCAAATCCGTAAAGCGGATGGGAGGCTCCGTTCACGCAGAAAACCGGCCGGAAGGCGGGCTGCGCATCGTTTTGGAATTTCCTTTGAAAAGAGCGTGACAGAATATGAAACGGATTCTGATTATTGAGGATGACGAGGCCATCGCCGCCATTGAGCGGGATTACCTGGTCTTAGGCGGATTTGAAGTGGAGATTGCCGGGACAGGCGGCGACGGCATTGCTATGGGCCGCTTCGGGCGCTTTGACCTGATCCTTCTGGATTTGATGCTGCCCGGCATCGACGGCTTTTCCGTCTGCCGCACATTGCGGGAAACGCTGGACATCCCCATCCTGATGGTGACGGCCAGGCAGGAGGACATCGACAAGATCAAGGGCCTCGGCATGGGCGCGGACAACTATATTACCAAGCCCTTTTCCCCCAATGTGCTGGTGGCCCGGATTAAGGCGAACCTGGCCCAGTATGACCGCCTGAAAAATACAGAAAAACAGGAAAAGGCGCAAATCCAGATGGGGAACATCCTGCTCCAGCAGGATTCCAGGCGGGTCTTTGTGGACGGGACAGAGGTGGAGCTGAAAAACAAGGAGTACGAGCTTCTTCTATTCCTGATGTCCAACGCCGATATTGTTTTCAGCAAGGAAACCCTGTATGAGCGGATCTGGGGCTATGAAGCCATGGGGGACAACGCCACCGTGGCCGTGCACATTAACCGGCTGCGGGAGAAAATCGAGCAGAATCCATCCCAGCCGCGCTATATCCAGACCGTCTGGGGCGCCGGATACCGGTTCCGGCCTTAAAAGGAGGAAGGATCATGCTCTGGCTTTGTTTTGCGGTCGGGTCCGCGTTTTTTGCCGGGATCACGGCGGTGCTGGCAAAAATCGGGATACAGAAGATCGATTCCACTTTGGCCACCGCCATTCGGACGGTTGTGGTCCTGGTTTTTTCCTGGCTCATGGTGTTCATCGTCGGTTCCCAGGACCAAATCTCCCAGATTACGGGAAAAACGCTCTGCTTTTTGGTGCTGTCCGGCCTTTCCACCGGGGCCTCCTGGCTGTGCTATTTCAAGGCCCTTCAGCTTGGGGACGTAAACAAGGTGGCCCCCATCGACAAATCCAGCACCGTGCTGACCATCCTGCTGGCCTTTCTCCTGCTGGGGGAGCCGATTTCCGTCCCGCAGATTTTCGGCGTGCTGGGCATCGGCATCGGGACCCTGCTGATGATTACCAAAAAGGAAACGGAGGAAGGCAAGCCCCGGAACAAAAGCTGGCTGCTTTTCGCCTTCCTTTCCGCGGTCTTTGCCAGCCTGACCTCCATTTTCGGGAAAATCGGCGTGGAAAACGTGGAGTCCAATCTGGGAACGGCCATCCGCACCGTTGTGGTGCTGGCGATGGCCTGGCTGATGGTCTTTGTGGAAGGCCAGCAGAAGGGGATCAAAACCATTGACCGGAAAAGCTGGGTGTTCCTCTTCCTGTCAGGCATTACCACGGGGCTTTCCTGGTTGTGTTACTACCGGGCTTTGCAGGACGGCCCGGCCAGCATTGTCGTCCCCATTGACAAGCTCAGTATCCTGGTGACCATCATTTTCTCCGGCGTTGTTTTAAAGATTAACTATTAAAAGTCAAGCCTGAAAATGAATGGTGGTGGTGAAAAAGGATAGCTCAAAAAAGGTATAGCAAAGCTAAGGTCTTGTCAGACCTCTGCTGGCTATTTCAAGCAGCTGCCCTCAAGCC
>DVFM01000047.1 GCA_018713245.1 Candidatus Merdivicinus intestinavium
CTTTTGGTTATCGGGCAGTCTTTTTAGTTGTAATCCGGCGCAAGAACTGGTATAATAGCTATATCGGCAAAATGAGAGAGGGACGGTGAATCCAAGTGTATCAGGATCGATTTGGGAAAAAATGGTGGAAGGGCAATCTCCATACGCATACAACCCGCTCGGACGGTCGCAGGACGCCGGAAGAAGCGGTCGGCCTCTATCGGGACAGCGGCTATGATTTCCTCGCCCTGACCGATCATTGGGTCTGTTCGGAAAGCTGCGTCCGGGACGGGCTGCTGCTTCTCGCCGGCTGCGAGTACGACGTGGGAACCGAAACGGCGGAAAAGGGGATTTACCACATCCTTTCCATCGGGGCCAAGGAGCCGCCGGCTCTCCGGAAAGAGGCCGGGCTGGGGCCGCAGGAGGTGCTGGACGCCGTCCACGAAGCGGGAGGCTTTGCCATCCTGGCCCACCCGTCCTGGTCCCTGAACCGCCCGGAAAAGATTCTGGAGCTGCGGGGAGTGGACGCTTCGGAAATTTACAACACCATGTCCGGCGTGCCCTGGAACGGGCGGCGGGCGGATTCCAGCGTGATTTTGGACGAGGTTTCGGCGGGCGGGATGCTGCTTCCCTGCATCGCCACCGACGACGCTCATTTTTATAACGGCGAGCACTGCCGCTCCTTTGTCTGGGTGCAGGCGGAGGAGCTGACGCAGGACGCGATATTGGAAGCGCTGCGGGCCGGCCGGTTTTACGCCTCCCAGGGGCCGCGGATGGAGGTGCGGCTGGAAGGCGGGCGCGTGCGGGTGAAATGCAGCCCCGCCCGGCATGTGGTCTTTTACTCCAACCAGGTCTGGTCCACCTACCGCACCGTTTCGGGTGAGAACCTGACCGAAGCGGAGTATCTCCTCGGGCCGCAGGAGACTTTTGTCAGGGTGGAGGTCATCGACGGAGAGGGCAATCTTGCCTGGAGCTCTCCCGTGTTCACCGGCCGGATGGGGGAATGATGCTCGGCTGTCTGTTCTGGGGGGCCGGGCTCCTTCTGGTCCTCTACTGGCTGGTTTCCACCCTTTCGGTGGGTTTGGTGGGGTTTACCAATGTCCTGCTGGCTGCGGGAGTCCTTCTGGCAGCCGTTGGGACGCTGGATTTGAAATACGGGCAGCTGCCCGCGGCGCGGAAGGCCAAAAAGGTCCTGCTTCCCGTTCTGGCGGCGGGGCTTGTCTGCTTCGCCGTTTTGGAGGCGCTGATTATTGCGGGCGCGGCCCGGAAGGACGACAGCCCGGCGGATTATATCCTGGTGCTGGGGGCGGGGCTGCGCGGGGAGGAGCCGAGCCTCACCCTGATCGAGCGGCTGGACCTTGCTTTGGAAAGCGACAGCGGCGGGACATTTGTGGTTTCCGGCGGCCAGGGCCCCAACGAGGCCATTCCGGAGGCGGAGGCCATGGCCCGGTATCTGGAGGAGCACGGCGTTTCGCCGGAACGGATCATCCGGGAGGACCGCTCCACCTCCACCATGGAAAACCTGCGGTTCTCCCGGGAATTGATCGAGGCGGACAGCGGCCAGGATATCGCTTCCATCCGCGTAAAAATCATCAGCTCGGATTTTCACGCCTTCCGGGTAAAAATGCTGGCGCGCCGGGCGGGTTATGCCCAGGCGGCGGCTTCCGGTTCCGCCACGCCGGCCATGGTGGCCCCGTCCAGCTACATCCGGGAGGTATTTGCGCTCATCAAGTCATTTTTGTTCGACCGTTAAGGATAGGAGAATGAAGCTACATGGAAATTACCTATAAAGATACCAAGAATTTTACCGCGTCGGAGCTGGAGCGCCTGTTTCTCAGCGTGGATTGGGAATCCGGCCATTATCCCCAGAAGCTGGTGGCGGCAATGCAGCATTCCGACGCCGTGTACTCCGCCTGGGACGGCGACCGGCTGGTGGGGCTGATGAACGCCATGACCGACCACGCCATGACCGCTTATTTTCACTATCTGCTGGTCGACCCGGAATATCAGCGCCAGTCCATCGGGGAAGAGCTGATTAAGCGGATGCTGGCCCATTACTGGGACATCCCCGCGAAAATTCTCCTCTGCGACGAGGGCGGCCAGGAGTATTACAAAAAGTGCGGCTTTGATGACGGCAAGGAGCTTCACGCCATGTATATCAGCGATTTGTATTGAGTAGGGGGCGTTTCTTTTGGAGCTGCGGCTGAATATGGGGGGGATGTCCTCCTTCCTGGCGGTTCCCACGGATATTGTGGACAAATATCTTTCCACGGTCAGCGGCATCTATATCAAGGTGCTGCTGGCCGTGCTGCGGGCAAATCGGGTGGATACCGAGCAGATTGCCCACAAGCTCTCCATCCCGGAAAGCGACGTGAAGGAAGCGGTCCAGTTCTGGATTCAAAACGGGATTTTTACCGAGGAAAGCGCCGGAAAAGAGCGCAGCGCGGAAAAGAAGCCGAAGGTTGTGGTCTCCTCCCAGAGCCTGACGCCGCAGGAAATCGCCGAGCGCGTCCGCTCCAGCGCGGACATCCAGTTTCTGTTTTCCGCCTCGGAATCCCTGGTGGGAACGCTGCTCACTTCCACCCAGCAGCGGATTCTGATTTACATATACGAGACGCTGGGCCTTCCGGCGGACGTGATTGTCATGGCGGTGGAGTACTGCATTTCCATCGGCAAGGGCAACTTCGGCTATATTCAAAAGCTCTGCGCCGGCTGGGCCGACCGCGGCATCAACACCCATGAGCTGGCGGAGGAAACCATCCGGGAGCAGGCCCTCCGGCGGAGCAGAATGGGACAGGTTCAGGAGCTGCTGGGCCTCAAAGGGCTCCCCCTTACCCCGGAGCAGCAGCGCTACATCAGCGACTGGACCGAAAAGCTGGGCTACGGCCCGGAGATCATCCGGCTGGCCTACGAGCGGACCCTCAACGCCATCAACAAGCTGAGCCTGCCGTATATGAACAAAATCCTCAGCTCCTGGCACGAGAAGGGGGTGCGCGCGCCGGAGGATGTGGCGGTCAAGGACGCGCGCCCGTCCGGCCGGAATCCCGCCCAGGGGAACGGCTGGGCGCCGTCTTACGACATTGAGGAGCTGGAACGCCGGGGACTGGATGTGCCGGCATTTGACTGAAAGGAGGGGGAGAAATGAACAGTTCTCCAGTAGAGGAAGCCCGCCGGGAGTTGGAAAACCGCCGGGCCCAGGCCCGCATCCGGCAGGGGCAGCGGGTTGAGGAGATTTCCGCCGGGATTCCCGCGGTGGCCGAGGTGCGCCGGGAGCTGGCGCTGACCTCCGTCCGGCTGAGCAAAATGATCCTGGCGCGCCAATGCGATATTGCCCGGGGAATCGAGGAGCTGAAAAGCCGGAACCTGGCGCTCCAGCAAAAGGAGAAGGACCTCCTGCGCCAAAACGGCTATCCGGAGGACTATCTGGAGCTGCATTATACCTGCCCCCGCTGCCGGGACACCGGCTTTACGGAGGACGGCAAGGTGTGCGCCTGTTTTTCCCAGCTGATTAAGCAGAACCAGCTCCGGGCGCTCAACGAAAGCTCCGCCCTGGAGCTGAGCGACTTTGCCTCCTTCGATCTGCGGTATTATCCCGCCGAGGTTGACCCCGCCCTGGGGACCTCGCCTCGGGAGCAGATGGGGAAGGTGCTGGAATACTGCCGGCATTATGCGTCCGTCTTTACGACGGATGCCCGGGGGCTCTTTTTTACCGGCCCCACCGGGCTTGGCAAGACCCATCTTTCCCTGGCGATTGCCCGGGAAGTGATTGCGAAGGGGTACGGCGTCCTGTACGGCTCCGCCCAGGACTTCCTTTCCGCGGTGGAGGAGGAGCATTTTGGCCGGGAACGGGGCCGCGCCACGCTGGACCGCATGCTGGATGCGGATTTGCTGGTGCTGGATGATCTGGGTACGGAATTTACGTCCGCCTATACCCTGTCCACGGTTTATAACCTTCTGAACACCCGCCGCAGGCCCACCATCATCAGCAGCAACCTGACGGTGAAGGAGCTCCAGGACAAATACAGCCAGCGGGTTGTCTCCCGGCTGTTCTCCCAGTTCACATATCTGCGGTTTGTGGGGCGGGACATTCGCCAGCTCCGCACGCATAAATAAAAAAATTCTCCTTTCCGTCGGCGGAGAGGAGTTTTTTTCGGTCATTTGGGAATCATAAAAATAAAATATCGCCCTCACTGTTGCAAGGACGATATAAGCAAAATATATAA
>DVFM01000005.1 GCA_018713245.1 Candidatus Merdivicinus intestinavium
CGGGTCCGCAGACCCGCCGCGGATGGCCCCGCGCCGTCATTTTGCTTGCAAAACGACGGGTTAGAATTTTCCAAGCTTTTATCGGCGGCTCATTTGCGTCAGCAAACAACACCTCTTTGTGCAATTTGCCAGACCATTCTCTCTTTTCCGACAGGCTGAGGACGCCCTTTATGGGCGTCCTTTTACTTGTTAAAAAGAGTTGTTTTTTCAAATAAAACTGTACAAAAGGAAAAAATTAAAAGTTTTATGGAAGCTTTTTTAAAAGCTTGCAGGATTCCAAAGGACAGCGTCCTTGGCCGCTTTCCGCAGAAAGCGGAGCCCTGTCCCTTCGCGCCTCGGGCGCGAACTAAAAGAAGAAAAGCAAGCCCGCAGGCTTGCCGCGGATGACCCCGCGCTGCCATTTTGCCTGCAAAATGGCAGGTTAGAATTTTCCAAGTTTTTTCTCTGCGGTCTATTTGCGCCAGCAAAATACTACCTTGCGCATTTTGTTAAGAACACACAGCAGGCGTGGGGCTGCGCCAGCCCGGTTATTCCACCAAAATGGGACAATTATTGGATAGGGAATAGAGGATGCATTCCTTGATGCCTTTGGGGAACAGCGGGTCCAGCGCTTTGCGGTAGAGGGCAAGCTGGGAGGCGTAGCGGGCCTTCAGCTCCTCCGGCGAGGCAAAATCGGTCTTATAATCCAGCAGCACCCCGGCGCCGTTCTCCTCAAAGAGGCAGTCCGCCACGCCCTGCACCAGAATGGGTTCCTCTCCCGGGTATCCCGCCCGGTAGGCGGGCACCGTGTCAAAAAAGCGGTACTCCCGCCAGACCCGGTCCGCCGCCAGAATGCGGGCCATGGTCTCCGACCGGAAAAACCGGGAAAAGGCGGTGAGGGAGATGGTTTTCGCCTCCTCCGGCGTCAGATAGCGGGCGTCCTCCAGCCGCTTGAGTTCGGCGGCGGGGTCCTCCCGGGCGGCGGCGTAGTCCGCAAACTGCAGGGCGCGGTGGAAAATGGTCCCCCGCTGGGCGGCGGAAAAGCCCGCCGGGCTGCGGAAGGACGGTTCCGGAAGGGTGAGCCGCCCGCCGTCCTCCTCCTCCCGCCGGACAATATCGGTGACAGCCAGCTTGGCGGGGGTGACGGTCCGCTCCCGGTGGGGATACTCCCAGCCGCACTGGGCGGCCAGCTTTTCCACCAGCGCCGGGTCCGGCGGAGGGGCGGGCTTTTCCTCCGGGAGTTCCCCGCTTTCCGCGGAAGAAAGGATGTGCTCGGTGAGCTCCAGCCGGAAGGATTCCGGGCGGACGGGCAGGTCGATTCCGTAAAGGCGCCGCACCGGCTCAAAGTCCGGGTGGCGGAGCAGCGCCGCCAGCAGCCATTTCCCCCAGCTGTCCATCCGCAGGACGGAGCCGGATTCCAGGGGCGCGGTCCCCTCCAGAAGCGGCACGATGGACTGGAGCGTTTTCCCCAGATTCCGCTCGGAAATGTTGAGAACCAAAAGCTCCCGCGCCCGGGTCATGGCCACATATAACAGGCGGATTTCCTCGGACACGGTGTCCTCCTGCTCCTTCAGGCGGACCGCCGCCCAGGGAATGGAGGGGTATTTTTGCAGCCTGTGCCGGTCGATGACCTGGAGACCGTAGCCCATGGCCGGGTGATAGACGGCGGGGCGCTTCAGGTCGGCGGTGTTGAAGGCTTTGGAGCAGTTCGCCAGGATGACAATGGGAAATTCCAGCCCCTTGGACTTGTGGACGCTCAGGATGCGCACCGCGCCGGACTCGCTGGAGAGGGGATTGGCGACCTTGAAATCCTCCCCGCGCTCCATCATCCGCCGGATGTAATCCACAAACCCCGCCAGCTCTCCCCGGCCGGAGCGTTCGTACTCCCCGGCATATTGGAGCAGGAGCTTGAGGTTCGCCTCCCGGCCTGCGGCGGAGCCGGCCATGATTTCCAGAAAATCGGTGGAATCGTAAATATACTGGATCAGGGACCGCACCCGCTTCACCGCCGCCTTTTCCCGCAGGCTTTCCAGCAGCTGCAGGAATGCCGCGGCTTTGGGCACGGCTTCCGCCTCGGCCAGCAGCGCGGGATATAGCCGTTCGTCGGGGTGCTCCAGCCGCAGGCGGGAAAGCTCGTCGCAGGTGAAGGCCCCCAGCGGGGAGAGCAGCACCGCCGCCAGCGGGATGTCCTGGAGGGGATTGTCCAGCACCTGCAGAAGGCTGATCATGGACAGCACCTCCCGGGAGGTGAAATACCCCTCCGCCGAACTGACCTGGGCGTTCACCCCCTCCGCCTGCATCGCTTCGCAGAACAGGGCTTCCGCGCCTTTCAGGCTCCGGAGCAGCACGGCAATGTCCGCCGGGCGGCAGGACCGCAGCGCCCCGTCCTCCGTGACGGGGAAGCCCTCCCGCAGCAGGGCGGCCGCCTGCCTGGCCGTGTACCGCGCCTCGGTGATGACGCGGGATTCCTCCGCGTCCGCCGTTTTCATGTCCAGCAGCTGGACCCGGAGGCAGCAGCCCGGCCGCTCCGGATAGGAAGCGCCGGCGTGGACCGCTTCGGATTCCCCGTAGCGGACGCCCCCCGCCTCCTCGCTCATGATCTGGGAAAAGACGCAGTTGACCGCGTCCAGAACGCCTTCCCGGCTGCGGAAGTTTTTGGACAGGCGCAGCAGAGCGGGGAATTCTCCGCTTTCCGAAAAGCGGGCCTGCTTCTCTGCAAAAACCGTGGGGTCGGCGCTGCGGAAGCGGTAGATGCTCTGCTTTAAGTCGCCGACGTAAAAGAGGTTTTCCCCGTTTTGGGAAATGGCCCGGAAAATTTCGTCCTGGAGCCGGTTGGTGTCCTGGTATTCGTCCAGCAGAATCTCCGCAAAGCTCCCGGAAAGGTTTTTGGCAAATTCCGTGGGACTGCCGTCCTCCGCCACGCAGAGGCGGAAGGCGAGGAAGGAAAAATCCGGGAAATCCGCCAGGGAAGCCTCCTCCTTGGCGGCCGAATATTCCTCCTCAAACCGGCGGCAAAGGCCGAACACTCCCCGGATTACGGGCAGCAGCCGCGCCTTGTCCTCTTCAAATTCTATCGCCGTGCTGGGCAGGCACTCGCCCGCCTGCTCCCACAGGTCCTTGCACAGGTCCCGCAGAAGCTGGGCCAGCGCCTTTCTTTCCTCATCCGTCCCCTTGGGCGCGCGGCCGATGGGCCCTGGCTTGTTCTGCGCCAGGAAATGGCAGAGCCCGTCCCAATCCGCCGACTGGGCCAGCTTATGGGCGGCGGAAAAAAGGGCCCGGTCCGCCCGGACGGCGTTCCCGTAGCCTTTGAGCAGGTTGTCGTCCTCCTCCAGCAGGGCGGCCAGCCGGCCGTTCATCCGCAGCGCGTCCCGCAGAAGGGAGGCGGCCCGCAGAAGGAGCTGTTTGGCCCAAGGGGATTCCGCCAAAGCGGCATCCCCGGCGCAGGCAGCCTCCTGGGCCGCGAACCAGTGTTCCGGCCAGGGGAGGGAACGGGTCTTGTCGTAAAGGCGCTGGGCCTCCTCCGAGAGGGCGCGGTCGTCCCGTTCGCCGAAGTATTCCGCCGCCGCAAGGAAGTCCGGATGCGCCTCCTCGTAGCAGCGTTCCAGCGCCGCGTCCATGGCGCCGGCCCGGAGGTCGGAAAGCTCCGATTCCTCGCCGATTCGCAGGCTTGGGGAGACGCCCAGCCGCTCAAAGTTTTCCCGCACCAGAGAGGAAAAGAAGGCGTCGATGGTGCAGATTTTGGCCTTTTGGAGCAAAAGAAGCTGCCGCTCCAGGAAGGCGTCGCCGGGATTTTCCGCCAGAAGCTCCCGCAGGCGCAGGTCCACCCGCCCGCGCATTTCCGCCGCCGCCGCGTTGGTGAAGGTGGCCACCAGCAGCTTGTCCGCCGGGATGGGATTGTCCGCAGAGGTAATCCGCCGGATAATCCGTTCCACCAAGACGGCCGTTTTTCCGCTGCCCGCCGCCGCGGAAACCAGAATGCCGCCGCCGGTCAGCGTGATGGCCTTTTGCTGTTCACTTGTCCATTCCCGCGCCATCTTCCATTTCTCCTTTCTCAGAATCCCGCCGGATGCGGGCGATGTCGGACAGTTCCGCTTTGCGCACCGTCCGGCAGGCGTCGGCGTCCTCGTGGCCGCAGACTGCCCGGAATTCGCAGTAGCCGCAGGGCAGCCGCCCGTCCTCCAGGATGGGGTCGGGGGCGATTTCGCCCGCCAGAAGGCTCCCCTCCATGGCTTCCATCAGCCGGAGGGCGTACCATTCAAGGTTTTCAAAGTCCGACAGGCTCGCCAGGTATTTTTCCCCCTTCCACCGGTTCTTCCCAACGGAAACCGGCAGAAACCGCCCCTTCAGGTCCTTTTCCATGGCGCAGAGCACCGTCTGGTCGTCCAAAAGCAGGCCGTTCATGGCAAACCCGCCCTCCAGCGCCGCCCGCTGCTCTTCCTCCCCGGCGCCGCGTCCCAGCTTCGGCTCCAGGACCCGGGCGGGCATGTAGAGGATGCCGGCGGGCTGTGCACCGGCCAGCGCCCCCTTTCCGCCCCGCCAGATGGAGAAGAGGTACAGGAGCATCTGAAGGTTCAGCCCCTCCGCCACGCTGTCCACCGAGAATTCTTTCCGCCCGGTTTTATAATCCACCACCCGGACATACCGGCCGTCCCGCCGGTCCAGCAGGTCCACCCGGTCGATTTTCCCCACCAGCGTGAGGGCGGCGCCGGGAACCTCCACCCGGAAGGGGACGATGCGCCCGCCGGGCGTGATGGGCTCCTCAATCCCGGCAATGACAAATTCCGTCTGGGCAAATTCCGCCCGCAGCACCAGCAGCACCCGCAGGGCGCTTTCCGCCATCCGGCGGTAGAGGTAAAGGAACCGCCGCGTCTGTTCCATGCCGCCCAGCGCTTCCTCCAGGTATGCGCGCAGCAGCTCCTTCGTCAGTTTTTCCAGCTCCTCCTCCGGCATGGTGAAGAAATCCCCCCGGGAGAGGGCCTTTTCCAGAAGGTAGTGGAGGATGCTTCCCCGGGAAAGAGGGTCCAGCGCCGCCCGGGAGCGGGTCCGCAGCCCCAGTCCGTACCGGCAGAAGTACCGGAACCGGCAGTGGTAAAACTGCTCCACCTGGGAGGGGGAAATGGTCCGCTCCCCGCCGAACATCCGCCGCGCCAGGGAAAGGTCGTCCAGCCGCAGCCGTCCGTCCCGGCGCATTTCGTCCAGGGCGGACAGACGGGGGCCGTATTCCGGGTCGCCGCGCAGGAATTCCCGGACGGAGGAGGAGAAAACGCTCCCGTCGCCCCCGCGGCGCACCGCCTGCAAAAAGGCCGCCCGCCGGCCCACGCAGAAATATTCCGGCGGCAGGCTGTCCGGCATCCGGACGGGGGAGTCCGGGAAAATGGCCCGGAAGCCGGAGACAATGGCGGAAGGATACTTGATTTCCCCCTTGAGGTTTCCCAGGGAATAGGTGACGGTCAGCCGTTCCGAGGGGCTGGAAAGGGCCTGCCAGGCCACAAAGCGCTCCTCCAGAATCTGCTGTTCCGCCGTGCCGGACAAGGGCAGCCCCAGCCGGATGAGCTCCTCCCGTTCCGGGTCGGTGAAAAGCCCGCCGGAGGAGGGGAGCAGGGGGAATTCCCGGTCGTTGGCCCCCAGGATGAGCACCACCTTTTTCCCGGAAAGCCGCACCCGTTCGGCGCTTCCCACCAGCACGCTGTCCAGGGACTGGGGGATGCGCCCCAGGTCGTAACCGGCGGCGCAGAGCGAAAAGAGGGAGGAAAATTCCCGCAGGTCCACCTGTTCCTCCCCCAGAACCCGGTCCATGGCGGAGAGAATTTCCGTCAGCACCTCCCAGCTCCGGCGCAGGTCGTCGGAATCCTTCTGGCGGCCCTCCCTTTGCAGGGCCAGGACGCGCTCCGCCGTCCGGGCGGGGAGGTCCATCCCCTCCAATACCCGGTAAAGGGCCCGCGGCCAGGATTTTTCCGCCTCGTAAGCCTCCCGGAAGGCGGAAAGCCAGCCCATGAGCAGCCGGCGCACCGCTTCCGCCGCCGCCAGCTCCCCCTCCTCCTTTTCGGTCATGGGGCCAGGCGAGAAGCCGGAAGGGTTACGGGCAAAGGGCTCTGCAAACTGCCCCCGGTCGATGTTCCAGACATATGTATAGCTTTCAAAGGCGGCGGTTTGTTCCAGCGAAAGGCCCAGGATCCCGCATTTGAGCATGGCCAGCAGCTCCTCCCGGGAATTGCCCGCCGCAGCCCGGAGCAGGTGGGTGCAGAACCGGAACAGCGGGAGAATGTCCACGCTTTCTACCCGGTCCATGGTGTAAGGGACGCCGTACCGCTCAAAGGCGGCCTCCAGCAGGGGGCCGTATTTGTCCAAATCCCGCACCAGCACCGCCATTTCCTCGAAAGCGTAGCCGTCCTCCCGGGCGTAATGGAGGAGGCGGGCGGCGGCGAATTCCGCCTCGTCAAATTCGTGGAACAGGGCCGCGCATTCCGCCGCGCCGTTTTCCCCCGAAAAAGGGCGGGGGCCGGCGCGGAGGATTTCGCCGGAAAAATGCCGCAGGGCGTCGGAACCGAAGCCGTATTTTTCCCGCAGGACAATGGGCTTCGGAACGGCTTCCCCCGCCTGATATGAGAGGGAGCGCAGGCGTTTTTCCGTCTCCAGCGGCACCGCAAAGCGGCTGTCCTCCCCTTCCATGGGGAGCGTCACCGTCACCTCCGCCCCCTGGGAGAGCATCAGCCCCACCAGGCGCTCCTGGACGGCGGTAAAGCTCTTGAAGCCGTCCAGAAAGACCTTCCGCCCGGCGAAATACCGGTTTTCCGCACAGAGGGCGGCGGCCCGCCCCAAATCGTCCAGGTCGTCCAGATAGCGCATGGAGAGCAGCCCGTCGTACACCGCCCACAGCAGGGAAAGGTCGCTGAGCTTTCCCTGCAGGTCGCCTTCCGGCAGGACGGCCGCCGCCTGCTCCAGCGCGTCGCCGGAGAGGCCGGCGCGCTTCATCTCCGCCACGGCCTCCACCATCTTCGCGGGGAAGTCCGGCCGGGCGGCCAGGCGTCCGTAAGCCCCCAGCTGGGAGCCGCACTGGCGCAGCGCCAGCTTCATGGTGAGGAGCCGGGCGGTGTCGGTGGCGTATTCCCCGGCAAGCCCCCCGAATTCCCGGAAAACATCCTCCGCAAACCGTGCGAAGCTCACCACCCGCACCCGGCCGCCTTTTGCAAGGCCCAGCGCTTCGGCATAAGCGCGCTCCGTTTCAAAGGAAAACTGCTCCGGCACGAAAAGCAGGAGGGCGTTTCCGTCCTCCTGCTCCGCAAGCCGCAGCAGCTCCCGCCGAATCCAGGTGGATTTTCCCGTTTTTGCGCCGCCTTCGATGATCCGCAGCATATCGTCCCGCCTTTCTGTCAGTCGCTGAGAGAGCCCAGCCAATTCCCGATTTTTCCGGCCAGCTCCACCAGGAAAAACCGCACTTCGTACTGCGGCTCCGCTTCCAGCACCCGCAGCTCCTCTTCGGTGAAGGATTCCTCCAGTTCTTCCTGAGCCTTTTCCGCCGCCGAGATGCACAGCGGCGGGTAGAGGACGCACCACCAGTTGTGCCCCTCCCCTTCGCCCAGGACGATTTGCAGGGAGTCGTACCATCCCGCCGGCATGGTGAAGCCGTCGTAAACCCGGGTGTCAAAAAACTGCCGGGTCACTTTGGCCGTCACGGGGTAGGAAAACCCCTCCTCGGCCAGCACTTCCTCCGCCAGCTTTTCCACCCGGCCGGTATTTTCCGCCGCCTTTTCCCGGGCGGAGGTCTTGTCCGCGGCGGAGTTGAAAAGGCTGCCGCTTTCGGCGAGGATGCGGTCCCGGACCAGCAGCTTCACCGCCTGGTCCTCAGCCGAGTCGGAGTTGGCCAGGATGTGAAGCCGCAGAACATCCTCCCGGATTTCCCGGCACTCCCTTTGGAACAGGGAGAAGCTGTCCAGCAATATCCCCAGCAGGAAAGCCAGGGTGAGGGTGAGAATCCAGAATTTTTCGCCGTGTTTTGTCATGTGCCATCCGTCCCTTCTCAATGTCTGGTAAGAATATGGACGGATTTTCCGCGTTTATTCCGCGGAGAGAATTTCCACGCCCTGCCGCACCGGCTCCGCCGCAAAGGCGGCAAGCCCCTCCCGGCCCAGGGCGGCGGCGCAGCGCTCAGCGCCCTCCATATCCGGGAAAACGCCGTAAACCGCCGAACCGCTGCCGGTCATCCGGGCGGCCAGCGCGCCGTTTTGCAGCAGGAGCTGCCGGAGGGCTTCGATTTCCGGCTGTCTGCCGGAGGCCGCCTCCAGTACGTTCGCCATATTGGGCGCCAAAGCGCCGAGATTGCCTTCCGCCAGGTCCCGGGAGAGGGCTCCGGCGTCAGGGTGGGCCGGATGGGGGTCCCGGTCGTAGGCCCGGTAGGCCTCTACGGTGGAAATGCCCCATTCCGGCTTGAGGATGGCGAAAGCCCCGCCCTTCATGGGGGGGAGGGGGGTGACGCGCTCGCCGATGCCTTCCACCAAAGCGGTGCCCCCCGTGATGCAGTAGGGGACGTCCGCCCCGACGGAAGCGCCGATTTCCCGGAGTGCGGCGGCAGGGAGCTTTGCCCCGCAGAGCAGGTTGAGCCCCGCCAGCACCCCGGCGGCATCGGCGCTGCCCCCGCCCATCCCCGCCTGGGCGGGAATGGATTTTTCCAGCGTAATCCGGACGCCGCCGGAAATCCCCGTTCGGGCAAAAAAGGCGGCGGCAGCCTTCCAGGCCAGATTCTGCGGGGAGGCGAGCTCCGCCGCTTCCAGGGAGATTTCCGGGGCCTTTTGCAGGGTGAGGGTGTCATAAACCCCCACCGACTGCATCACCATCCGCAGCAGATGGTAGCCGTCCGGCCGGACGCCGGTGATGTCCAGGGTTAAATTGAGCTTCGCGGCGGCCCGCAGGGTGACCCGTTCCATGTCCGCCCCTCCTTACCGGTCCTCGGGGAAGGGAATCCGCACCGGCTCCCCTTTGGTGAACACCCGGACGGTGACCTCCGGCCCTTCTTCCCCGGAAAATCCGCAGGAGAAGGAGAAGGGCTGCTGCCCCGATTCGGCGATGCCCTGGCCCGCCGGCTTCACTTCCTCCAGGACGCGGTAGTTCCGGTCGGTGATATAGGCCCGGCCGTTCCGGTACCAGAGGTACTGGGAGCCTTTGACGGTGCAGGGGAAGCGGAGGATGCCCTTGCGGGTGATGAAGGCGGGGTCGTGAATCTGGCCGTTGCCTTCCACCCGGACCCGGAGGTCATAGGGCTGGGCGGCGTGGGGATTCTGCAGCACCCAGTCGGCGCCGCCGGGCTGGCCGGGCTGGAGCTCCAGCAGGTCGCAGACGTAGGGTTTGGAAAGGAAGAGGGGATAGAGACAGAAAGCGTCCTCCCCCTTCTCCAGGTGCCACTCCGTTGCCGGGGAGCGGAGGGATTCCCGCAGCTCTTCGGGGAAAGCGCCGGCAAGGCGCAGCTCCTCCCAGTTCCGGATGGTTTCCAGCAGCTCTTCGGCGCAGCCGTTCTGGGTCAGAACGGCCGCCGAGGTGGACAGCGCGAAGCCCGCGTCAAATCCGGCCGCCATGGAGAGGGCCCACTCGATGTCCTCGGGGGGCGTGGCCTCAAATTTCCGGTCCGCCTTGCGGATCAGGAACCATCCCAGCATCCGGGGAAAGAGGTTGCGGCGGTAGAAGTCCTGGTTTTTCACCCGGTATTCGATCATCCCTTCCCGCATTTTGGCGCCCCAGGGCTCGCCCCAGTTCATGCGGGTGTGCATGTGCCAGAGGTTGTGGTTTAAGCGGCTGGCGTCGTTGATGACGTCGGGGCGCCCCCAGCCTTCCCAGGTGTCCAGGCAGAAGCGGTTGATGCTGTAGGCATCCTCGCCGGCGGCGGCGCAGCCCTCCAGGCCGTCGAAGGAAATCTGGGCCGCGCCGGTCTTGGCAAAGAGCGAGCCGATGCGGCGGCTGTATTCCTGCTGCAGCTCCAGGTTGGGGAAAAAGACGCGGTAGGGGTGGTCGGCCAGCAGCTTGACCGGTTCGCCTGCGGGATGGACGGCGGGGGAGGTGCCCCATGCGCCCCGCTGGCAGCCGGTGAGGACGCCGTCCTTTTCTTCGGCGTAGCGGATGAGCTCATCCCCGATGCGGACGGTCTGGAGGGAGGTAATCAGGCGGTACAGCGCCCCGTCCTCCACGGCGATTTCCTCCGCCGTTTCGGAAATGTCCGCCTTCAGCGGGCTCTGGCCCATTGTGACAAGGCGGCTGTCCGGCACGGGTGTGACGTAGGCGTCGTTTGTGGTGGTGAAGTTCGAGAGGGTGTGCAGGCCGATGCGCATCCCCTTTTCGGCGGCCCGGGCGCAGTAATCCGCCAGGGAGGCGTCCCCGTCGGGGAAGCAGTCGCGGCGCAGCTCAAAATGGCCCCACGCGGCGAAGGGTTCCGGGTGGTAGAGGTTTTGGAACCCGGCTTTTTTGGCTGATTCCAGCAGCATGTCGAAGTTTTCGGGGTTGAATTCCGCGATCAGGTAGGAGCGCATGGATTCCCGGGAGAGCTTGGCCCACTGGCCGTCCAGCATGGGGTGGGGGAGGCCCTCCGCCTCCTCGATGCGGCCGATCATCGGCAGCGCCTCCTCCCGGGGGCAGCAGAACAGCGCCATGGAAGCGCCTTCAATCCGGGCATCCGGACAGTCGGCCATGGGGCCCACCCGGACGCTCTGGCCTTCGTAGCCCATGATTTCCTTCATCCGGGGGCGGCGGCGGTTTTCACAGAAAAGCTGGAGCAGGGAGCACTCCCCCGCGTCCGATTTCCCCGCGAAGGCCGCGCTGTCAAAGTACAGCATGGGGGCCACCGACAGCTCGGACACCGGGCCTTCGCCCACAAAGGGGCTTCTGCTGTCCCGATACTCCGCCGGGAAGCCGCCCAGCGTTTTGGCGTTGAGGGCCTGGACTCCAACGGCCCATTTCCCGCCCTGCACGACGCCGATGATATCTCCGATGACCTCCGTCAGGCCGGTAAAGAGCGGCCCGAACACCAGCGCGCCGGCATCCTCCGGCGCTTTCTCCGCCGTCAGGACGGCGTAGCCTTCCTTTTCCTCCGCCTTTAAGACGGCGGATGCGCCGCCGGGGAAGGTGAAAAAGAAGGCGTCCCCTTCTTTTTTGCAGGAATCCGGAGCGGTCAGCGCGCCGTTCAGCCCCAGTTGAATCAGGGGCTGGGGCGGAATCCCCGCAGGAAGCAGGTCCGCGCCGTCCCGGGCGGTCAGCGCGATCACCTTTCCGCAGTCGTCCAGTTTCAGTGTGCCACAGCCGATATACAGTTCCATAGATCATTCTCCTACTCAGTTGATACCTTCATCATAGCCGATACCGCGGCATTTTGCAAGAGATTCCGGAAAAAATATCGGAAAGGCCGCCGCTTTTCCGGGCTGCGCGGAAGTCCCGGGGTCAGCCTGCCCGGGGTCAGCCTGTCCCGGGGTCAATCTGCCCCAAAGGCAAATTGCCCCGGAGGGTTGCATAACCCCGCGGTCTGTGATATGATGATAAAGAAGAGAAGAACGGGGGCGGAACCGGTCCGAAAACGCGGCTTTGAACGGCTCCCGGTCAAATAAAGGAGGTATTCGTATGAGCACAGAAGTGGAAATCAAGGAAGAAGTGGTGCAGCAGGGCGTCCACAACTACAGCGCCGCCGAAACGTATGTAAAGCCCACCGATCCCGCCGTGCTGGAGAAGCTCGAGTGGTTTCAGGATCAGAAGCTGGCCTTGATGATGCACTGGGGAATTTACTGCCAGCTGGGGATGGTAGCGTCCTGGGCCCTGAGCGACAAGGACGCCGACTGGTCCCGCCATCAGGTGAACTGGACCGACGACGGGGAGAAGTTCAAGGAGCAGTATTACGCCCTGAACAAATCCTTCAACCCCATCCGCTTCCAGCCGGAGGAATGGGCC
>DVFM01000006.1 GCA_018713245.1 Candidatus Merdivicinus intestinavium
CTCCGGCTTTGACCGGTACATCCAGCTGGCCCGCTGCTTCCGGGACGAGGACCTGCGGGCGGACCGCCAGCCGGAATTCACCCAGATCGACATGGAAATGTCCTTTGTGGACATGGAGGACGTGCTGGACATGGGCGAAGGCTTTGTCCGGTACATTATGAAACGGCTGAAAAACATGGACATCACCGAGCCCCTGCCCCGCCTGACCTACAAGGACGCCATGGAGCGCTACGGCTCCGACAAGCCGGACATCCGCTACGGCATGGAGATTACAAACCTGTCCGACCTGGTGAAAGGCTGCGGGTTCTCCGTCTTTGCTTCCGCGGTGGAAAACGGCGGCAGCGTCCGGGGCATCACCGTCAAAAACGGCGCGTCCGTTTACACCCGCAAGGAGATTGACAAGCTGACCGAGCACGCCAAGGGCATCGGGGCCAAGGGCCTGGCCTGGGTCCGCTGGGTGGACGAGAAGCCCGCCTGCTCCTTCGCCAAATTCATGAGCGAGGAAGAACTGGCCGCCATCCTGGCCCGCATGGGCTGCGAAAAGGGCGACGTGGCCCTGATTGTGGCGGACAAGGACCGGGTGACGCTGCCCGTCCTCGGGGCGCTGCGGCAGATCTGCGCCAAGCGCATGGACATCATCCCCGAGGGCTACGCCTTCCTGTGGATCACCGAGTTCCCCTTCTTCGAGTGGGACGACGAGTCCCAGACCTGGGTCGCCATGCACCACCCCTTCACCATGCCCATGGACGAGTGCCTGGACTATCTGGAATCCGACCCCGGCGCGGTCCGGGCGAAAGCCTACGACCTGGTGCTCAACGGCATCGAGCTGTGCAGCGGCTCCATCCGCATCACCGACTACGAACTTCAGCAGAAGATGTTCGAACTGTTAGGGCTGACCGACGAGGAAATCGAGGCGAAGTTCGGCTTCCTGGTGGAGGCTTACCGCTACGGCGCGCCGCCTCACGGCGGACTGGGGCTGGGCCTCGACCGGCTGGCCATGCTGCTGTGCGGCGCGGACAACATCCGGAACGTCACCGCTTTCCCCAAGGTGCAGAACGCCAGCGAGCTCATGAGCGGCTGCCCCTCCCCCATCGACCTGAAACAGCTGGAAGAACTGGGCATCGGGCTCGTCAAAACCGAAGAATAACCGTTTCCCCCCAAGCCGTTCAGCGCGCCCGCCTGAACGGCCTGGTTTTTTCTAAGCACATCGTTCCGGCGGCAAAAAGTAAATGGGCGCGGGAATCCCCGCGCCGCAGAGTGTCGAAAAACCTCATTTGAAAGAAAACGTGCACAAAAGAGAAAAAGAAAAGTTTTGGTCCAGCTTTTTTACAAGCTGGTGGTTTCCAAAGGCGAAGCCTTTGGCCGCTTTCCGCAGAAAGCGGAGCCCAATCTTTTCGCGCCTCGGGCGCGAACAAAAAGAAAAAAGCGGAGTCATGAATTGATGTATCAATTCATGACGTGCAGACCCGCCGCGGATGACCCCGCGCCGTCATTTTGCTTGCAAAACGACGGGTTAGAATTTTCCAAGCTTTTATCGGCGGCTCATTTGCGTCAGCAAACAACACCTCTTTGTGCAATTTGCCAGGCCATTCTCTCTTTTTCGACAGGCTGAGGCAGGGAGAGAAAGAACCCTCCCTGCCTTCATTTTTCGCTTTTCCGGCGGATTGGAAGCCAGACTTCAAAGGAAACGTCGCCCCGGGGATCGGGCGTTAAGTAGCGTTCAATGTCGGGATTGTCGGCATATTCCCAGCCGGAGGAAGGGAGCCATTCGGTAAAGATCCGCCGCTCCAGTTCCTGAATCGCCTGCGGCATGGCCCCTTTCCCGGGAAAGACCGCCCAGGTCCCGGCGGCAATTTCCAGCGCTTCCATTCCCTCCGGAGCCTCCGCGGAGGACGCGGCGGCAATGTAATAAGTCCATTCCCCGCAGGGCGGGCAGGCGGAAATCCCCAGGATGCCGGTCAATGCGGGGTCCATCCGGGATACCAGCTCCGGGATGCGCCCGTCTGCCGCCGTTTTTGCCCAAAAGGCGGGAATCTTCCCGTGGTTTTCCTCCAGGATGCGGGTCATGGGCGTTTTCAGGCCGATGACCCGGAAGGCGCCTCTCTGTTCCATGCGAAATTCCATTTCGGTCACTCCTTTGATGCTGAGCTGAAAGCGGATGGGCGGATAGCTTTTCAAAACAGCCCCCGGCCGTCTGGCGGCGGAGGGGGAAACGCCGTGGAGCTTCTGAAAGGCGCGGCTGAAGGCGGTGGGGGAGTCGTAGCCATACCGCAGGGCCGTGTCCAGGACTTTCGCGCCCCCCTGCAGGTCCAGGGCGGCGCGGGTCATTTTCCGCCGCCGCAGGTATTCCCCCAGCGGCATCCCGGCCAAATAGGAAAAAATCCGCTGAAAATGGTAGCCGGAACATCCTGCCCGGCGGGCGGCCTGCTCCAGGTCAGGGTCCCCCTCCAGGTGCTCCTCCAGATAATCCAGCGCCTCGTTCATTTTTTGAAGCCACTCCATGCTCCATCGCCCCCCGTTTTTATTTTCGCACAGTTTCCGAAAAAAATCCTCGCCGCCGCCGTCCCAAAAAAGAGAGAAAATCCCGCACGGCCTGAAAACCGGCGGGATTTTCCGAAAACAGCAGACTGAAATTAGGCAACGCAGAAAGCCAGAGCCGCGTCCGCAGCAGAGGCAGCGTCAGCAGTGTAGCAGTCAGCGCCGATGGAGTCGCAGAAGTTCTGGGTGACAGGCGCGCCGCCAACCATGATCTTCACTTTGTCGCGCTGGCCCTTCTCGGTGAAGTAGTCAACGACGTTCTTCATCTCGCTCATGGTGGTGGTGAGCAGGGCGGAGCAGCAGACGATCTGCGCATTGTTTTCCATGGCAGCATTGTAGAACTGCTCAGCGGAAACGTCGACGCCCAGGTCGATAACGGTCAGGCCTTTGCCTTCCATCATCATCTTCACCAGGTTTTTGCCGATGTCATGCAGGTCGCCTTTGACGGTGCCGATGACAGCGGTGCCCTTGGATTCCACACCGGCGGAAACCAGATAGGGCTTCAGGATGCCGACGCCGGCGTTCATGGCGCGGGCGGCGATCAGGACTTCCGGAACGAAAACTTCGTTGTTTTTGAACTTTTCGCCGATGACGTCCATGCCGGACAGCAGACCCTCGTTCAGGATTTTCGCAGGATCGATGCCTTCATCGATGGCCTGCTGCACGAGCTCCTTGACTTTGGGAGAGCGGCCGTTTTGCAGGTAGGTGCTGATTTCTTCCAGAATAGCCATAATCCATTCCTCCATTTTTATCATTGAGGGGAAAACACCCCTCATTTTTTTTATTATAGCGGAATTTCTTCTGAAACTCTATCATTATTTTCGAGATTTTTGCATTTTTTTTCTGGACAGAATCAATAATTCCGGTTTGCCCGCCAGAAGTCCAGCACCATCTGGTAGCGTTCCACCGGCATCCCGCGGAAGGGGACGTTGCTGGTGCAGAAGATGTATCCGCCGCCGGGCTTGCCATTTTCCATGGCGTAGCGGCAGCTTTCCAGAACCTCCTCGTCGGTGCCGGTCTGGAGGTGGGCGCAGTGGACGTTGCCGCAGAGGGCGACCTGATTTCCCACCCGGGCCTTGACCTCCTTGATGTCCACCCCGGCCATGGGGTCCAGGGAGTGGAGGGCGTGGGGCCTGCATTCCACCAGCTGATCGAGGATGGGCATAATGTTGCCGTCGGTGTGCTTGATGGCGTAGGCGCCGTCGGCACGGATGGCGGCGATGATTTCCGCCAGGTAGGGCTGGATAAATTCTTCAAACATGGCGGGGGAGAGGAAGGGGCCGTTGTTGAAGCAGTAGTCGGAGCAGAGGATGAAGCTGTCGATTCCCGCTTCCCGCAGGCGCTTGTTGTGCTCTATGGCGCTGTCGGCCATTTTGCGGGCTTCTTCCTTTACGCCGTCGGGGTCGTCGGCGATGCGGTAGACGAAATCCAGCATCCCGTCCCCGTCGGGGATGGCGAAGGTGCCGTCGCCGTGGGCGGTGAGCAGGAATTCATTGTTGGTCATCCGGTTGATATACCGGGCGGTTTCCTTCATGTGCTCCTCCGAAAGGTAATGGAGGGGCAGGATGGAGTAGCCCAGCTCCGAGTAGACGTGGACCATGTACTCGGCGTTTTCCTTGACGGCTTTTTCCGTTTCTTTGGGGGAAAGGCCCTTCAGCTGCTCTTCTGTCAGAAAATCCTTCCCGAAAACCTTGTCGGCAAGCTGGTATTCCAGCTCAAAGGTGGGGACGTAGTCGGGCTGCTGCAGGGTCAGCGCCATGACGGCGCGTTCGCGATGTGTCATAAAAATCCTCCTGGATGTTGTCTTTTGTCCGCACATTATTATACCGCACTCCCGGCGGAAACTCTTGCAGGATCTTTTAGTTTTTCGGATTATTTTCAGATGCTTCTTCCCCGGCGGCTTCCGCCGGCTCCTCGCCGCCCCACATTTCGTGAATGCCGGTCCAGAGGGTTTCGGCCTTTTCCGGGGGCAGCTTTGCCACCTGTCCCAGCTCCTCCGGCGAGGCTTCCAGCATCCGCTTTTTGGTGCGGAATTCCCGCAGGAGCGCCTTGGCCCTGGCGTCCCCGATGCCGGGGAGTTTTTTGAGGTCGCTTGCGTAGTTGGTCTTTTTGTGGAGGGTGCGCTGGTAGGCGAGGGCGAAGCGGTGGACCTCGTCCTGGATGGCGGTGACGAAGGTAAAGGCGGCTTTGACGGCGGAAAGGGCGATTTCCCCTTCCTCCCCCACGATGGCGCGGGTGCGGTGGCGGCTGTCCTTGACCATGCCGAAGAGGGGGACATGAATGTCCAGCTCCTCGAAAACTTTGCGGACCGCCGAAACCTGTCCCTTGCCGCCGTCCAGCAGAATCAGGTCCGGCAGCCGGGAAAAGGCGGGGTCGCCTTCCAGATAGCGGAGCATCCGGCGGCGGAGCACCTCCGCCATGGAGGCGAAGTCGTCCTGTCCGGCAACCTCTTTAATGGCAAAGCGCTTGTAGTCGGATTTTAAGGGGCGGCCGTTTTCAAAGACCACCATGCCGCCCACCCGGCCGGTTTCGCCCCAGTTGGAGATGTCGTAGGATTCAATGTACATGGGCGGGGAGGGGAGGTTTAAAAGGCTTCCCAGCTGCTCCAGCGCCGCAACCTCCCGGCCGGTGCGCTGCACCCGGTCGGAAAGCTGCTCCAGGGCGTTGTTGTGAGCCATTTCCACCAGCTTTTTCCGGTCGCCCTTCTGGGGGACCGCCACGGTGACGGCGCGCCCCGCCTGGTGGCGGACAAACTGCTCGAAAAGCTCCGGGTCCTCCGGCGCTTCGTCCAGCAGCACGCAGCGGGCGATGTCCTGGGCGCCGGCGTAATACTGCTCCAGGAATTCGCTGCGCAGCTCCGGGAGGGCGGCGGAATCGTCGAAAAAGTAGGTGAGCTTGTCGGTGAGGCGGCCGTCCCGGTATTGAATGACCACGGCGCAGATGACCAGATGGTTCTGGGCAAAGGCGATGACGTCCAGGCTCTTGTCCCCGTCAAAAAGGACCTGCTGGGTTTCAGCCATCTTCCGGATGGCGCGGATGCGGTCCCGGAGGCGGGCTGCCCGTTCAAAGTCCAGCGCTTCGGCCGCCTGCTCCATTTCCTTTTCCAGGTCGCCCACCGAAGCCAGGGAGCCGTGCTTTAAATATTCCACTGCCTCCGCAATGAGTTTCTGGTATTCGTCCTTCCCCATCTTTCCCTGGCAGAGCCCGAAGCAGCGGTGAATGTGGAAATTCAGGCAGGGCCGCCCCTTCCGGAATTCCTGGGGGAATTTTTTGGAACAGGTGGGGAGGCAGAACACCCGGTTGACCTCGTCCACGCTCTGCTTGACGATGTAGGAGCTGACATAGGGCCCCAGAAAGGTGCCGCCGCCGTTTTTTTGCAGGGCGGCGGAGATGCGGGGGTAGTCGCCCTCCGAAATGTGGATGTAGTGGTAGCCTTTGTCGTCCTTGAGGAGGATGTTGTATTTGGGGGAATGGAGCTTGATGAGGCTGCATTCCAGCACCAGGGCCTCGAACTCGCTGCCGGTGACGATATAGTCGAAATCGTGGACGTGGGCCACCATCTGGCGCACCTTTTCGGTGTGGGAGCTGTTTTCCCGGAAGTAGCTCACCACCCGGTTTTTGAGGGCCTTGGCCTTGCCCACATAGATGATTTCGCCCTGTTTGTCCTTCATCAGATACACTCCGGGCTGGAGGGTGAGGCTCAGGGCCTTCTGCTTGAGTTCTTCAATGGTCAATGGGGGCGCCTCCTTCCTTCTGCAAAGCCCGTTCGGTCCATTCCGCGGCAAATTCCTCCGCCTGTTGTCCGGCAGGGGGAATGCTCCCCGAAGCGGCAGAAGGCCCGCAGAAGGGGCTCGTATTTGTTCATGTGCTGTGTCTCCTTTCGGGGAGGGTCAGAGGCGGAGGGCCCTTTCGGCGTAGGGCCGGAGCGCCCGGACGTAAATTTCCCGCCTGCCGTCTGCGCGCGCTGCCAGCAGGCGGAACACCTCCGCCAGGCATGCCTCCGGCTCCGGTTCCCGGCCGGAAGCGGGGAATGCTTTCCGGTACATTTTCGCGATGTCCCGGCGGCAGTCTGCCCCGCGGATCAAGTGCTTGAGGTTGATGGTAAAGAGCTTCAGAAGGTGGCTGAGCGGGTCGTTCTGCCGCTCCAACTCCTCCCGGGAAACCGTCCGGCAGTGAGGGGCTGCGGCGCAGGACAGATCGATGATCCCAAAAGGGTTTTCCGTATCAATCGCCACGGAAACCACGTATTTTTCCGGCGCCAGGCTGGGGGCGAAATCAAAAAAGACAATCGGAAACTTCCGGGCGAGCAGGGCGGGGATTTGAAGCGCAAACCGCCCGTTGTCCAGGCCGGATACATCAACTTCCAGGTCAATATCGGAATATTCGTCAAAGGTTCCGCTTTCCAGGCTTCCGTAGAAGCGGCAGCCCTTTACCTGGGGGAGAGCGTTCAGATAAGCGGAAATTTGATTTCCCAAGACTTCGATCTGCATGAAATGCACTTCCTTTCCACCATGCTGCGCAGGCAATCCTGCCTTTTACGGCTGTCATTTTATTATAGCATAAACCGCCGTTGTTTTCAATTTGTATGGAATTTGTAACGCCCTTGTAGTGGTGCGCCGGGCCGCCGGATGATACAATGAAAGTAAAAGGAGGGATTTCCGTGAAACTGAAAAAGTTTGCCGCTTTGGCAGCCGCTGTTTGTCTGACGCTGCCGTTTTCCGCGGGCGCGTCTGCTGCGGAATCGGCCGGGATGGAGCCGTTTTCCGTCACCTTTTCGGAGGAAAGCCGCACCGCCGTGATCCGCAACGAGGATGGGGCGGAGGTGACGCTCCAAAACGTTCTGGCCGTGCAGGAGGATTCCATGTCTCCCGGCCGGACGGTGATTTATGCCCAATCGCCGGCGGCGTACAGCGCCGACGCCGCCAGTTTTGCGGTGGTAAAGGCGGATACCAGCGATTTTAACCGGGTGCAGGAAGCCCGCTACCGCCTTTACGAGTACGGCAGCGGCCGGACCCGGGGGACCTTCACCGGGGAGATTGTCGCCCGCGGGGAACTGCTGGAGCGGGGGATTGTAGCGATGGACAATCCGTCGCTGGAGGAGAAGTACTACGAGATGGCGCCCCTGCACGGAAGCGGCGTTCTGGAGCTTTCTGCCGGAAAATATACGGTGAGCCTCAGCAATACCGACCTGTACGGCTCCGGGCACAAATGGGAGGATACCTTCCCCCTCACGGTGGTGAGCGGCCCGGACGACCCTGTTCTGGCCAAGGTGGTCCGCACCCGGCCGGTCAGCGGGGAGGGGACCTGGGAGTACCTCTCCAATGGAAGCTGGCGGTTTCGGAGGGATGGAGGCTGGTACGATGCCGGCTGGAGCCGGATCGACGGGAAATGGTACTATTTTGCCGACGGTTCCGGCGATGGGGAGCACGGGCTGTATGAGATGGTCACCGGCTGGGTGAACGCCCTTCCCTCCGGAGTTTACCGCCCGGATGATTACGCCGGAAACGGCGGATACTATTACTTCCAGGACGACGGCTCCTTAAAGACCGGCTGGGTCCGGCGGGAGGGGGACAGGTACTTTCTGGACGGGGAAACCCGCCGCTACCGCACCGGCTGGATGAAGGAAGGAAACAGCTGGTATTATCTCCTCCCCCAGGGCGGAAAGATGCACACCGGCTGGCTCTGGGAAAACGGAAAGTGGTACTTCCTGGGCGATGACGGCCGGATGTACAGCAACGGCTGGCGGCCCGTCGACCCCTCTTCCGAGGGGGTTGTGATGCTCGGAAACTGGGGAGGCTTCCGCTATTTCCGGCAGGACGGCGCCATGGCTGCGGGCTGGCAGCGCATCGGGGAGGAATGGTATTACTTCAGCGCCGACGGCAGCCGGTATAACGGCTGGCTTCTGTGGGGCGGGGAGTGGTACTATCTCCAGAGCGGCCGGATGCTCGCCGGCTGCAAAACCCCGGACGGTTACACGGTGGGAGCGGACGGCGTTTGGCGCGGTTTCTGAAAAGGCCGCCGCGCCGTCACAAAAAAACCGGCGGGAAAAATCCCGCCGGTTTTGCTGCATTGCAATTTTTATTCCGCGAAAGCAGAATCCACCAGTTTGACCAGGCTGTCTACCGCGGCCTGCTCATCAACGCCGTCGGCGATGATGCGGATGGTGGTGCCGCCGACAATCCCTAAGGACAGGACGCCCAGAAGGCTCTTCGCGTTAACCCGGCGCTCTTCTTTTTCCACCCAAACGGAAGATTTGAACTCGTTGGCCTTCTGAATGAAGAAAGTCGCGGGACGCGCGTGGAGACCAACCTGATTTTTGACAGTGACATCTTTCAAATACATAATTCTTACTCTCCTATACCATGATCTTGCTGCCGTTCCCGTTAGGGCGGCGCACAACACCTTGACGGAGCCCATTTTTCTCTCTAAGCTGGCTGAACCGTCAGTTGACTGATTGAAGTACTTTTATTATAGCACAGTCGCGGAAGTAGTCAACCGATTTTCCGCGGGAAACGGCATCTTTTCCCGAAATTCGTAAGAGCCGCAAAATTTCAATAATAGTTATCCACATATTTGTGCGCAAGCAACAGTTTATTTTCCACATTTTACGGAAGGCAACATGTGGAAAACTCCGCCGAAGCCCGTTATTTCAGCATGTCCGGACGTTTTTGACGGGTCCGCGCCACGCTCTGCTCCATCCGCCAGCGCTCGATATTGGCGTGGTGGCCGGACAGCAGCACCTCCGGAACCCGCATCCCTTCCCATTCTTCGGGGCGGGTGTACTGGGGGTATTCCAGGAGGCCGTTCATGTGGCTTTCGTTTTCGTAGCATTCCTCCGAGGGCAGCACGCCCTCGCAGAGCCGGGCCACGCAGTCCACCAGCACCATGGCCCCCAGCTCGCCGCCGGTGAGGACATAGTCGCCGATGGAGATTTCCTCATCCACGATTTTTTCCAGGACCCGTTCGTCCACCCCTTCGTAATGGCCGCAGAGCAGAAACAGGTGGGGGATCTCCCGCAGCTCCAGGGCCTTCTGCTGGGTCAGGGTCTTGCCCTGGGGGGACAGGTAGATGACATGGGGCTTGGAGCCGCTTTGCCGCACCACGTCCAGATAGCACTGCCAGATGGGCTCCGGCTGCATGACCATGCCCTTCCCGCCGCCGTAAGGGGAGTCGTCCACCCGGTGGTGCTTGGGGTCGGGGGAATAGTCCCGGATGTTGTGGCATTGGATCTCCAAAAGCCCCTTTTTCCGGGCGCGGCCGATGATGCTTTCCCCCAGGACGGCTTCGCACATTTCCGGGAAGAGGGTGGCAATGTCAAAACGGATCATAGGGCCTCCTTAGTCGTCAAACAGCCCGTCCAGGGGCTTGATTTTCATGATGCCGGCTTCCGGGTCGGTTTCCCTGACCACCTGGGGGATGGCGGGGATGTAGCGGGTTTTGCCGTCGGCAAAGCGGATGTGGTAAACGTCGTTGGCGCCGGTCTGGCTTACGTCGGTGAGCTCGCCGTACACCAGGGATTCGTCGTCCGCGTCCACCACCTTCAGGCCGATGAGGTCGGCGATCAGGTAGGTCCCTTTGTCCAGCTTAAAGTCCTCCCGGGCGGCGAACAGGATTTTGTTGACCAGCTTCTGCGCCGCTTCCGGCGTTTCAATGCCCCGGAGCTTGAGGATCACAACGTTTTTGTGGGGCCGGGCGGACTGGACGCGGTATTCCTCCCCGTCCAGAAACAGCCGCTTGAACCGGCAGAGAAATTCCGGGGTATCGCACCAGGGCTGGACCCGCATTTCCCCTTTGAGGGCGTGGATGGCGACGATTTTTCCGATTTCCAGTTTTTCAGCGCGCATGGGGCATCTCCTTTGCAAGAATTTCCCGGCACCAGCGGAGGGCCTGTTCTGCGGCCTGGGCCGGCGTCAGGTCCGAGGTGTCCAGGAGGGTGATGGGCGGGGCGGTTTTGTCGTGGTTTTCGTAAAACCAGCGGTTAAAGTTCCGGTGGGTGCTGCGGAAGCCGGGGTCGGTCATGCCCCGGCGGTCCATGCGGGATTCCAGCACCTCGTCCCGGCAGACCACCGCCAGGAAGTGGATGCCTGTGAAAAATCCCAGTTCCGAAAGCCCGGCAAATTGGGAGGGCTCGCAGCAGCCGCATAAAAGGGCGGGTTTTCCCGCCTGCTGGCAGACATTCTGGCAGACCCGGAGCCAGGTGCGGCGGTAGGCCCGGTAACGGTCCCCCATGGCTTCCCATTTTTCGTCCCACAGGATGTCGCTTTCCAAAACCATCAGGCCGTTGTCCTGGAAAAACAGCTCCCTGCTGACGGTGGATTTCCCGGCGCAGCTGGCCCCGGTGATCCAAAACAGGGGGTACCGCCGGATAGGCTGGGAGGCCCCGCAGACAGGACAGACGGCCTCGCTTTTATCCGCCGAAAACAGCATGTCCTCGGAATATTTTCCGCAGGACGGGCAGACGTGCAGCATGAAACATCCTCCTTTCGGACAGAAAAACGGAGCAGCCCCCTGTGGGCGCCGCTCCGCTCTGCGGAATGTCAGTCAATCTCGACCATGACCTTTTCGTCCCGCATGGAGGCGCTGGCGCGCATCACGGTGCGGATGGCCTTGGCGATCCGGCCCTGCTTCCCGATGACCCGGCCCATATCGGACGGGGCAACGTTCAGGTGATAAACGGTGACGCCTTCCTCGTTGGGCGCGTCCACCGTCACCTTAACCGAATCCTTATCCTCTACCAGGCCCTTGGCCAGGGCAATCAGCAATTCTTCCATACTAAAACCTCGCTTCGGCCGGAAAGGGTTTTATTTGCTTTCGCTCAGCTTCAGAATCTTCTTCACGGTGTCGGTGGGCTGAGCGCCGTTGGCGATCCATTTGTTGGCTTTTTCCAGGTCCACGTTGATGACGCTGGGTTCCTTGGTGGGATCATAGGTGCCGATTTCTTCGATGAAACGGCCGTCTCTGGGGTAGCGGGAATCCGCTACAACGATGCGGTAAAAGGGAGCTTTCTTCGCGCCCATGCGGCGCAGTCTGATTTTAACAGCCATGGAATTTTCCTCCTGATATGAAATTGCCGTGTTTCCGGCGTTGATTTATGTGATCCGCAGGGAAACTGCGTTTCAGCCTTACATCATGGGCGGGAATTTTTTCATCAGCCGCCGTTTATTGCCTTTTTTGCTGAACTGCTTCATCATGGTTTTCATCTGCTCGAACTGCTTCAAGAGCCGGTTCACATCCTCCACCCTGGTGCCGGACCCGGCGGCGATGCGCCGCTTGCGGGAGGGGTTGATGATGGAGGGCTTTTCCCGTTCGGCGGGGGTCATGGAAGTGATAATCGCCTCAATCCGGGAAAACTGGCGCTCGTCTACATCGATGCTGTCAGCCTTGCTGCCGATGCCGGGGATCATCCCCAGAATCTGCTTGATGGAACCCATTTTGGTGATCTGGCGCAGATTATCTAACAGGTCGTTCATGTCGAAGCTGTTTTCCTTCATTTTCTGGGCCAGCTTGGCGGCTTCCTTTTCGTCCACCGCGTCCTGCGCCTTTTCAATGAGGGTTAAAACGTCGCCCATGCCCAAAATCCGGGAAGCCATCCGATCGGGATGGAAGGGTTCCAGGTCGTCGATCTTCTCGCCGGTACCGGCGAACTTGATGGGCTTGCCGGTGACCTGCAAAACGGAGATAGCGGCGCCGCCCCGGGTGTCGGAGTCAAGCTTGGTGAGGATAACGCCGGTGATAGGCAGCGCTTTGTTAAAGGTGTCGGCCACATTGACGGCGTCCTGACCGGTCATGGAGTCCACCACCAGCAGGATTTCGTTGGGATTGACCGCGGCCTCAATCTGCTTCAATTCCTCCATCAGCACTTCGTCGATGTGCAGACGGCCGGCGGTGTCGATAATCACCAGGTCGTTGCCGTGGTCCTTGGCGTATTTCAGGGCTTCGGCGGCGATTTTCACCGGGTTTTCCTTGCCCATTTCAAAGACCTGGGCCCCGGCCTTTTCGCCGACGATTTTCAGCTGGTCGATGGCTGCCGGACGGTAAATGTCGCAGGCCACCAGCAGCGGGCGGTGCCCCTGGTTCTTGAAATACCGGGCGAGCTTGGCCGAATGGGTGGTTTTACCGCTTCCCTGAAGGCCGCACATGAGCACCACACAGGGGGGCTTGGAGGGGAACTGGATGCGGGCGTTGTCCTTGCCCATCAGGGCGGTCAGCTCGTCGTTGACGATTTTAATGACCTGCTGGGCGGGGGTGAGGCTCTCTAAGACTTCCTGTCCGACGGCGCGTTCGCTGACGGTTTTGACGAAGTCCTTGACCACCTTATAGTTGACGTCCGCCTCCAGAAGGGCCATTTTGACCTCCCGCATGGCGTCCTTGATATCCGATTCGTTCAGCTTTCCCTTGGAGCGGAGCTTTTTAAAGGCTGCCGCCAGTTTTTCCGAGAGACTTTCAAATGCCAATCGGGTTGCCCTCCTTTGTCAGAAGTTCTGGTCCAGATACTCGTTGATGAGCGCGCGCACCTTGCGGGCGTGCTCGTTGATGGCGTGGGAGTAAGTGAATCCCCGGTTGATCCGCTCGATTTCCTCGCAGCGGGCGGTGATTTCCTCTGTGACGGCCACCAGGCGCTTGAACTTTTCGGCGAAATGGAGCTTTTCCTCCATTTCCAGCAGAAAGGCTTCGCCGCGCTTGATGTTGTCCCGGACGCCCTGCCGGGTGATCTGTTCGTGTTCGGCGATTTCCGCCAGGGAGAGGTCCTGGTTGTAATACAGCTCGATAACATCCCGCTGCTTGTCGGTAAGCATTTCCCCATACAGGTCCAGAAGGTCCGATATCGCCAGGTTTTTGCTCATCCGAAGCCCTCCTCCGCCGGTGTAAATCCAATCGCTTTACACTGGATATTATACCGAAAACCCGCGCCGCTGTCAAGGGGTTTCCTTTACAGCGGCGCGGATTTTTAAGATTTTCCGGTTTTTACAAGAGCATCGGGAAGAAAGCCGTCTTTTTGGGCGGAATGCCGGGTGCGGCCGTTCCGAAAGCAGTTGGTGAAGGATACAATTTGTAGAAAATTCGAAAATTATACGGAATTTTCGCGGGATTCCGGAAGGTCAGGCGCGGGAAGGGGTCAGGCGGTATTCGCCGGATGCCAGGGGCAGCACGCCCAGGCCCTGGGGCAGCAGCCAGCCCTTGGGCGCCAGGATGCTGCCGTGCATCTCTTCCGGAACGGAGACGGTGAGGAGGATCTCCCCGCCGTCCCTGCGCCAGCCGGATTCAATGCGGCCGGCAGGGGCCAGGTGGAAGGCCTCCGCGTGGTCCAGTTTGGCGATGAAATGGGGCGCAATGTTCAGATGGGTGCAGTCGCCGCCTTCCGGGTTGAGGACGATGCCCCCGACGGACTGGATAAACCAGCTGCTGATGTCCCCGAAGAAATGGTGGTCCATGGAGTTCACCTGGCCGCCGATGGGGTGGAAGTCCTCCCACAGGCAGGTGGCGCCCCGGGTGATCCAGTGGCCGTAGGAGGGGTAATCCGGCCGGGTAATCATTTCATAGGCCAGGTCGGCGCGGTCGAAGGCGGAGAGGACGTGGAAGATGACCCGCGCGCCCAAAATGCCGGTGTCGAAATGGCCGTCCCGGTCCTCAATGAGCTCCAGCAGCCGGGCAAAGGCGGCGGGTTTTTCCCCGTTTTCAAAAATATCGTAGAAAATTGCCATGGCTTGGGAAGTCTGGCAGGCCCCCGCGGCGGTCATGGTGGAGAAATCCACCAGGCGCCGGCGGACGGCCGTCCGGAGGCGGCAGGCGAGCTTTTCCGCGAATTCCCGCTGCATGTCCATGCCGATGGCGCCGAACATCTGAGCCGCTTTGCGGGCAATGTCGATGGAAATGACGGAATCCGTGAATGCTAAGGGCGGCTTATAATTGTCGGCGTTCCGGCCGGGGGGACACCAGTCGCCCAGGCCGATGGCCAGCAGGTCCCGGCTGTCCATCCGGGTGGTGAGGTAGTGGAGGTAGCGGAAGATGGCGGTTGCGTTTTCCTTCACAATCTCCAGGTCCCCGCGGTAGCGCCAGGTGAAATAGGGCAGGTAGGTGAGGACGCAGTCCCAGGCGGGGCCGTTGCCCCACTCGAAGCCCCATCCGCCGGTGGGGACAATGCCGGGGATGCTGCCGCAGGGCGCCTGGGCGGCCCGGATGTTCCGCAGCCATTCGCGGTAGCTGGTTTCCGGGCTGAGGTTTAAGAGGGTGTGCTCCGCGGAGAGGGCGGCGTCGCCGGTCCAGCCGTTCTTTTCCCGGTGGGGGCAGTCGGTGGGGAAGTAGTAGAAATTGGCCAGGGTGGAGCGGCGGGTAAAAAGCTGGAGGAGATTCGCCGTCTCGTCCGAGCAGGAAAAGCCGCCGCGCTCCTTCAAATCGGAGTGCATAACCTCATACGTGAGCAGGTCCGGCGTCGCCTGTTCCGCAGTGATGCCCCGGACGCAGACATACCGGAAGCCGTAATAGGCAAAGCAGGGGGCGTAGACTTCCTCCCCGCCGCCGCGGCAGATGTAGCGGTTGCACTGGACATGGACGGCGCGGGGGTCGCCCCGGACGCCGAAGTTGATGTTGCTCTGGTCCAGGATGCCGTCGTGATACCACTCGCAGTGGGAGGTGTCGATTTCCTGACCGGGGGCCCCGGTCACCCGCAGGCGGATGCGCCCGGCGGTATTGACGCCGAAATCGTAAAGATACCCGTCCCGGTAGGGTGTAATGGAGACGGCCTTCAGCTCCCGGGAGGTGACGATGGGCTCCGCTTCGCAGAGGCGCAGCTCCCCTCTGGGCGGAGTGGCGGGCAGGGCGTCCGCCCACCCGGAATCATCGAATCCGGGGGCGCACCAGCCCGGGATTTCCAGCCGGGCGTCGTAATACTCGCCGCTGCGCAGGTCGTCAAAAAGGATGGGGGAGGGATGGGTCTTGAAGGACGTGTCCGTCTCCAGGGTGAAGTCCGGGTCGGAGGCCGTCAGCCGGAGAGCGGCCATGGGCGCGCCGCGCCAGCGGGCCTTGTCAAAATCCCAGACATAGCCGCCGAAACAGTTCTGCATGCCGTTGCCGAGAATCAGGCCGATTACATTTTCGCCGGCGGTCAGCAGGCCGGAGAGATCGTAGCGGTCGTAGTAGACAATATCGTCCGGCGCGCTGATGTAGGGGGCGAGAATGCCCTTGGTGATCTCCCTGCCGTTGACGAAAATCCGGTAGAATCCGAGGCCGGTCACAAGGACTTCGGCCCCGGAAGGCGCTTTGTCCAGCCGGAAGCTCCGCCGCAGGTAAGGCGCGGGGACCGGATGGCCGTAGTCGGCGTAATCGTGGGATGCACAGATGAATTGAATGGGAAACTGCATGGTAACACCTCCATAAAAAAAGTTTCGCGTTTGCGCCGGGACAGCTTACCGGTGCTGCTCCAGTTCTCCGGCCACGGCCGCGCACTGGGCGGCCATCTCCCGCAGGTCGTCGGCGGCGCACAGCTCCGCCAGGTCGTATTCCTCCGGGGATTTGCTGAAGTCCAGCAGGGCTTCGATGAGGCAGTCCAGCTCGTCGGCGTCCGGCTGGATGACGAAGCGCTTGGAATTCAGGGAATTCTTATCCAGGTCGGAGAGGGAAACGCCGCCGCTGTGCAGGCTTTCCAGGGTAACGGCGGCCAGGTCCATCATCAGGTCCATCACAATGTCGATTTCGTGGACCAGTCCGTCCTCGCCGGTAAAGCCGATTTCTTCGGTGGCGCGGAAGTCCCCCCACTGAATCTGCTCATACAGCCCGAAGTCGGCGAAGATCCGGGACAGCGGGTATTCCGCCGCCCCATCCTTTGCAAAATAATCCAGCAGAACAAAGCTGTCGTCCGTGGAGCCGAAATAATCGCCCCACCATTTGTCAATATACATTCCCGTTTCCTCCCGTCAGCAGCATTGCAGGATGAGCCACACCCGGTCAAACCGCCGGGCTTTCAGGTCCTCTTCCCGAATGTAAAAATAAATCCGTCCGCAGTCGCCGAACATCAGCTCGAAGCCGGGGGCTTCCACCGTATCCAGCTGGAACAGCAGCCGCCACTCCCCGACGGCGCGGGTTTCGGCTTCCAGGCGCTCCTCCTTGGAGACATCCTCCCAAAGGCCGCCCAGGTAATGCCCCCGGGAGACCAGCTCGCATTCCAGCGGCATGCTGTTTTGAATGACGTCCGGCCATCCCAGCAGCTGAGAGCGGTTTTCGGCGTCCTCCGCCCCCAGCATGGCCCGTTCCTCATAGAAGCTGTCGGCGTCGTCCTGCCCGCCGGGCTGCGCCGCGCAGAAATCCTCCCACCCGGGGAAGGAGCGCTCCTCCCTCATGGAAACGCCCAGGGCCGGAAAGCGGGATTCTTCCTCCAGATTTTCCGGGAAGGGGGCGGGGGAAAGGGCGGCGTCCTCAAACCAGAACACCCGGGCGCAGCCGCGGTCGGCGGGGTCGAAGCCCCAGGGCTGGGACTCTGCGTCGTAGAAGAAGGAAAGGAGGCCGGTTTTGGGCAGCAGCCCTTCCCGGTCCAGAGGCGCCAGGGCGGCGCAGTCAAACTGTGCCAGGAAGGAGAGGGGGTGTGTTCCGCCGTCCTCCCCCGGCCAGGACGGCCAGGCAAATCCTTCCGGAACGTCCGGCCGGCCGCCGAACCGGGATGCGCCGGCCTTTTCCTCCGCAGGCCCGCCGATTGCCAGCCGGACGGCGCTGCGCTCCATTTTGCGGATTGTTTCTGACAGCTCCATAAGAATCAGATACCTCCTCGATTTCTTTGTGGAATCCCCCTCATTATAACGGATTTCGACAGCCTTTGCAAGGGCTTTCCCGCAATCGCAGGCCGTGCGGGCAATATTCTTTTGCACGAAAAAGGCGGCCCTTCCGGAAGGCCGCCTTTTGATGTCTGTATGCCCAGATTTCGGTATTCGTTCAGCGTTACTCCATCGCCGCCAGCGCCGCGCCCAGTTCCCTGCAGGAAGCCAGGCCGGCATCGTCGGGGGTTTCGTTGAGGATCAGCCCTTCGCCGCAGCAGAGCTGTGCGCCGGCGGCGGTGACGCGGTCCTGCCAGTCCCGCATCCACTGGCCGTCGCCCCAGCCGTAGGAGCCGAACAGGGCCACCTTTTTCCCCTTCAGGCTGCCCTCCAGTTCGGTGAAGAAGGGCTCAAATTCGTTTTCTTCCAGGACTTCGTCCCCCATGGCCGGGCAGCCCAGCGCCAGCGCGCCGTATGCGGCGGCATCTGCCGCGGAAATTTCCGAAACCGTGAACAGGCGGGCTTCCCCGCCGGCCCCCTGGGCGACGGCTTCCGCCATGGCCTGGGTATTGCCGGTGCCGGACCAATAGATGACTGCTGCTTTGTTCATACAAATCCTCCTTGAATGTGAGTGAATGCGGTTTCCATTACGCCGTGGCAAACATCCGCGCAATGGTTTGTCCCTGGCAGACCCGCTGGCACACGGCGCTGCGGCAGCGGTCGTACTGCGCGAAGCGGCGCTTGGCCTGCTCCACGTCGCCGTATACCTTCCAATGGCCGCAGTACCGGCAGTTTTTTCCCTGGTTCTCCAAAAATCCCAGCACGTCCTCCACCGGATACCCGAGGAAAAGGCCGATTTCGTGGGGAAATTCCTCCCCCTGCCCGAAGCGCACGCCCAAATACTCGAGCATCGCCTCCGCGCCCGCCCGGACCGGATAGCCCAGGGCCCGCAGGAGAGAGGCCACCGCCGGCTGCCGGAGCTGCTGCTCCAGCCGGTCGGAGCGGTAAACCAGAAGCAGCTGCCGCCTGCCGCAGGAGCAGAGAATGCGGAACCGGATTTTTGCGCCGGAAAGCTCCCGGTTGTACTGCGCGGCCAGGGATGGGAGGTCCGGATAGGTCTCCCGGGAACACGAAAGTAGGTTGGACGGTTTGATGCCGGCCAGGGCCGGCGCGCAATAAAACGCGAGATCCTGCTCAAATTGCCGTTCCAATGCGGTCACCTCTGCTTGACTGAAATAAAGTTAACTAAGATTAACTCCTTGCTTTTAGGATACCAGAATCGGAGGAAGAAGTCAAGAGGGAATGTTAATGTTAACAAACTTTTCAAGAATGGAAACCTCCCGGCTGATTTGCAGCCGGGAGGCGAAGCAGGTTATTTGACATAATCCAGCAGGTCGATGGTTTCTTCCTGCCCCGTATACGCAATATCCAGGGTAAGCGCCGTGTATGCCGGGTCGTAGGGGATGGAATAGACCTGGCCGGGCACCCAGTTCCCGTTTTCCTCCTCCAGAAAATGCAGGCTGGCGCTGAAGCCGCCGTCATATTCGGCCCGGCCCGCCGCATGGAGCGTCAGGTTCTCCGGGTGGGCCAGGTCCCCGGGAATTTGAAAGGTAATTTCGCCGTCTGCATAGGAAAGACTGTCGGTCAGTTCCCGGACGGAGGATTCCCGGGGATGAAGCACCGTCCAGAGAATGCCGCCCGCCAATACGGCCGCAGCGGCCGCTCCAACGCCTAAAACTACTCTTTTCGCTTTCATCGCAATGCCCTCCTCTCTTTATGATGGTAACGAGGACAAGCGGATGAATGTGACAGGCCCATCGGAAAAACCAGGGAAAGCGGCGGGGATTATTCTTTTTCCGCCTTCTCCAGCTCGTTGATCCGGAAGCAGAGGGTGGAAAGGCTGTCGCCTAGATGGACGTTTTCCACCGCCACGCCGTCGTAGTCCAGCGCAAGATCGTAATGGCTGAAGTTCCAGAAGCCCCGGATGCCGTAGCGCACCAGGACGGCTGCGGTGGATTTCGCCGCTTCCTTGGGGATGCAGAGAATCGCCACGTCGGGGTGATGCTGCCGGCAGAAATCCTCCAGCCCGGCGCTGTCCTGCACGGCCAGGCTCCCGACTTTCAGGCCCACAAGCTCGGGGTTGGAATCGAAAATGCCGACCAGCTCAAAACCCCGGGAGGAAAAGTCCATGTGCAGGACGATGGCGCGCCCCAGGTTCCCGGCCCCGAGGAGAATGGCCTTCCGGTGCTTGCCGAGGCCCAAAATTTTGCTGATTTCTTCGTAAAGGTCCTTGACATTGTAGCCGTAGCCCTGCTGGCCGAAGCCGCCGAAGCAGTTGAGGTCCTGGCGGATTTGGGAAGCCGTGAGCCCCATTTTTGCGGAAAGGTCGCCCGAAGAGATGCGGACGGTCCCCGCATTCAGCAAATCCTTTAAAAAGCGGTGATACCGCGGCAGCCGGCGGACAACAGATAAAGAGACATTGCCTTTCGCCAAGGTAAAACCCCCTTTATGCATTAAGCCATCAGGGCGCTGAGCCGTTCGCCGATGGCAGCCATGAAGGCCTCGGTGCCCACTACCTGCTTGCCCGGGATGGTGCAGAGGGCAGCCAGGTCGCCGGACATGATGCCGTCCCGGATGGTGCCGAGGGTGGCTTTTTCCAGCTTGCCGGCGTAATCTACCAGCTCCGGAATGCCGTCCAGCTCGCCGCGCTTGCGGAAGGCCCCGGACCAGGCGAAAATCGTGGCGACGGGATTGGAGGAGGTGGGCTCGCCCTTCAGGTATTTGTAGTAATGCCGCTGGATGGTGCCGTGGGCGGCCTCATACTCGTAAACGCCGTCGGGAGAAACCAGGACGGAGGTCATCATGGACAGGCTGCCGTAGGCGGTGGCAACCATGTCGGACATGACGTCGCCGTCGTAGTTTTTGCAGGCCCAGATGTAGCCGCCGTTGGAACGGACGGTGCGGGCCACGGCGTCGTCAATGAGGGTGTAGAAGTATTCGATGCCCGCGGCCTCGAATTTCTCCTTGTATTCCTTCTCATAAATCTCGGCGAAAATGTCCTTGAACCGGTGGTCGTATTTTTTGGAGATGGTGTCCTTGGTGGCGAACCAAAGGTCCTGCTTCTGGTCCAGGGCGTAGTTCATGCAGGCCCGGGCGAAGCTCTCAATGGATTTGTCGATGTTGTGGACGCCCTGGATAATGCCGGGGGTCTTGAAATCGTGGATCAGCTCCCGGGTTTCGGTGCCGTCGGGATGGGTCACCACCAGCTCCGCCTTGCAGCCGGCGTCCACCCGCATTTCGGTGTTCTTATAAACATCGCCGTAGGCGTGACGGGCGATGGTGATGGGCTTGGTCCAGCCGGGGATGTAGGGGTTGATGCCCTCCACCAGGATGGGGGCCCGGAACACGGTGCCGTCCAGCATGGCGCGGATGGTGCCGTTGGGGGATTTCCACATTTCCTTCAGGTTATATTCTTCCACGCGGGCGGCGTTGGGGGTGATAGTGGCGCACTTGACGGCAACGCCGTATTTTTTGGTGGCGTTTGCGGAGTCAACAGTCACCTGGTCGTTGGTTTCGTTGCGGTGGGCCAGGCCCAGGTCGTAATACTCAGATTTTAAATCCACATAGGGGAGGATGAGGGTGTCCTTAATCATCTTCCACAAGACGCGGGTCATCTCGTCGCCGTCCATTTCTACCAGCGGCGTTTTCATTTGGATTTTAGCCATGAAAATCAGTCCTTTCTGCGGGATTCCGTTCAGTCTTTGCCGTAACCGGCGGCGTAGTAGTTGATCAGGCAGCCTTCCAGGATGATGGCCTTTTCATCGTTGGTCAGGCCCTTGACATAGAGGGTAATGTCCTGGACGCCGTTTTTGGAAACAACCTTGCCGGGGATGGTTTCCGCGCCGTTTTTCACGGCCTCCCGGATGCCGGGGACATACAGGAAATCGCCGGGTTCGTAGTGAAAGGGGGTGTTCTCGTCCAGGGTGAAGGGGAGGATACCCCAGTTGATGCAGTTGGAACGGTACCGCTTGGTGGCGTAGCTGTAGGCGATATTGGCGACGCCGCCCAGCACCTTCTGGCAGGACGCCGCCTGTTCCCGGGCGGAGCCGTCGCCGGGGCGGTTGGCGAACACGCCGGAGCCGACGGTGGTTTCCTTTAAGGTATCGGCGGGCAGGCCCAGTTTGTCCATGACGGCGGCTAGTTCATCGGGGATTTCCCCATTCCGGACGGCGTCGGCCAGGTCCCGGGCGGCTTTGGAGCGGCCCACATATTCGGGGACACGGCGGGACAGGGCGAACTCGGAGAGCTTCACCGGGTTGGAACGGTAGGAGGAGGTCTCGCCGGAGGGGATCAGCTCGTCAGTGGTGGTGACCGGGTCGTCGATGACGGCGGCCAGCTTCACCAGCAGGTTCTCCCGGAGGGGGTACATCTTGGGCCAGTCGGCGATGTTGGGCCCCAGTTTCAGCTGGGCGTCCGGGTCGGCCTTGCCGAAGCCGTAGTAGCAGCGTTTTTTGTAGATTTTGCCGTCATACTCGTAAGGCATTTCGGGGACCGTGTAGTCCACATCGGAAGCGGAGGTGAGAATACCGCCGTTTTTGGCGGTGGCGGCGATGGAGCGGGCGTCCATCAGCGCTACGGCCGAAATCTGGCCCTGTCCGGGCTTGGAGCCTTCCCGGTTGGGGAAGTTGCGGGTGGTGTGACGGATGGAGAAGCCGTTGTTGGCAGGGACGTCGCCTGCGCCGAAGCAGGGGCCGCAGAAAGCGGTTTTCATGATGGCGCCGGCTTCCAGCAGATCGGCGGCCACGCCGTTTCTCGTCACAGCCATGCTCACCGGGACGGAGGCGGGGTAAACGCTTAAGGAGAAGTAATCGCTGCCGGTGGAGCCGCCCTTTAAGATGGCAGCCGCTTCCACCAGGTTTTCATACAGGCCGCCCGCGCACCCGGCGATGATGCCCTGGTCTACCATGAATTTCCCGTTTACAATCTTTTCTTCCAGGTGAAGCTGGACCCGTCCGTCAAACTGCTTCTTCACCTCTTCCTCCACCTTGGAGAGAACGGAGGCGGGATCGGCCTGCAGTTCCCGGATGGTTACTGCGTTGGAGGGGTGGAAGGGCAGGGCGATCATGGGTTCAATTTCGGAGAGATTGATTTTCACCATCCGGTCGTAGTAAGCCATTTTGCCGGGCTGCAATTTCTGGTAGCGTTCCGGTTTGCCGTGGACCTTGTAGAAGTTTTCCACCACCTCGTCGGTTTCCCAGATGGAGGTGAGGCAGGCGGTTTCGGTGGTCATGACGTCGATGCCCAGCCGGAAGTCGGCGGACAGATTTTTGACGCCGGGGCCCGCAAATTCCAGCACCCGGTTGGTGACAAAGCCCTGCTTGAACACCGCGCCGCAGAGGGCAATGGCCACGTCGTGGGGGCCGACGCCGTGTTTGGGCGCGCCTTCCAGGTAAACGAGGACCACTTCGGGGGCGTCCACGTCATAGGTGTTTTCAAGGAGCTGTTTCACCAGCTCCGGGCCGCCTTCGCCCACGCCCATGCAGCCGATGGCGCCGTAGCGGGTGTGGCTGTCGGAGCCCAAGATCATTTTGCCGCAGCCGGCCATTTCTTCCCGGGCGTACTGGTGGATGACGGATTGATGGGCCGGGACGTAAATGCCGCCGTATTTTTTGGCGGCGGACAGGCCGAATACATGGTCGTCCTCGTTGATGGTGCCGCCCACGGCGCACAGGGAGTTGTGGCAGTTGGTCAGGGCGTAGGGAATGGGGAATTTCTGCAAACCGGAAGCTCTGGCCGTCTGGATAATGCCCACATAGGTGATGTCGTGGGACATGAGGGCGTCAAATTTGATCCGCATTTTCCTGGGGTCCGCGGATTTGGAATGGGCCCGCATAATCTGGTAGGCGATGGTTGCTTCGCGGGCTTCTTCCGGGGCGGGCAGATCCGCGCCGGAGCCGGCCGGGATGATTTCTGCGCCGTCCTTCAGATAAACGCCGCCGGAATAAAGTTCGAGCATGGGGATTCCTCCTGTCATTTGCCGCCGCGTGGCGGGATTTTCTGATCCGCGAAACGGGATGCTCCGAAAAATATCCTGTCCTTTGGACTGTACTCCTCTATTTTATCATAAAATTGTTTGATAGGCAATTAACAATTTCGGATATTTCCAAAAAAATAATATTTCTATAAAAATGATATTGCTATTGTGAATGGGACGGTTTCGTGCTATAATAGAGCTGATTTCTATACAGACAGAGAAAAACCGCCGGCCGCGGGCTGCGCGGGAATGGGCGAAAGGGGATAATATTGATGGCGAAAATTGCAGTGCTGATTCCGTGCTACAATGAAGAAAAAACAGTGGGAAAGGTGGTTGCCGATTACAAGGCGGCGCTGCCGGAAGCGGATATTTACGTTTACAACAACAATTCCACCGACCGCACCGCCGAAATTGCGGAAAAGGCGGGGGCCATTGTCCGCAACGAGTACCGCCAGGGCAAGGGCAACGTAGTCCGCAGCATGTTCCGGCAGATTGACGCCGACTGCTACCTGATGATCGACGGGGACGACACCTACCCCGCGGAAAACGCCCGGGAGATGGTGGAATACGTCCTTTCCGGCCAGGCGGACATGGTCATCGGCGACCGGCTCTCCTCCACGTATTTTACCGAGAACAAGCGGCCTTTCCACAATCTGGGGAACGTATTGGTGCGCAGGCTCATCAACTGGCTGTTCCACTCCCATATCAACGACATCATGACCGGCTACCGGGCCTTCAGCCGCACCTTTGTCAAGGGCTTCCCGGTCCTGTCCCGGGGATTTGAGATCGAAACGGAAATGTCCATCCACGCGGTGGACAAGAACCTGCTGCTCAAGGAGATCCCGGTCACCTACCGGGACCGTCCCGACGGAAGCGAATCCAAGCTCAACACCTATTCCGACGGATTCCGGGTGCTGAAAACCATATTCCGGCTGTTCAAGGAATACCGTCCGCTGGCCTTTTTCAGCGCGGCGGCGCTGGTGTTCCTGGCGGTTACGCTGATTCTGTTTCTCCCGGTCTTTGTGGACTACCTGCGGACCGGCCTTGTGGACCGGATCCCGACGCTGGTGGTGTCGGGGGTGTTTGCCACCTGTTCGCTGCTCTCCTTCCTGGTGGGCGTCATTTTGGATGTGGTGGTCAAGAAAGACCGGCAGATGTATGAGGTCCTGATGAACATCTGGATGCGGGACCAGGACAAGAATTGAGAAGGACGCGGAAATGAAAGAACATTTGAAGAATCTGGGGCGCTACGCCGTTGTTTTTCTGCTGTGCATAGCAGTCTTTACCGCCGCCATGGCAGCGGCGTTCACCATCCCTAACAGCGCCATTGAAAGCAATCAGCGGCAGGCTGCGGCGGTGATTGAATCGGAGGGGCAGTATCCCCGGTATTTCTTTGACACCTCCGCCTGCCAGCTGGACAATTTCACCGACGGGCTGATGCTGGACCGGGCCCTGAACCCCGACGAAAGCCGGAACCCCCTGGCGTCCGCCATGGACATTGAGGGCTATTCCCGGTACTGGCACGGCTATCAGGTGCTGCTGCGGCCGGCGCTGATGTTCCTCAATTACAAACAGATCCGCTACCTCAATATGATGCTGTTTTTCGGGCTGCTGGCCGGGGTGTTTTCGATGATGCACCGGAAGATGGGGCTGCGCCCGGCGCTGGGCTTCCTCGCTTCCATGGTGGCCTGCTATGCGGTGATTATCCCGCTTTCCATGCAGTTTATGTCGGTGTTCGTGCTGATGCTGCTGGGGTGCCTGTGGGTGCTGCGGCGGTACGAACGGATGTCCGTGCGGGAGCTCCTCTCGTTTTTCCTGGTGCTGGGAATGGCGACCAATTTTTTCGACCTGCTCACGGCGCCGCTGCTGACGCTGGGGATGCCGCTGATTATCTGCCTGTATCTGGAAATTGCGCATCGGGCGGGGAACCGCTTCCTTTCCAGCGTGAAGCTCCTCTTTTTCCCCTCCCTCGCCTGGGGGATCGGGTACGGGGGCTGCTGGGTCGCCAAATGGGCGGTGGGCTCGCTGGTGCTGCAAAGGAATGTTTTCGCGGAGGCGGCTTCCCAGATTTTCTTCCGGGTGTCCGGAAGCGAGGATTACCCTGTGGACCGGGGAGAGGCAATTTCCGAGAATTTTGACCGGATGTTTCTGGACCCCGGCAAGCGGCTTTTGCTGCTGCTGGGCGTGCTGCTGGGAATCTGGCTGCTGCTGGCGCTCATTTTCCGGATGCCGGCCAAACGGCTGGCCTGCGGGGCGATGATACTGGCGGTGGCGGCCTTTCCCTACGCCTGGTTTTTGGTCATGGCAAACCACAGCCAGATTCACTACTGGTTTACATACCGCATTCAGGCGATGACCTTGTTCGGGGTGGTCTGCTGGCTGGAGCTGGCGGTGAACTGGCCGGCGCTGCGGGATTTCGTCCGGAAAAAGCTCCCGGGCGGCAAAAACTGAAACAGAGAAAAGCAAGCGCCCCCGCCGAAAGGACGGGGGCGCTTCAGGTTCCGGAACGGCGCGATGGGCGGGAACCCGCGCTCCGGCGGAGCCGGATTCCCTCGCGCCTGCCGGAAACAGCAAAACACGGCATGTGAATCGCTCCACATGCCGCATTGGATCAACCGATCTGAATTCCCGGCCGGCGAACCTTCTCTTGCAAAACACGTTCAAATGTTGTACAATGAAAAGGCGGTGCAGCCTTGCTGTTGCATATGGTGCCGCGTTCACTTTATGCAGCCGGAGCGGATGGACGAGATCCGCTTCGGCACCGTATCTTTGCTATTTCCGCAGTAAGGCCCTCCGTTTGCGCTTGCAAGGAAAAAGGGGGGGACTTACTACGCTATTATACTCCAATTCTTTCCAAATTGCAAGATCTTCCGCCAAAAAAGCGGCCCCTTCCCCCGGCCCCCGCGGGCCGCCGGACAGGGGATTCCATGCCGCGCGCTGCGCCCGTTTCCGAAAGGAACGGGCGTTTTCTGTTTTGCCGGTTTTTGTACCGGGAGCCGGCGCTGCCGGGAGGCGAGATTTGTCAATATAAAATGATTTTCTCACATAAATCTTTTGTTTTCCATTGAAATTGCAGACAGAATCGAATATAATAAAAGCGAGCCTGCATTTTGAAAGCGGCCGCAGTCCGGGTTGGCCGGATATGCGATTTCTCTGAAAAAAGGAGGAACCCACATGAGCGAATGTCCCAAATACCTGAAAGAGTATGAGGAAATCTGGAAAACGGACCCGAAAAAGGCGAAGCTCGCCTGGTTCCGGGACGCGAGATACGGGCTGTTTCTGCACTACGGCCTGTACTCCCTGCTCCACCGGCAGGAATGGGTGCAGTTTTACGAGAAAATCCCCGTGTCGGAATATGAGAAGCTGGCGGACCAGTTTACGGCCCACAACTTCGACGCCGATTATATTACCGACCTTGCGCTGAAAGCCGGCATGAAGTACATCAACCTGACCACCTGCCACCACGAGGGCTTCTGCCTGTGGGATTCCAAAGCCGAGCCGTTCAACAGCAAAAACGCCGCCGCGGGGCGGGACCTGGTCAAAGAGCTCAGCGAGGCCTGCGACCGGAAGGGCCTGGGCTTTTTCGCTTACTACACCTTCATGCTCAACTGGCGCCACCCGTATTTTGTGGACCGGAGCGTCTATGAAAACGCCCGCCCGGATTACGAAACGCCGGAGCCCCGCTATCTGTACCGGAAAAAAGAGGATTTCCGGCATTATCTCGATTATATCGAGCAGGTGATGGACGAGCTGCTTTCCAATTACAAGATTACCGGCATCTGGCTGGACCTGATCGGGGCGTGGTACGCCATGGGGGAGGAATACATCCCCATTGAGGACATTTACGCGCGCCTGCGCGCCAGGCATCCGGACGTCCTGATTTCCTGGAAGCAGGGGGCCACCGGCACGGAGGACTTCGCCTCCCCGGAAAACAGCTTCCACGACATGGCGGAAAGCATCCGGCCGCGCTTTGGGGACGCCGGAGCGGAACGCGCCCGGCGGGGCTTTGAGGGGAACCGGAACAAGCACAACGAGGTCTGCTCCACGGTCCAGCGGGGATGCTGGGGATACAACCCCCTGTGCGAAAACCGCAGCGTGGAGGAGCTTTACCAGCTGCTGGGCCATGCGGCGGAGCACAACTGCAACCTTCTGCTGAATGTGGGCCCCATGGCGGACGGCTCCATCCACCCCAACCACGCGAAAATTCTGCTGGAGCTTGGGGAAAAAATACGGCGGGAAGGATTTCCGGAAAGCGGGAATTCCTCCCGGAATCAGACGGGGGCAGGTGCGGAATGATGGCAGCGAACAACCGAAAACAGCCGAATATCCTTTTGCTGATGACCGACCAGATGCGGGGGGACTGCCTGGGAATTGCCGGGCATCCCGACGTCAAAACGCCGCATCTGGACCACCTGGCTTCCAAGGGGGCCTGGTTTCCCAACGCCTACACGGCGGTTCCCTCCTGCATCGCCGCCCGGTGCGGGCTGCTGACGGGGCTTTCCCCGGAGCATCACGGGCGGGTGGGATACCGCGACCGCGTGACCTGGGAGTATCCGGTGACGCTGCCGGGCGAGCTGGCAAAGGCCGGGTACTACGCCAAATGCGTGGGGAAAATGCATGTCCATCCCCCGCGCAGCCTGATGGGCTTTCACCACATTGAGCTGCACGACGGCTACCTGGGCAGCTACCGCCGGGCGGACATCCCCTTTTATGAGCATCAGGCGGTGGCGGACGATTATTTCCGCTGGCTCAAAAGCGAGCTGGGGTTTGACCGGGATTTGACGGACACCGGAATCGACGTGAATTCCTGGGTGGCGCGCCCCTGGCCCTATGAGGAAAAATACCACCCCACCAACTGGGTCGCCGACCGGGCCATCGACTTCCTCCACAGCCGGGACCGTTCCAGGCCCTTTTTCCTGATGGCCTCCTTTGTGCGGCCCCACCCGCCCTTTGACGCGCCCCAGTGCTTTTTCGACCTGTACCGGGACCGGGAATTGACGCCGCCCCCCGTGGGCGACTGGGCGGACAGGGAGCGTCTGAACCAATACGGGCGCATCATCAACTCCGACACCGGCCCCATCGACCCGGAACTGATGCGGCAGGCCCAGATTGGGTACTACGCCTGTATTTCCCATGTGGACAATCAGATCGGGCGGCTCCTGATGGCGCTGACGGAGGAAAACCTCATGGAAGACACGGTCATCCTCTTCTGCTCCGACCACGGGGAACTGCTGGGGGACCATCACACCTACCGGAAAATTCAGCCTTACCAGGGGAGCATCCGCATCCCCATGATCCTGTACAACGCAGGGCTGCGGGGACGGCAGGAGAACCTGGTGGAGCTGCGGGATGTGCTCCCCACCTTCCTGGAGCTGGCCGGGGCGGAGACGCCGGAATGCGCGGACGGAGTTTCCATGCTGCGCCCCAACGGGCGGGAGTATCTCCACGGCGAACACAGCGGCGGGGATATCGGCAACCATTACATTGTGACCAAAACGGACAAATACTGCTGGTTTGAGGAAAGCGGCCGGGAGCAGTATTTTGATTTGGAGCAGGACCCGCAGGAACTGCACGACAGGGTCCGTGATCCCGCCTGCCGGGAGCGGGTTGACGCCCTCCGCAGCCTCCTCATCCGGGAATTGGACGGCCGGGAGGAGGGCTACACGGATGGTTCCCGCCTGATTCCGGGACGGGCCCAGCGGTCGGTCCTGGGATTCCTGCAGGAATGACGCGGTTTTCCGGCAAAAAAATGAGGCAGCCGTTTTGCGGCTGCCCCTTCCCTTTCCGGCAGGATTTTACTTCAGTTTGGCGAATGCGTCGGCAAACAGGTCCCCCAGCGTGGAGCCGGTTCCGCTTGACGTAGCGGGCTTAAAGACCTCCTGGATGATCCGGGTGCGTTCGGCGAACGCCTCCTTGTCCTTGACCAGCGTCAGCAGCGAAGCGGACATCTCCGCGTCGTCCACCGCCCGGTGCTGACGGCCCTCAAAGGACTGCTCCACCGAGCCGATGGCGTTCTGCAGGGAGAGGTTGGACCGCCGGGAAAGGCCCACCAGCCGGGTATACACCCGCTGGAAATCCATCCAGCGCCGGAACTGGCGGGGAACGTCCAGCTCCTTCAGGTCGCATTCCCCGTAGAGCTGGTTGAAATCGCTGATGCTCCAGGAGTAGATCCGCACCGGCCCTTCCCCGATCCAGGCGGCGAAATCCTCCAAAGCGTCGGCCAGAATGGGGGCGTTTTCCACGTCCGCCTGGGTGATGCCGGTGAGGCTGGTGATTTTTTTCGTAATGTTGTTCCGTTCCGGCCGGACAAACCGGTCGTAGCGGTCGGTGAGCTGATAGTTTTCGTCCAGCTTCACCGCGCCGATTTCAATAATTTCATGGCGCACCGGGTCGTCAAAGTGCCGCTGGTCCGCCGCGATGGGGTTCATCTCAAAATCCAAAAAAACGTGGTACATCCCGCATATCCTCCGATTTTCGACATGTTTTTATCATACCACACATTTTTGAACTTTTCTACGCCTTCCTGCGAATTTCTTTGCATCCTGTTGAAGGGAACCGGCCGCGCCGCCCGTTCCCTTATCAGAAAAGGATGTGAACGCGATGAAATCTGCTGTTTCCTTCGGCGCGAAATGCGTCGGATTTCTGCTTCTGTGGGCAATCTTTGTTCTGGCGGCCATTCCGCTGGGAGACACGGCGGCTTTCCTGACGGGGAGCCGCGCCTGGACCCGGCTTTGCAGGGAGGCGGTTCCCATGCTGGCCACCGGGGCGGTGACCCTTCTCATTGCAAGGTTCACCGCCGCCGGCCGGGAAACTCCCGGCGTCTCTGCGCGCCCCCGTTCCGACAGCCTGCTGATGGGGGCGGGGATGGGGCTGCTTTCCGCCTGCGCGGTGCTGGGCGCTCTGAAAGCGGCGGGGGCCCTGCGGTTTGTCCGGCATCAGTTCCAGGCGGAGGATTTGGGAATCTGGATTGCGGCGCTGGCCTGCGGGGCGGTGACCCAGGCGCTGCTCTGCGACGGGCTGCTGTTCACCGTGCTGGAGCAGAGGTTCTCCGCGCGGGCAGCGGCGCCTGCGGCGGCAGGGGCCTATCTGCTGCTGCATTTCCCGCTGTGGCAGTACGGGCCGGCGGCAATCCTGAACCTGATCGCCATGGGAGCGGTGCTTTCAATGCTTCGCCTGCGTTCCAGGAGCGCGCTGGCTCCCGCGGCGGCCTGCTTCGCCTGGGATTTCCTGACGGGCTTTCTATTGAGCTGCACGCCCGCGGGGGACTATCCTTTCCTGACGGAGATCTCCCTGGACGGCCCGGGCCTGCTCTCCGGCGGCCGCGCCGGCGTGTGGGGCAGCCTGGTCACCCTGGCGGTTTTGACGGCCTGCGCGCTGCTGCTCGCTTTTTGGGGGCGGCGGGACCGCGCCGGCAGGGAGAAAATGCGGCGGCCCTCTTGACAGAAGGGTTTTGCGGTGCTACAATAAGCCTATAGACCTCAAAACTGCTGAACAGGAAGCGGATTGTCCGCCCCATCTTCCGTCCAGAGAGGAACGCCGCCGGCTGCAAGCGTTCCCGGAAGCAGGACTTTCCGATACCGCCTGGGAGGGTGCGGAGAACCGCAACGGCTGGCAGCCGTTATCCTGCCGACGAGCGACAGCCTGTTTGGGCTGTAATTTGGGTGGAACCGTGGAGCATGCCGCTTCATCCCTGTTTTGACGGGGATGAAGCGGTTTTTGTTTGGAAAGGAGGCGCGGCTGTGGAATACCGCCTGCATCACAAGGGGACTATTCCCCTCCATACGGAGCGGCTGCTGCTCCGCCGCTTTCGGCCGGGGGACGAAGAAGCTATGTTTCAGGGCTGGCTCTGCGACCCGGAAGCGGCGAAATTCATGCGGTGGGCCTCCTATTCCTCGGTGGAAGAAGCGCGTCTCTTTTTAGAGGAGCTTCTGAGCGGGTATGAGTGCCCGGATTTCTACCGCTGGGCCATTGTCCCCCGGGAAACGGGGAAGCCGGCGGGGATTTTGAGCCTTTTCACCGTCAGCGAGTGGGACCTGGTCTGCGAACCCGCCTACTGCATCGGCCGGAGCTGGCGGGGGAAGGGATACGCCGCCGAAGCCCTCCGGGCTGTGCTGGGATTCGCCTTCCGGGAGGCAGGCTTTAACCGGGCCGAGGCTTACCACTCCCTGCAAAACCCCGCCTCCGGCCGGGTTATGGAGAAGGCCGGGATGAAAAAAGAGGGGGAAGCCCCGCAAAAATACCGCTGTTCTCTGGGCTTTCAGGACTGCGCTCTGTATGGGATTACCCGCAGCGCCTGGCTGGCCGCCTTCCCGGAAGGGGAGGGGGAGCGAACCGGCTGCCTCCGCGGTGGGAAATCGGGAACTGCGGAGGCTTGAAACCGGATATTGTTTTTCTACAGTCAAGAAAGGAAGAGAGATATGCTGAACATTACTCTGAAAGACGGCAGCGTCAAAAACTACGACGCGCCAATTTCTGCGGCGGACGTCTGCAAGGACCTGAGCATGGGCCTTTACCGGGCCGCCTGCTGCTGCAGAATCAACGGCGAAGTGAAAGACCTGCGCACCGTCATGGACGGCGACGCTTCCCTGGAAATCCTCACCTTTGACGACCCCGACGGCAGAAAGACCTTCTGGCACACCACCTCTCACATCCTCGCCCAGGCTGTGAAGCGCCTGTTCCCCGACGTGAAGCTCGCCATCGGCCCCGCCATCGAAAACGGCTTCTACTACGACTTCGACGCCGAAAAGCCCTTCACCCCCGAGGACCTTTCCGCCCTGGAAGCCGAGATGAAGAAGATCGTCAAGGAGAAGCCCGCCATCGAGCGGTTTGCCCTCTCCCCCGCCGAGGCGACCAGGCTCATGGAGGAAAAAGGCGAGCCTTACAAGGTGGAGCTCATCGCCGAGCACGCCGAGCAGGGGGATGAAATTTCCTTCTACAAGCAGGGCGAGTTCACCGAGCTCTGCGCCGGCCCGCACCTGATGGACATGAGCGCCGTCAAAGCCTTCAAGCTCACCACCACCACCGGCGCTTACTGGCGCGGCGATTCCAAGAACCGCCAGCTCTGCCGGGTTTACGGCATCTCCTTCCCCAAAGCGGCCCAGCTGGAGGAACATCTGCAAATGCTGGAAGAAGCCAAAAAGCGCGACCACCGCAAACTGGGCCGCGAACTCGGCCTCTTTATGCTCCGGGACGAGGGCCCCGGCTTCCCCTTCTTCCTGCCCAAGGGCATGGTGCTCAAAAACACCCTGCTGGACTACTGGCGCAAGATCCATAAAAAATACGGTTATGTGGAAATTTCCACCCCCGTCATCCTCAACCGCCAGCTGTGGGAGCGCTCCGGCCACTGGGACCACTATAAGGAGAACATGTACACCACCGTGATCGACGGGGAGGACTACGCAATCAAGCCCATGAACTGCCCCGGCGGCATGATGGTCTATGCCAGCGAGCCCCACTCCTACCGGGAGCTGCCCCTGCGGGTGGGCGAGATCGGCCTGGTCCACCGCCACGAGCTTTCCGGCGCGCTGCACGGCCTGTTCCGGGTGCGCTGCTTCAACCAGGACGACGCCCACATCTTCATGACCCCCGACCAGCTCAAGGACGTCATTCAGGAGACGGTCCGTCTCTTTGACGAGGTGTACTCCACCTTCAACTTGAGCTACACCATCGAGCTGTCCACCATGCCCGAGGACCACATCGGCACCGTGGAGCAGTGGGAGCGCAACCAGGAGATTCTGAAAGAGGCCATCACCGGCATGGGCAAGGAATACACCATCAACGAGGGCGACGGCGCCTTCTACGGCCCGAAGCTCGACTTCCATCTGGCCGACTGCCTGGGACGCACCTGGCAGTGCGG
>DVFM01000048.1 GCA_018713245.1 Candidatus Merdivicinus intestinavium
TAGGCCCTCCTCCTTTCTTTTTACTCATTATAGCAGATTTTGCCCCGCTGCCGCAAGTCTTTTTGTCGGAATCTCCCATTCGCAGCGGTATAATTTGTGAAAAAAACAGCTTGTTTTCCCCGAATAAATATGTAATACTTAAGGGACAGTGTTAATCTTTCTTAAAACTCACAAAAAAGAACAGGTGATTTTCATGAAATGGAACCAGAAAGCAGCCGCCCTGCTGATGTCCGCAGCGGTCTTTTCCCTCTCCGGATGCAGCCTTTTCCCGGAAGAGGAGGAAGCCCTCGCGCCGCCTCTCAAGGAACCCGCCGCCGTTACATACACCACGACAACCGTGGAACGCGGCACAATTGTCGACAGCGTCACCGTATCGGGGACCTTTATCTCCACCAGCACCTACGACATGTCCTTTGAGAAACGCTCCGGCTACCTGAGTGAAATCACCGTCAAAGCCGGAGACACCGTCACCGCGGGCCAGATGCTGGCGAGACTCGACACCGACGAGCTGGAAAGCGAGATTCAGAAGCAGAAGCTGGCGGTGGAACGCGCCCAGATCGCTCTGGACATCGCGCGGGCCGCCGAGGGCGCTACGGCTGATTCCATCCGCCTTGCGGAAATCGATTATGAGCTGCAGAAAATCCAGCTGGATGAAATGCAGACCGAACTGGAAAAGCAGTGCATTTACGCCCCGATTGACGGGGTGGTTTCCTATATCAGCAGCCCCGGAATCGGGGAATATGTCGCCGCGCGGAGCACGCTGATGCGCATTGTGGACCCCACTTCCCTCCAAATCGAATGCACCGGCGACAATGTATCGGATTTCCAGCTGGGCAAGGACGTGGTGGTCACGCTGGATAAGACGGAGTATGCCGGAAAAGTCGTTATGACCTCGGCTGACTCCCCTTCCCTCGCCATGGAAAAGGGCGAGCCCTTCGTCCGCGTGGAGATTACCAATCCGCTGCCGGAGGGGGACCTGCTGGGAGAATCGGTCACGGTGGAACTCATCCGGGAAGAAAAGCAGGATGTGCTCATCCTTCCGCGCAACGTGGTTTCCCTTTACTCGGGGGAATCCTATGTGCAGGTGCTGGAGGACGGCGTGAAAAAGGAACGGGTTATTGAAACCGGAATCAAAACCGTCACCGAAATCGAGGTTGTGAGCGGCCTTGAGGAAGGTGAAGAAGTCATCATCAAATAAGGGGGCGTCCGGTATGTTTCAATTCGCCCTGCGCAAAATGCGCCAAAACCGGTGGCTGGCGGCGAGCCTGCTGGCCGGATACCTCATGGCGGTGGCCATTGTGTGCAGCATGCCGGTCTACAGCCACGCCATCCTGAGCCGGATGCTGCTGAAGGACCTGGAGCAGGTCCAGACCGAGCAAAACGTCTATCCCGGCCGCATCCTGGCGGAAACAGACCTGTACCGGGGAGACAACCGCGCCCAGAACGAAGAGGTATTCCAAACTTACGACAGCCAGTTTCACACCCTTTTGGAGGAAACCAGGCTGCCGCTGGAGACCAGTTCCCTCTTTTTGTCGGCGAACAACCTGCGCATTGCGCGGGAAGGCACCGCGCAGGAGGATATCCGCAAAAACTCGGAAACCGGCGCTCTGGGCGCCTGCACGGGCCTGTTTGACAATGTGGAGCTGCTGGACGGATCGATTCCGTCCGCTTCCATGACCGACGGCGTCATCGAAGCGGCAGTCAGCGAAGAAGCCGCCTACCGGCTGGGATGCTCCATGGGGTCCGTTTATGAGCTGTATGAGTATGATTATAACGGCGGGCAGGCTGTTTACACCCTGAAAGCGACTGTCCGGATCACCGGCGTTTTCCGGATGAAGGACAGGGGGAGCCTGTTCTGGGTCATGCCGTGGAACAGTTTTTCCGAGACAATCATGATGGACCCCGGGCTGTTTCACGAGCTTTTCGCCCAGGGGGACGACCCTCTCTTTGACCATGCTCAATGGGCCGCCGCACTGGACTACCGCAGCATCACGCCGGAAAACTGCGCCGCCATCTCGGAACTGGTGACGCGGTACAGCGACCGGCAGAACTTCTCCCCTTCCCTCCGCGTGTCCTTCGCCTCCATTCTGGAGGAGTACGCCGTCCGGCGGGAAGAGCTGACCGCAACGCTGTGGATCATTGAAATTCCCATTCTGCTGATGCTGCTGTTTTATGTGCTGATGGTCTCCCGGCTGATTTTGGGGCATGAGAAAAACGAAATCGCCGTGCTGCGGAGCCGCGGCGCATCCAAAGGACAGGTTTCGGGGGTCTATACCGCCCAATCCGCGGTGCTTTCCCTGGCGGCGCTGCTGCTGGGGCCGCTGCTCAGCCTGCTGTTCTGCCGGATCATCGGCGCCTCCAACGGGTTTATGGAATTTGTCAACCGGCGGGCGCTGGAGGTTTCCCTCACCTGGCAGGCGCTGGCTTACGGGTGCATCACGGCGGCTGTCCTGGTGGTGACCATGCTGGCGGCAACCGCTTCCACCGGCGAAACCTCCATCGTTTCGTTCAAGCGCAAAAAGACGGGCAAGGCCGGCTCCCCCCTGTGGCAGAAGCTCTTTCTGGATATTATCTGCCTGGCGGTCTCCCTTTACGGGCTTTACAATTTCCAAAACCGCCTCCGCACCATCCGGGAAACCGGCGTGGCTGCGTCGGATATTCCCATCGACTTTACCATGTATCTGAGCTCCACCCTCTTCATCCTGGGCGGAACGCTGCTGTTCCTGCGGATATTCCCGCTGGTTGTCAAGCTCATTTATGTGGCGGGGCGGCGGTTCTGGGGGCCGGTGCTGTACCTTTCCCTGCTCAACACCTCCCGGGGCAGCCGGAAAAACCAGGTCATTTCCCTCTTTCTCATTTTCACCGTCTCCATGGGCATTTTTAACGCCGTCACCGTCCGGACCCTCAATCAAAACGACGAGGACCGCATTCGCTACAGCATCGGGGCCGACGTTGTGCTCCAGGAGGAATGGCCCTCCACCGGCGGCTCCTCCTCTTCCGGGAGCACAGGGATGACCACGGCTGTTTCTTCCGAAGAAACGGTTTACTACACGGAGCCGCAGTTCTCCAAGTATGAAAATATGGAAACCGTGCAGAGCGCCGCGCGGGTGCTGACGAAAAAGGATGTTTCTCTGTCCGCCAGTTCCCAGAAGGCGGGAAAAATCACCCTGATGGGGATTGTGCCCAACGAATTCGGCAATACCTGCTGGATGAAAAACGGGCTCCTCCCCTACCATATCAATGAATACCTGAACCTGATGGCCGACGAGCCGCGGGCGCTGCTGCTGTCCAATTCGCTGATGGAGGAGCTTTCCCTCACGCCGGGGGACACGGTGTTCCTCTCCATTGGGGACAACCAGAGCACGGTTCAGTTCATTGTGTACGCGGGAATCGATTACTTCCCCTCCTACAACCCCATGGACAAAAGCACGCCGTATCTGGCGGTGGCAAACCTTGTCTATCTTCAGCAGGAAACAAAGCTGGAGCCTTATCAAATCTGGCTGAAAAAGGCGGATGGCGCCACCTCCGCGGAGCTCTATGACGAGCTTACCGAAATGGGGGTTTCCATCACCAGCCTCAAGGATACCACCACGGAAATCACCAACATGAAAAACGATCCCCTGACCCAGGGAATCAACGGATTCTTTACGCTGTCCTTCGTTGTGACGATGCTCATCACTATGGTCGGATTCTTCATTTACTGGGTGATGGCAATCCGGGAACGGATGCTCCAGTTCGGAATCCTGCGCTCCATGGGCCTGGGACGCCTTTCGGTGGTGATGGTGCTCTTATGGGAGCAGCTGCTGGTTTCGGCGGCGTCCATCCTGGCGGGGCTGGGGCTTGGGACGCTGACAGCCGTGCTGTTCGCCCCCATATTGGAGTGCAACGTAGACGCGACGGAGCAGATACTTCCTTTCACCGTTGTGGCATTCCCGGAGGACTACTGGCGGACCATCGGCATCGCCGCGGCAATGCTGCTCATCGGAGCGCTGGTGCTGGGGCGGACGGTATTCAGGCTCCACGCCGGCGAAGCCCTCAAACTGGGCGAAGATTGACGGAGGAGGAACCAGAATGGAACAGACACAAGCAATTATCAAAACCGAAGGGCTTTGCCGCACCTTTTCCTCCTCCGCGGGGGAGGTGCAGGCGCTGCGGGACGTGACGCTGGAGGTCCGGCCCCGGTGCCTGAGCCTCTTAAACGGCAAATCCGGCTCCGGAAAGACAACGCTCATCAACCTGCTGGGCTCGCTGGACCGTCCCACCTCCGGACGCATCTTTTTCGAGGGGCAGGAGCTCACCGCCCTGCCGGAACGGGCCAGAGACAAGCTGCGCCGCACGCGGATCGGCTTTGTTTTCCAGTCGGTGGCGCTGATGGGGTCCATGACTGCATATGAAAATGTGGAGTTCGGCCTGCGGGTGGCGGGATTTCCCGCCGCAGGGAGACGGGAGCGGGCGCTGGAATGCCTCGATTACGTCGGGCTTTCCAAGCGCGCGGGGCATCTTCCCCAGGAAATGTCCGGCGGCGAGCAGCAGCGGGTGGCAATCGCCCGCGCCATCGCCCACCGCCCGGCGGTTATTTTCGCCGATGAACCCACCGCCCAGCTGGATTCCACCATGGGCCTCCAGGTGATCGCCGTGTTCAAAAAGCTCATCGAAGAGCAGGGCGCCACCATCGTCATGACCACCCACGACCCGGACCTGATGCAGCTGGCCGACCAGGTGTTCACCCTGGAGGACGGGATACTGACCGGGGGAACGGAAGGAGGGACGGCCCAATGATTTCCTGTGAAAACCTGGTGAAGATTTACAAAACCGGTGAAATTGAGGTGGTGGCCCTTCAGGGGCTGGACCTCACCGTAGAGGACGGGGAGCTGATGGCCATCATCGGCAACTCCGGCTCGGGAAAATCCACCCTGCTCAATATGCTGGGGGGCCTGGACACGCCCAGCGCCGGCAAGCTCTTTGTGGACGGGAAAAACCTGCTGGCCTTCAATTCCCGGCAGATGATGGAATACCGGCGCACTACCGTGGGGTTTGTGTGGCAGAACCCCGCCCGCAACCTCATCCCCTATCTGACGGCACAGCAGAACGTGGAACTCCCCCTTTCCATCAGCGGAGCAGACCCTGCCAAAATGCCGCCCCTCCCCGGACCGGACGGGAACCCGATCCCCTGCCGGAACGTCCGGGAGCGCGCGGGCGCGCTTCTTTCCCTGGTGGGGCTTTCCCACCGAAAAAAAAGCCGCCTTACCGAGCTTTCCGGCGGCGAGCAGCAGCGGGTTGCCATCGCCATCGCGCTGGCCAACAACCCGCGCCTGCTGCTGGCCGATGAACCGACCGGAGCGGTGGACTCCAAAACCACCAAGGAACTGCTCCAGCTTTTCCAGCAGCTGAACCGCCAGCTGGGGATCACCATCGTCATCGTCACCCACGACCGACTGGTGTCCTCCTTTGTCAGCCGGGCGGTGATGATCCGGGACGGGCGGACCAGCAGCGAATTTGTCCGGCGGAAGCTCTCGCTGGATAATCTGGGACGCATCGGCGGCGAGGAAGAAACGGAAGAGCCGGAGGTCGAGGAGCGCACCGTTGTGGACCGCACCGGGCGGGTGCAGCTTCCGCGGGAATATCTGGACGCGCTGGGCGTAACCGGGCGGGAGACAATGCTCACCCATCTGGAGGAAGGCCGCATCGTTCTGACGCCCATTCCCAAAGAGGAAGAATCCCCCCAAAAAGACGCGGCGGAGGAGCAATAGACAGCAAAAAAGGCGGTATGTCACCCTTTTTCGGGGCATACCGCCTTTCTCTTATCCTATTTTGGGCCGGACTTCTTCCCATTCCACAGCTGCGCCAGAATATCCTTCAGCACCAAAAATGAATCCAGGTCGCTGTAACCGTAATCCGCGCTCAGCTTGCGGAGCAGCCTCTCCAGCTGAAGCGAGTACTCACCGGTATCAACCTGCTGCCTGTAAGAAGCCAGAACCGGGTACTTTTCCGCCCACAGCTTCGTCCAATCCACCTTCTGCTGCGTCTCTTCGCTGGTATTCCGCACAACCTGCTCCAATTCCTTTACATTCACGTCAAATTCGACCAGCTCGTCCAGCGTCAGCCGGTAAAGAACCGCCAGACGCTTGGACTGTCGGATGTCCGGCAGGGTTTCATCGGTTTCCCATTTGGAAACCGTCTGCCTGCTCACCCCCGGAAGGCATCCGCCGCACGGCAGAGGGCGGCGTAAGCGCCGTTTATGCCCAGCAGCTCCTCGTGGGTCCCGCGTTCTACAATCTTTCCTTCCTCCAGCACCAGAATCTGGTCCGCGCGGCGGACGGTGGAGAGCCGGTGGGCGATGACCAGGATGGTGCGGGTGCCGGACAGGCTGTCAATGGCCTTTTGAATCTCCGCCTCGGTTTCGTTGTCCACGGCGGAGGTCGCTTCATCCAGCACCAGAACGGGCGTATTGCGCAGGATTGCCCGCGCGATGGCAATGCGCTGCTTCTGGCCGCCGGAAAGGCGGACGCCGCGCTCCCCTACCACCGTATCATAGCCCTCCGGCATGGCCCGGATAAACCCGTCGGCATAAGCCGCCTGAGCGGCTTTTTCCACTTCTTCCCGGGAAGCCGCCGGCATGCCGTAGGCAATGTTTTCCGCAATGGTGCCGTTAAAGAGGAAGGTGTCCTGAAGGACCATGGAAATCTGATTGCGCAGAGAATGGAGGGTAAGGCCCCGGATGTCCCGGCCGTCCAGCTTCACGGAACCGGAAATCGGGTCGTAAAACCGCTCCAGCAGGGAAAGAATCGTCGTTTTGCCCACGCCGGTGGGCCCGACGATGGCCACCGTCTGGCCGGGGCGCGCCGTAAAGGAGACGTCCTCCAGCACCGGCTCCTCCGGGTTGTAATGGAAGGTCACATGGTCAAAGGAAACCTCCCCCCGGCAGCTTTTCAGCTCTTTTGCGTCCGGGGCTTCCTTGACGTCCGACTCGGCGTCCAGCACCTCAAACACCCGGACCGCCCCGGCATAGGTCGTCTGGACGTCCTCCACCAGCCTTGCCAGCACCGCCAGCGGCTGGTAAAAAAGGCTCAGATACATGACAAATCCCACCACATCGGAAACCGCCATATCCCCCCGCAGCGCCATCCAGCCGCCCAGGCCGACTACAATCACCGTCCCCAGGGAGGTGAGAAATTCCACGCCGGGATGGTAAAGGGCGGCGGCGAAATTGGCCCGGATGTTCACGCGGGAATAGAGCTTGCATTCCTCCACCATTTTGTCGTGCTCCGCCTGCTCCTGCGCGAAGGTCTGGATTTCCTTCATGCCGGAAAGATTGTCCTGCAAAATGCCGTTTAGACGGCCCAGAACCCGCTGGTTAATCTGGAACATGGGCGCCACCTTTTTGGAAAAAAGGGTGCTCACCCCAATGACGAAGGGCACCGGGATCAGGGTGAGGAGGGCAAGGGTCGGGTTGATGACAAAAAGCATCACCGCCACGCTCAGCACCACCAGCAGATTGCTGGCAAGGTCCGGCAAAGCGTGGGCTACCAGCAGCTCAATCTGGCGGGTGTCGTTGACCATCCGGCTCATGAGCTCGCCCGTCTGCTTGTCCTGGTAGTAGCGCAGGGAAAGGGACTGGAGCTTGTCGTAGACAGTAAGGGTCAGCTCCGGCACAAACCGCCAGGCGGCCAGGTGGCTGATGGCCATGCTGATAAAGCGGCAGACTGCCCGCAGGAGGTATGCCGCCACCAGGATGATGACATACATCAGCAGAATCCCCTCCGTCAGGCCGCCCTCAATCTCCAGCGAGGCGGTGAGACGCCGGACAATTTCCGGGGTCACAAGGTTTAAAGCGCCGCCCCCACAATGCCGCAGGCGGCAATCACCAGAGTCCCCCAGTGCTTCCGCGCCATCAGCAGCAGTCGTTTGGTAAAATTCATCGAAATTCCTCCGATCTTGATGGAATGTCCGCGCCCTGCCCCCCTGCCGGGAGGTGCAGCTGGCCGCCGCTTTCCGGCGGGTATGCAGGCGGGACGAAAGGCTTCTCCGCACCGTCCAGATGCAGGCCGGCCTTCCTCGCCTGCTCCCGGCGCAGACGGTAAGGAATGCGGTAAAGACGCCCGTCCTTTCGGAAAAGCGCCCCGGTATCCCAAAAATCGAAGCCAACCCCCGCTTCCCGGCACTGGGCATACAGACTTTCTATCCAGGCAAAGTCGCAGACCCGCGCACCGGCGTAGTTCTCCCCGCCCGCAGAGACCGAACCGATGCTTCCGGAAGCCAGATACCGCTCCATGCGGATTTCCTCCAGAAGCGGCGAGGCAAACACCCCTTTCCGGCGAAAGGGCAGCGACAGGAGAACAGGCAGCCGCTCGTCGGCGCGCCGCTGGTTTTCCGCCGTCACGTTGAGCTGCACGTTTTCCCAGCCCTCCGCTCCCCAGCCGGAGGGGAGACATTTTTCCGCCCGCTCCGGACGTTTGGTGGTGATGCAGAACAACACATCGGGGCGGGCGCGGATCATCTCCCAGGCTTCCGGCCGCCAGGGGTCGGCTTCCTCCAGAAAAAAGTCCGACGTCATGCAGACGAAAAGCCTGCTCCCCGGCTTCACCAGAAAGCTCCCGTCCCGGTGCTTCCGGACCGGAAGGTCAAACCCCGCCTTTACCCGGCTGATCTGCGCGCCGTCCCGCCCCCGCTGGGCGTCCAGAAAGTACATGTAGCAGTTTTGGCAGCCCTCGCTCTTTTTGCGGCAGCCATGCCAGGGGTTCCAGTTCGGCATAATGCCCTCCTTTTTATCGATGCACACGGCGGCTCACCGCGACCATCCGCCCATAAAGCGCAGTAATAGCGGAAAGCAGCAAACGTCGGCGCGCAGCCCGCCGCGCGCCTGCTCCCTTTATCGCGGGGTACTATGCCGCGGCGGCTTATCTCCGGCGATTCGACAATAAACGCAGGAAAAGCGGGGAACTGCAAACGTCGGCGCGCAGCCCGTCGCGCGCCTGCTCCCTTTATCGCGGGGTACCACGCCGCGGCGGCTTATAACCGGCAATCTGCCGGTTAGTGGAAGGTGTCCACCGAATAATCATGATAATGGAAGCCGTACCACCGGTCGGGATAATCCCCGGGGAAAGACGGCGCAGGCCAGGTGCGGAACGCGCCGTTCTCCAGCGCCTCCGGCTGATACTGCGCCGCATGGGCCAGCAGTTTTCTCCGCAGCCGCTCCTGCACCTTGGCATAGGCGGGATCAGCGGAAAGGTCGCGCCGCTCCATGGGGTCCCGCGCCAGATCGAAGAGCAGCGACTGGCCGCCGAAGGCGGTATAGACCAGCTTCACCCGGTTTTCCATGACGCAGTAATGCCTGCCCTCGCAGCTTCCGTAAAATTCCCGCTCCTCCAGAGGACCCAGCAGGCTTCTGCCGGAGGTTTGGCGCGGCGGCCGGACGCCGGCGATTTCCAGAATGGTGGGGTAAAGATCGGCCATTTCCGCCAGGGTGTCCACCCGTTTCCCCACCGGGAGCCCGCGGCCCGCCGGCGGCATGATGATAAGCGGAACATGGGCGGAGCCTTCAAAAAACAGGCTCTTCTGGGCCATGTGATGATCCCCCAGCATCTCGCCGTGGTCGGAGGTGAAGATGACCCAGGTGTTCCGCAACAGCCCGTTTTCCCGCAGGCAGCCGAACAGCCGCCCCAGGGAATAATCCACCTGGGTAATCATGGCATAGTACGCCCGGCGGGAAGCGGCAATCTGCTCCGGGCTGAAGCGGTACACATTGGAATTGATATAGGTGCCGGTGAGAAAGCCCTGCGGCTGCGACTCCAGCTCCCCGCTCCAATCCCCGAAAACCGGCTCCGGCATAGGAATGCCGCCGTAAAGGTCCCAAAAATCCCGGCATGGGTCAAAGGGCGGGTGGGGCTTGGTGTAGCTGGTCCAGAGGAAGAAGGGGCGCAGCGGGTCCCGGGTTTCCAGAAAATCCACAGCCCCGTCCGTAATCCAGGCGGTGAGGCTGTCCTTCACCTCCACGGTGGAAATCACCGGCTCGAAGGCGCACTCCCCCACCCCGTGGAGCTTGGGACGGGCCCGCTCCGCGCAGCGGTCATACCGGCGCATATAGTCCAGCGGGAGCTTCATTTCCTCGAAGCCGTAATGGGCCCGGGCGGGGTCAAAGTGCATTTTCCCCATGGCGCAGGTCTGGTAGCCGCAGTCCGTGAGGACAGCCGGGAGGGTCCGCCGGGCGGCCGTCTCCTCCGCCATCAGGGAAGCGTGGCCGGCGTTGGAGACGACGCCGCTTTCAAAGCCCCGCAGCCCCGTCATGATGGTGGTGCGGGAGGGGACGCAGACGGGGCAGTCGGCGTAAAAGCGGGTGAACGCCGTCCCCTGGTCCGCCATGTAATTCAGATGCGGGGTAAAGATGCTGCGGTTCCCCAGAGCCTGGATGGTGTCGAACCGCTGCTGGTCGGTGGTGATGAGCAGGATGTTGTCAGCCATGAAGCGCCTCCCCGCTGCCTTCCAGGGGAACTTCATAGAACGCCAGCATGGGCAGGTGGGTGTTGAAATCCACCGGCAGCGGGAACTTCGGGTCCTGCTCCCAGCCGCCGCCCGCCTTGCAGCGTCCCTTTGCCGGACGGGAAAGGAGCATCCGGACAGTGTTCCCCTCCAGCTCGCAGCCCTCAGCAGGGACAATCCCCTCCTCATCCCAGACGGTGATGTCCGGCAGGCAGTTGTAGCAGAACATCCGCCCCTGCACATTCCGGAAGGTAAAGACGGCGGTTTTTTCGTCCGCAAGAAAAGCCTTTTCCAGCTCCGGCGCGGCGGGGACGCCGGGCTTCCCATAAATATTCCGCAAAGCGGCCATGGCAAGGCGCTCCCCCAGCACGAGACAGAATGCGGCGCTGATGTGGATGCCGTCGCTCATGGTCCCGTCCAGCGCGGGGACGGCCGAAACGCCGGGAATTTCCAGGGCGGCCCGGCGCTGGGCCTCCCGGATGGCCGCCCAGTTGCGGCTGTTGTCATATTCCCATGTGCCCAAAAGGCGGCTTAACTGCACCGTCAGGAAGGGAACCTCCGCCCCCATATCCGCCCGGAAGCCCTCCACCATTTCCCGGAAGCGGGAAAGGTAGGTGGGAGAATCCTGGTCGGTGGTGTCGGTACAGCCCTGATACCAGAGCACGCCTTTCACTTTTCCGCCCTGGGAGCGGACAACCTCCAGCATGTTCCGGTAAAGCCGCCCGTCCTCTTTGGGGTTCCACCAGCAGAGCGGCGAGCCGCCCAGAGAGGTTTGCAGCAGGCCGATGGGATAGCCCAGCTCCCGCCGGAGCAGCTTTCCGAAGCTCAGATACGGACTGGCGCCGGGGTTTCCGCCCTCCCGGTTGACGGGATGGATGGTGTCGGTGGATTCATTCATGGGATGGGCCGCCAAATCCCAGCGCCCGCAGTTGCGGTAAAGATGGACGCCCAGTTCCGGCGGGTCGTAGACCGGGTCTTTCCCGTAGCCCGCGGAATTGCTCTGGCCCGCGATGACGTACAGGTCCCCCACGCCGAGGTGGAGCCGCATGTCTCCCCGGGTTCCCCACTCCAAAGCGGGCTCCCCTTCCGCAGCCAGGCAGGTTTCCAGCCGGTAAGGCCCGCCCGCCGGGGCGCGCAGCGCAGTTTTCCAGCCGTCCGCGCCGGTCTGCTCGGCCATCTGCCAGAAGCCGAGGGAACGGCCGTCCTCCTCCCGCACCAGCCGGGCATACACCCGGAGCTTATCCGCCGAAGCCCCTTCCGGCGGGAAAAAGCGGCCTTCCGCCTCAAAAACGCCGAAGCCCTCCTCCTGCTGGATAATCTGCCAATCCTGCGGGCCTTTTGTGATCTGTACACCAACCATTTTGTCAACGCTCCTTTTGCTCAAAACATTTCTTTCATTGTAATCCTTTCCCGGCCATGATGCAAGAGTGCGAAAAAAAATATTCAAAAACCGTGAATTTGCGCAATTTCTTTTCCGCATTCTTGACAAAAAAGCCGGGGGCCCCTATAATGGAGGCAAGCGCTATTTCAAGCAAAAGGGAGGCTGCAATTATGCGGTACAGCAAAACACATCTTCGGGAAATTTCCTTCCCTCTGGGGGGAATCGGCAGCGGCTGCATCGGACTGGCCGGGAACGGCCGTCTGGTGGACTGGGAAATTTTCAACCGTCCGTCCAAGGGGAGCTTAAACGGCTACTCCCACATCGCCGTGCGGGCTCAGGACGACGCGGGGGAGGTTTCCGCCCGGGTATTGCAGGGCGATCTGGACAAGGACCTGACGGGGTCTTACGCCCTGGCGCCTTATATCGGCTACGGCTTCGGCCCGTCCAGCCTGACCATGTGCGGGTTCCCGCATTTTTCCCAGTGCACATTTGACGGAGAATTCCCCATCGCGCGGCTCAGCTTTTCCGATCCTCATTTTCCCGGAGAAGTTTCCCTTACCGCATTCAATCCCCTGATCCCGCTGGACGACAGGAATTCCAGCATCCCGGCGGCCTTCTTTGAAATTGAGTTTTCAAATCCCGCGGATAAGCCGCGGCTCTTTACGGCTGCTTTCACTGTAGCCAACCCCTTCCCTGTCTCCGAAAACCGTGCGGAAGGCGACTCCATTCGGCTCACCTACGCCGGAATGGACCCCGCCGATCCCCGGTACGGCGACCTCGCCATCTCCTGCCGTGCGCCGGAAACCGGTGCGCAGCCCTGCTGGTACCGGGGCGGCTGGCAGGACGGCATTGCCACCTTCTGGCGGGAATTTTCCTCCGGGAAGCCTCTGCGCCGCCGGGAATACGATTCTCCCGGCCAGAACGACACCTGCACCCTCTGGGGCAGCGTGCGCCTGGCCCCCGGCGAGCGGAAAAGCGTCCGCTTTGTCCTCTCCTGGAATGTCCCCAACAATTACAACTACTGGAACCCCGTAAAGGATGAAGAAGGCAAGGATGTCACCTGGAAAAACTACTATGCCGTCCTCTTCCCGGATTCCGGGGCTTCCGCCTCCTACGCCATGGAAAACTGGGACAGCCTTTATGCCCGCACGCTGGCTTTCCACGACGCTTTATTCTCCTCCTCCCTGGATCCGGCGGTGCTGGACGCCGCTTCGGCATCGCTGGCAGTGCTCAAATCCCCCACCGTGCTGCGGCTGGAGGACGGCTCCTTCTACGGCTGGGAGGGCGTCCAGCGGGCGGAAGGCTCCTGCGAAGGCACCTGCCAGCACGTCTGGAACTATGCCTACGCCCTCTGCTTCCTGTTCCCGCAGCTGGAACGCTCCATCCGGGACCTGGAATTCAAATGGAGCACCTATGAAAACGGCGAGATGGATTTCCGCCTGAAGCTCCCCCTCGGGCGGGAAAAGGGGAAATTCCGCGCCTGCGTGGACGGCCAGATGGGAAGCGTTATCAAAACCTACCGGGAATGGAAGCTCTCGGGCGACGACAGCTGGCTGAAAGCGCAGTGGCCTTCCGTCAAGAAGGTCCTCGCCTATGCCTGGAGCCCGGAAAACGCCGACCGCTGGGATGCGGACAAGGACGGCGTTCTGGAGGGCCGCCAGCATCACACCCTGGACATGGAGCTCTTCGGGCCTTCCTCCTGGCTGGAAGGATTTTACCTGGCGGCGCTGGCCGCAGCGGCGGAAATGGCGGACTTCCTGGGAGACGGGGACGCCGCCGAATACCGGGAGCTGTTCCGAAAAGGCAGGGACTGGACCCGGGAGAACCTCTTCAACGGCAAATACTTCATCCAGAAAGTCAACCTGGACGACCGCTCCGTCCTGGACGGTTACAAGGGCGCGGAAGGCTACTGGAACGAGGAAGCCGGGGAGATCAAATACCAGATCGGAGAGGGCTGCGAAATTGACCAGCTCCTGGCCCAGTGGCACGCGAACCTCTGCGGGCTGGGACGGCTTTTTGACGAAGGGCAGACCCAAACCGCCCTGCGCTCCCTGTTCGCCAACAATTATAAGCCCTCCATGCGGGAGTTTGCGAACCCGTGGCGGATTTTCTGCTTAAACGACGAGTCCGGAACCGTCATCTGCGACTATCCGGAGGGCGTCCGCAAGCCTGTTCTGCCCATCCCCTACTGCGAGGAAACCATGCACGGCTTTGAGTACGCCCTGGCGGGGCTGCTCATCAGCGAGGGCTTCACGGAAGAGGGGCTCACCGTCGTCCGGGCGGTGCGGGACCGCTACAACGGGGAAAAACGCAACCCCTGGAACGAGATTGAATGCGGCAGCAACTACGCCCGCTCCATGGCCGCCTTTGCACTGCTGCCCATTTTCAGCGGGTTCCGGTTTGACCTGCCCCATCAGTCGGTGGGATTTGAACCGGTCGGGAACCCGGAAAACTTCCGGTGCTTCTGGAGCGTCGGAACGGGCTGGGGCGTATTTGCAAAAGACGGCGGGAAAGTCCGCCTGACCATTGAGGAAGGAAGCCTCGCCCTCCGGGAAATCGCGCTCCCCTTCCTTGCCAATGCGTCCTCCCTGACCATTGACGGGGAAAACGTGCCCTTCCGGCAGGAAAACGGCGCGGTGCGGTTTGAATCCGCCTGCATACGCCGGGAGCTTGCCGTCACTCTTTAAAGAAAGGAACATCCGATTTGCTGGAATTACTGCGGCACTGCACCCTCTGCCCCCGGGAATGCGGCGTTGACCGCCTTGACGGGAAAACCGGCTTCTGCGGCGTTTCCGGGGAGAACGTCCGGGTGGCGCGGGCGGCCCTCCATCACTGGGAGGAGCCCTGCCTCTCCGGCAGCCGGGGGTCCGGGGCGGTATTCTTTGCCGGATGTCCGCTCCGGTGCGTTTTCTGCCAGAACCGGGCCATCAGCCGGGGGGCGGCGGGGAAGGAAATACCGATTTCCAGGCTGGCGGAAATTTTCCTGGAGCTTCAGGAACAAAAGGCGCACAACCTGAACCTTGTCACCCCCACGCACTACGTCCCGCAGATTGTCCTGGCGCTGCGCCTGGCCAAAGAACAGGGGCTTTCCATTCCGGTCGTCTTTAACTGCGGCGGATATGAAAAGCCGGAGACGCTGCGGCTTTTGGAGGGGCTGGTGGACGTCTGGCTGCCGGACTTCAAGTATCTGTCCGGGGAATCCTCCGCCCGGTATTCCGCCGCGCCAGACTATCCCGAGCGGGCTCTGGCGGCGCTGGATGAAATGGTCCGCCAGGCCGGGACGCCGGTTTTTGACGGGGACGGGATGATGGTCCGCGGCGTAATCGTGCGCCATCTGCTTCTTCCGGGACTGGCAAAAGAATCCAAAAAGGTGCTGCGCCGCCTCCGCCGCCTTTATGGCGACCGGGTCTATGTGAGCATTATGAATCAGTATACGCCCCCGGAAACCGGGCTGGAGCGTTTTCCGGAAATTGCGCGGCCGGTGACGGAGGAGGAATATGACGGGGTCGTCCGGTTTGCCGTCAGCATCGGCGTTGAAAACGCCTTTATCCAGGAGGGCGGCACTGTGGACGAGAGCTTTATCCCGCCTTTTAACTGCGAGGGGGTGTGAACGGATGGAAGAAATCCCGCTTTCCGGCGGCCGGGTCACGGCCGGGGTGGTGCGGGCCGGCGATACGGTGCGGCGTCCCTGCTGCCCCAACTCCCCTTTTGTCCACCGCGTCCTGTCCTTTCTGGAGGAAAAGGACGCCCCGGCGCCCCGGTTTCTGGGGCTGGACGATCGGGGGCGGGAAATCATCAGCTTTTTGCCGGGGCAGGTCCCGGATAATCTGGGGTATTTTTCGGAGGAGCAGCTGTCGGCTGCGGGAAAGCTCATCCGCACCCTGCATGACGCGCTGTCGGATTTTCCGGACTGCTCCCCCGGCGAAACAGTCTGCCACCGGGACCTTTCCCCCTGCAACTTCCTTTTTACCGGCGGCCTGCCCGCCTTTGTCATCGACTGGGACGCGGCAATGGTCGGAAATCCCCTGGACGATCTGGCATATGCCCTTTGGATGTGGCTGGACATGGGCAACCGCGGCAATCCGCCCCGGGACACCGCCCGCCGCGCCAAATTCCTGCTGGACAGCTACGGGCTGGAACCGGCGCTGCGGCCGGAATCCTTCCGCCGCATCCGGGGGCAGATGGAACGGGTGGCGCAAAGCGTATTTCCCACCCGGGAGCAGACAGCCGCCACCCGCGCCTGGGCGGAAAGCTGTCTGGGCTGGCTGCGGGAATACCGGGCGCTGCTTGAGAAGGAAAGTCAGGCTGAACACTGAAAAGGAGAATGCCGCATGAAACATACCGAAATTTTTGACAAGCTGAAAGGCGGGCTCATCGTTTCCTGCCAGGCGCTGCCGGAAGAACCGCTGCACAGCGATTTTATCATGTCCCGCATGGCCTGCGCCGCCTGGGAAGGAGGAGCTGCCGGCATCCGCGCCAATTCCGTGGAGGACATCCGCGCCATCCGGAAGGCGGTGCCCCTGCCCATCATCGGCATTATCAAAAAAGTGTACGACGGCGTGGGGGCGGACGTCTATATTACCCCCACCGAGGCGGAAGTGGACGCCTTAATCCCAAGCGGCTGCGACATTATCGCCATGGACGCCACCAACCGGGTCCGGCCGGGAGGGCTCACCCTGGAGGAATTTTTCCCCGCCATCCGCCGCAAATACCCCGACGCCCTGTTTATGGCCGACTGCTCCACCGCGGAAGAAGGGCTTGCCGCCCAGCGGCTGGGATTTGACTGCGTCGGCACCACCCTGGCAAGCTATACCCCTTACACCAAAGGGCGGGCCATCCCGGATTTTGCAATGATGCGGGAGCTCGCTTCGGCGCTGACTATCCCCCTCATCGCCGAAGGGGGCATCTGGACGCCGGAGCAGCTCCGGGAGGCCCTGGACACCGGCGCGGCTGCCGCCGTTGTGGGGACCGCCATCACCCGCCCCCGGGAAATCACCCGGCGCTTTGTCAGCGCCATCCGGTAAAGGAGGGGCATTGTGAAAATTCTCGCGGCAGATATCGGCGGGACTGCCTTTAAAATCGCCGAAATCACGGATTCGGGGACGGTTCTCTCCTTTGAGGAGCATCCATCGGGCGCAAAGGAAGGCGGCCCCGCCATGATGGAGCGGCTCTGCGCCCTGCTGGAGCAGCACACGGGCTTCGACCGCATCGGCATCAGCACGGCGGGCCAGGTGGACCCGGAAAACGGGAGCATCCTCTATGCCAACGAAAACATCCCCCGCTACACCGGGATGCCGGTAAAGCAACTGCTGGAGGAACGGTTTTCCGTCCCCGCAGCCGTTGAAAACGACGTCAACGCCGCCGCGCTGGGCGAAGGAGCTTACGGCGCGTCGAAGGGGTTTTCGGACTTCCTCTGCCTCACTTTCGGGACAGGCATCGGGGGGGCTGCTGTGGTAAACGGGCGGCTGATGCGGGGCGTTTCCGGCGCGGCCGGGGAGTTCGGGCATCTTGTCACCCACAAAGGCGGCCTTCCCTGCGCCTGCGGAGGGAGCGGCTGCTACGAGCAGTACGCCTCCGCTTCCGCGCTGGTGCGGGAGGGGGCAAAATGCCGCACGGAATGCCGGAACGGCCGGGAGTTCTTCCGGCTGATGGAGGAAGGGGATGCCGCGCTTTCCGGGGTGCTGGACAGCTGGGCGGAGGAAGCCGCCTGCGGGCTTGCATCGCTGATTCATGTTTTCAACCCGCCCTGCGTGGTACTGGGCGGAGGAATTCTGCAAAACGGCGAGCTCTTTTCCCGGCTGGAAACCGCTTTGAAAAAGGCGGTTATGCCGAGCTTCCTCGCCCGCCTTTCTCTCCGTCGGGCAGAACTGGGGAACAAAGCCGGCGTGTTCGGGGCGAGCCTGCTGCGGTAGAGATTGCGAAAATATTTCCAAATTTTTGGCCAAAAACGCGGCAAAACAGACGAAAATCAAAGCGGGCGTCGAAGCCCGCTTTTCCTTTTCCGCAAAATATGTTATACTGAAATTGATTTTTAGAAAACGGAGGATTCTGCGCCATGTCCATGTTCCGGCACTTTATCAGCTATTACAAACCACATCGAAAACTCTTCGCCGCCGATATGATCTGCGCCTTTATCGTAGCGGTGTGCGACCTGTTTTACCCCATGATCGCAAAGGATATGATGAACGAATATGTCCCCAACCGCAACCTGCGGATGCTCATCGTCTGGGGAATCGTACTGCTGTTCATCTACCTATTAAAAGCGGGGCTCAACTGGTTTATCCAGTATTACGGCCATGTCGTCGGCGTCCGGATGCAGGCGGATATGCGGCGCGATGTGTTCAAGCGGCTCCAGAAGCTGCCCTTCTCCTTCTTTGACGAGCACAAAACCGGTTCCATCATGTCCCGGGTGGTCAACGACCTGATGGACATTACGGAGCTTGCCCACCACGGTCCGGAGGACCTGTTTATTTCCAGCATCTCCCTCATCGGCTGTTTTGTGATTCTCTGCACCATCAACATCCCCCTGACCCTCATCATCTTCGCCTTTATCCCGCTGATGATCTGGTTTTCGGTGCATATCCGCAAGGAGATGAACGAGGTATTTCTCCGCACCCGTCAGGAAATGGCGGAAATCAACGCCAACTTAGAAAACTCCATCTCCGGCATCCGGGTCTCCCGTTCCTACGTCAGCGGCGACCATGAGGCAAAAAAGTTCAAAAGCTACAACGACCGCTTCCAGGCGGCCCGGTCGGATTCTTACCGGGTTATGGCGAAATTCTTTTCCACCACCGGCTTCTTCACCGACTTCATGTATCTGGTGGTGCTGGTGGCCGGCGGGCTGTTCTTCTTTTACGGCCAGATCAATGTGGGCGACTTTACCGCCTACCTGCTTTATGTCAACATGTTCCTGAACCCGGTGCGCAAGCTCATCAACATTTTTGAGCAGCTCCAGAACGGCATGACCGGCTTCCAGCGCTTTGAGGAGCTGATGGGCCAGTCCGAGGAGCAGGAGGACCCCAACGCCAAGGAACTGAAAGACGTCAAGGGCGCCATTGATTTCGACCATGTGAGCTTCCAGTACGAAACCGCCAAGGACGGCGAAGAGCAGCACATGATTATCGAGGACCTCTCCCTCCACATCGATCCCGGCAAAACTGTGGCACTGGTGGGGCCCTCCGGCGGCGGAAAGACCACCCTCTGCCACCTGATTCCCCGGTTTTACGAAGTGACTGACGGCAAAATTTCCATCGACGGCCAGGATATTACCACCCTCACCCGGGATTCCCTGCGGAAAAATATCGGCATGGTGGCGCAGGATGTGTTCCTTTTCACCGGCACCATCAAGGAAAACATTGCCTACGGCAACCTGGACGCCTCCGACGATGAAATTATCGAGGCGGCGAAAAAGGCCAATATTCACGACTACATCATGACCCTCCCCGACGGATACGACACCTATGTGGGCGAACGGGGCGTCAAGCTCTCCGGCGGGCAGAAGCAG
>DVFM01000049.1 GCA_018713245.1 Candidatus Merdivicinus intestinavium
CTGGACGCCTTCCGGGCGGAGGGCATCAAGGTGGGGCTTTACTACTCCCTCCTCGACTGGCACCACCCCGACTACCCCCACTGCTCCGACAGCATCCATCCCATGCGGGAAAACCCCGATTACCCGGACGATGGCCGCAATTTCGACAACTACATCGAGTACTTCCACGGGCAGGTCAAGGAACTGCTCACCAACTACGGCAAGCTGGACATCATGTGGTTTGACTTCTCCTACGGCGAAATGACCGGGGAAAAATGGCAGGCCACCAAGCTTATGGAGATGGTCCGTTCCCTCCAGCCCTGGCTCATCACCGACAACCGTCTGGAAGGCGCCGGGGAGGAACAGGGCAGCATCGTCACCGACAACCCTACCATCTATTCCGGTGATTTCGCCTGCCCCGAGCAGATGATCCCCGAAAAGGGCGTGACCGACCTCCACGGCAACTCCATCCCCTGGGAGTCCTGCATCACCTTAAACGACCACTGGGGCTACTGCTCCGCCGACCATCACTATAAATCCCCCAAAATGGTTGTCCGCAACCTGGTGGAATGCGTCAGCAAAAACGGCAACATGCTTTTGAACGTAGGCCCCAACGCCAAGGGGGAAATCCCGGAAGAATCCGTCGCCATCCTGAAAGAGGTGGGCAGATGGATGAAGGAAAATTCCGACTCCATTTACGGCTGCGGCATTTCGGATATGAAAAAGCCCGACTGGGGCCGCTTTACCCAGAAAGGCAAGAAGCTCTACGCCCATGTGATGGAAGAATGGGTCAGCCCCATCGCGCTGGATATTCTCCCCTCTCAGGTGGAAAAAGTGCGCCTACTGCGGGACGGCTCCGAGATCAAACTGATGGTTCCGTGGAACGCCACTACCGTCAAGGACAAATCCTTCTTCACCTTCGGCGGCCAGACTTTCCCGCTGCCGGACGAGCTGGACACCGTGGTGGAAATCACCCTGAAATGACGCGCAGAAACCGCGCGCAGGCGGGATAACCCGCCGTTTCCGCTCCCCTCCATATAGAACCCGGCTTTCTGCGCCACCGGCGCGGAGGGCCGGGTTTTTCCGCCGAAAATTCAGTCCATATTGCTGCCGCAGGAAATGATATAATCCATGTGCAGAAAGAATATCTGGAGCAGGCTACGGCGCTGGACAAAGAACTTTTTCCCCCGGAAAATGAGGAATAACGGCGGGATTCCGGAAGCCCGTTCCGGGATTTGAAATGTTTACAAAATATTCGGGAATTCCGGGGCGGAATCGGGGACAAAAATCCGTTTTCGCCCTTTACTTTTTTTGAAAATCGTGCTAAAATGAACAAAGATAGTTGTTGCGGATTAAAAGGGAACGGGCTGCGGCCTGCGCTCCTTTTTTCAGCGCAAGCAACGGCGGGAAACCGCCGGCAGAGTCGAAATATCCCGATTTGCAAGGCCTGTTGGAAAGCAGACCTTTATCGGCTTGTTTGGGGTATTCTGCGGACGCTGTGTATCAATTTTCAAGGAGGATAAAAAACATGGCAAGAAAAATGAAAACCATGGACGGCAACAACGCCGCAGCGCACGTATCCTATGCGTACACCGACGTTGCTGCGATCTACCCCATTACCCCTTCTTCCGTCATGGCAGAAGTCACGGACAAATGGGCTGCCGACGGCAAAGAGAACATCTTTGGCGAGAAGGTCCGCGTCGTAGAGATGCAGTCTGAGGCCGGCGCTGCCGGTACGGTACACGGCTCCCTGGCTGCCGGCGCCCTGACCACCACCTTTACCGCTTCCCAGGGCCTGCTGCTGATGATCCCGAACATGTACAAAATCGCCGGCGAGCTGCTGCCCGGCGTCATCAACGTCTCCGCCCGTGCGCTGGCGAGCCACGCGCTCTCCATCTTCGGCGACCATTCCGACGTTTACGCCTGCCGCCAGACCGGCTTCGCGATGCTCTGCGAAGGCAACCCCCAGGAGGTCATGGACCTGACCCCCGTCGCCCACTGCACCGCCATCAAGGGCCGCGTCCCCTTCTTAAACTTCTTCGACGGCTTCCGCACCTCCCACGAGCTGCAGAAGATCGAGGTTTGGGATTATGAGGACCTGAAGGACATGGTGGACATGGACGCCGTCAAAGCGTTCCGCAACCGTTCTCTGAACCCCAACCATCCCGTTCTGCGCGGCAGCGCTCAGAACCCCGACATCTTCTTCCAGGCGAGAGAGGCCTGCAACACCTACTACGATGCCATCCCCACCCTGGTTGAGGAATACATGGGCAAAGTCAATGCCAAACTGGGCACCAACTACCAGCTCTTCAACTACTACGGCGCTCCCGACGCGGAACATGTCATCATCGCCATGGGCTCCGTCTGCGACACCATTGAAGAGACCATCGACTACCTCAACGCCAACGGCGGCAAATACGGCCTCGTGAAGGTCCGCCTGTACCGGCCCTTCTCTGCGGCGCATCTGATTTCCGCAATCCCCGAGTCCGTGAAGCAGATCTCCGTTCTGGACCGCACCAAAGAGCCCGGCTCTCTGGGCGAACCCCTGTACCTGGATGTTGTGGCGGCTCTGAAGGATTCCAAGTTCCACGATGTCCCCGTTTACAGCGGCCGCTACGGCTTGGGCTCCAAGGACACCACCCCCGCCCAGATCAAGGCTGTTTACGAGAACACCGAGAAGAAGCGCTTCACCATCGGCATCGAGGACGATGTGACCCACCTGTCCCTGCCCGTGGGCGAAGTTCTGGACACCACCCCCAAGGACATCATCTCCTGCAAATTCTGGGGCCTCGGCTCTGACGGCACCGTCGGCGCCAACAAGAACTCCATCAAGATCATCGGCGACCACACCGACATGAACGCGCAGGCGTACTTCGCTTACGACTCCAAGAAGTCCGGCGGCGTTACCATTTCCCACCTGCGGTTCGGCAAATCCAAGATCAAATCCACCTACTATATCAACCAGGCGGATTTCGTGGCCTGCCACAACCCCGCATATATCTCCAAATACCCCATCGTTGACGACGTGAAGAAGGGCGGCACCTTCCTGCTCAACTGCCAGTGGACCGACGAGGAGCTGGAGCAGCACCTCCCCGGCCAGGTGAAACGCCTCATCGCCAACAACGACATTAAATTCTACACCATCGACGGCATCAAGATCGGCCGCGAAATCGGTCTGGGCGGCCGCATCAACACCGTCCTCCAGTCCGCTTTCTTCAAGCTGGCCAAGATCCTCCCCGAGGAAGATGCCATCAAGTATATGAAGGACGCCGCCACCGCTTCCTACTCCAAGAAGGGCGACGCCATCGTCAAGATGAACCATGACGCCATCGACGCCGGCGCCAAGGGCATCCATGAGGTAAAGGTCCCCGAATCCTGGAAGACCGCTCCGGATTCCCACGCTCCGGAAGTCGCCACCGGCTCCCGCAAGAACCTGGTGGACTTCGTCAATGACGTGGTCATCCCCGTCAACGACCAGAAGGGTGACCGCCTGCCGGTTTCCACCTTTATGGGCGACCGCACCGACGGCACCTTCCCCCAGGGCACCGCTGCTTACGAGAAACGCGGCATCGCCGTGGATGTTCCCACCTGGAACCCCGACAACTGCATCCAGTGCGGCTTCTGCTCTTACGTCTGCCCGCACGCTGTTGTCCGTCTCTACGCGATGACCGAGGAAGAAGCTGCCAACGCGCCTGCCGGCACCAAGACCGCTCCCATGACCGGTATGCCCGACAAGAAATTTGCCATCGGCATCTCCGTTCTGGACTGCACCGGCTGCGGCGTCTGCGCTGCCACCTGCCCCGGCAAGAAGGGCGAGAAGGCGCTGACCATGCAGTCTCTGGAAAGCCAGCTGGATCAGCAGAACTCCTACAACTACCTCTTCGATCTGCCTGAGAAGCCCGACGTCCACGAGAAATTCAAAGAAACCACCGTCAAGGGCTCCCAGTTCAACCAGCCCCTGCTGGAATTCTCCGGCGCCTGCGCCGGCTGCGGCGAGACTCCTTACGCCAAGCTGGTCACCCAGCTCTACGGCGACCGGATGTATATCGCCAACGCCACCGGCTGCTCCTCCATCTGGGGCGGCTCCGCTCCCGCCACCCCCTACACCGTGAACAAAGCCGGCTTCGGCCCCGCCTGGGCGAACTCCCTGTTTGAGGACAACGCCGAGTATGGCTACGGCATGTTCCTGGCGCAGGACACCATCCGTCAGGCTGCCGCCCGCAAGGTTGCCGCTCTGGCTGAGAAGGTGGAAGGCGACGACAAGGCCGTCTTTGAAAACTACCTGAACACCATGGACAACGGCGCCGCCAACCGCGCTGCCGCCGCCTCTCTGGTGAAGGTGCTGGAAGGCTACGCTGCCAACGGCTGCGAAGAATCCAAGGAAATCCTCGACAGCAAGGATTATCTGGCCAAGAAGTCCATCTGGATCTTCGGCGGCGACGGCTGGGCCTATGACATCGGCTTCGGCGGTCTGGACCACGTCATCGCTTCCCATCAGGATGTGAACATTCTGGTATTCGACACCGAGGTGTACTCCAACACCGGCGGACAGTCCTCCAAGTCCACCCCCACCGGCGCCATCGCGCAGTTCGCTGCCGCCGGCAAGGAGGTCAAGAAGAAAGACCTGGCTGCCATCGCCATGACCTACGGCTACGTTTATGTGGCGCAGGTATCCATGGGCGCCGACCGCAACCAGTGCCTGAAGGCCTTTGTGGAAGCGGAAAGCTACCACGGCCCGTCCCTCATCATTGCTTACGCTCCCTGCATCAACCACGGCATCAAGGGCGGCATGATCCATGCGCAGGATGAGGAGAAGAAGGCGGTTGACGCCGGCTACTGGCACCTGTTCCGGTTTGACCCCCGTCTGACCGCGGAAGGCAAGAACCCCTTCCATCTGGACAGCAAGGCTCCGACCATCGCTTACAAGGATTTCATCATGAACGAGGTCCGCTACAACGCGCTGGCCCGGTCCAACCCCGCCCGTGCGGAAGAACTGTTCAGCAGCGCAGAAAAGACCGCTGCCGACAAGTACGACCGTCTGGTGAACCTGTCCAACAAGTAAGGTTTCCAAAAAACTGCTCCCGGGACTGCAGGCCCGGGAGCGGCAATGCCCCCGGAATCGCAGGATTCCGGGGGCATTTTTTGCGTTTTTACTTCTTAACAGAGCGCGCCGCGATAAAAGCAGGGACATGATGCTCATGGAGGGGAGCCTCTCCGTTGGTGTCCTGTTCTCTCATTTTCCTTCCTCCAAAAGGTCCTGTGCGTTCCGGAGCAGCGCCTTGATCTCCGGGATGGTCCGGCCCTCCCGGCGGCGCTCCTTAATCCAGAGAATCCGCTCCACGCTCTCCTCCCGGCGGTAGCGGCGGGTCAGGTTCTGCTCCGCCTGCTCAAAGGGAAGCATCCCTTCCTCCGTGTAAAATTTCAGGGTGCTGTAACGGGTATCCGTCAGCCGCACCAGTTCCCCGATGGTAACATACTCGGATTTTGCAATGGTTTCCATGCTCCTCTGTCTGGACATGCGCGGCCCCCCTCAGTGGGCCACCAGGACGACCGCAATGGTGGCAATCATGGCGTCGATGCAGGCCGTCACCTCCCGAATTACCTGCCCGGCGGGGCCATCCTCCAGCTCCTTCAGCCGCGCTTTGATCTGGCTCTGCTCGAACTTGGAGAAATAGGTTTTCAAAAGGCTGCTGCGCTCCAGCAGCACCGCCAGCATCGCCGCGTCCTCGGAAATTTCCCCCTCTTCCAGCAATTCCGCCCGCAGGCCGTCAATTACCAGCCCCACTGACCGCGTGTCGGGGACATAATGGGTCTGGCTCCCCAAAAAGCCCGGCTCCAGAGTGACCAGCCCTTCCTCCGCCATGGGGGCGCAGACGCTGTCCAGAAGGGCGTTAATCTTTTTATTGGTAAAGGTGACCAGGAACTCTCCGGTCACCTTGTCGATGCTCCGGGGTTTTGGCGCGTCTAAATAGTCATACAGCGGGCGGAAAGCCTCTTTTTCTCCGGACAGCTCCCCGCAGATGCGGATTTTTTTGTTCTCGATGCGGATTATCCCGTCCATCTGCATCTCCAGCAAAGCCGCCGCCAGCAGGCAGGCGGAGCCTTCCAACTGAAACGCGGGTATTTTCCCCTTTTCGTTGAGCACACACAGCGCATATTTCTGGCTTAATGATAAATCCATCATAATAATCCTCCCGAGGCAGCCACTTATTACTTACTACTTACGATTTGAGTGTAACACATCTGACCCGGGATGTCAACCATTATTTTCCTGACAGAACGCGGGGAACCAGTCTCCAGAGGCGCGCAGCCTGTCGCGCGCCAAACGAAGTCCGGCGCGGAGAACTCTGCCGCAGCGGATTGACAGCGGCGTCTCGCCATTCCCCAACAACGGAGTGCGGGGAACCAGTCCCCGGAGGCGCGCAGCCCGTCGCGCGCCAAACGAAATCCGGCTCGGAGAACCCCGCCGCGGCGAATTGACAGCGGCGTCTCGCCGCTACTCCAGCATTTTCGCGTATTCCTTGGGGGACATGTCATATTCCCGGCGGAATTCGGTAGACAGATAGGTGGGGGAACAATAACCCATGATATAGGAAATCTGCGCGATGGTGTATTTCCCCTCGCCGATCATCTCCTTGACCTTCTCCAGCCGCACCAGCCGGACATACTCCGAAATGCTCCGGCCCACCTTCTGCTTAAACAGGCTGGAAAGATAGGATGGGCTGAGGTTCAGCTGCTTGGCCAGCCACGGCAGGGTGATGGTGGAGGTGATGTTGGACTGAATCAGGTCGATGCACTCCCCCACATACTTGTTGTCCACCGTAACCTTCAGCCGCGTGGGGATTTTGACCACCACCGCGTTGGAGAGGATATTCCGCATGGCGGTAATAATCAGCTGGGTCAGCTGACAGGTAATCATGTCGTCGCCGTAAAGCTGGCCCTCCTTCTCCTCCCGGATGATGGAGCGCACCAGGTTGAGGCTGTTTTCGTCGCAGAACAGGATGCGGTTGGTGAGGGTTTCCGGCTTGTCCATTTCCCCGTCAAAGGTGAGGGTCAGGAAAGAAAGGGGCGTTTTCCCGCTGCTTTTCTGCACATGGAACTGATAGGGCGCGAAAAACATCATCTGCCCCTGGTGAAGCTGATAGGACGCGCCGTCCACCTCGCAGACCATGCTCCCCTTGTTGACATAGGTCAGCTCCCAGAAGGGGTGCTTTTCCCCGTTGAACTGGAACTGCTTGTCCTTTTCCTGATACAGCACCGTATACAGTGTGTTCACATGGATGTTGGGGACAAAGCCCTGACCGGTCAGGACATTGGAAGTGGAGGTGATGATTTTGGGGGAGCGGTAATACAGCCGGTAGGTCAGCCTGCACTCGTAGGGCAACACTGCGAACTGGACTCCCGGACGGATGGAAACCGCCTGGTCCAGGAGAAACTTCTGAATAATGCCGTCCTCGGTGCGGACGAACAGGAGCCCCACCCCGCTCACCGGCTCCAGCGCCGCTTCCTCCTCAAAATGCCAAAGGCTGGACCGCACCCGGGCGTCGTCCTCGTACAGGGCGCTGCTGAAATCCCGGTAGGCGTCCAGGTTTTTCAGCGGTGCGCCGTATTGCTTGAAGATGGCCCGATTGATTTCCTTTAGGAGCATTGCGGTTCCCGCCTTTCTGAAATTCTTTCTTTTATGGTATCGTATTTTCCCGAGATTTGTCAAGGGTTTTCGGGGCAAAACTATTGGATTTATAGGATTTGGTTCTGTTTTTTTTCGCTTTTTCCCCCGCTGCCCGCAATTTCCCACTTGCGCGAAGGCGGAAAGTATGGTATCCTGTCCATAGAGAGAAAGGAGCGGTAAACAATGGCCATCCCTCAGGACCCTATCATCCTTCTGAGCTACGTCAACACCCAGCTGCGGGATTTTTACCCCAGCCTGGACGAGTTCTGCAAAAGCCTGGACCTTTGCCGGGAGGAACTGGAGAAAAAACTGGCGGCAGCGGGTTTCCGGTATGACCCCGCCCGCAATCAGTTCCGCTGACCACATCTGAAAGGAGCGGAGGAAGAATGAAGCGCGCTTTGCTGGCCGCCGCCTGTGTTCTGCTGCTGGCGGGATGCAGTCCCCGGGCAGACCAAACGGCGGCCCCCGCCGGCCCTTCTCAGGCAGCGGACATCACCGAAAAGGTCTGCACCTGGGATCGGGAGCCGGTGCTCCTGCGTTTTCTGGACGAGGATACGCTGGGCGTCGAGTGCCGCCTGGAGACGGATTCCTCCACAATCCTGTACAGCATCGGGGACGGGACCGTTGCGGAAGAGGAGCAGCCTCTGGACGCTGTCCGGCCCAACTCCTTCGACCGGGAGGTCCTGCTGGAAAACGGCGGGACCGCGGCGGTTTCGGAGGACCAGGACCGTGTCTTTTACCGCACGCCCGCAGGGGCCCGGCGCCTGCTGCTGGACGGGTCCGCCCTGGAGGACCCGGAAACCTACTGGATGATCGCCGCCCGCGGGAAATGGGGCGCCGTCAGCGGCATTTCAGCGTCCGGCGTCCCCTGCGCCTATCTGCTGGACCTGGACAGCATGGAAGCCGCCCGGCTGGAAACGCGGGACGGCATGATCCCGGCCGACATCGAGGGGGACCTCGTACTGTTCGCGCAGGAAAATGTGCTCAATCCCGCCGGCGGACAGACGCTCCAGCTTTACGACGCCGCCTCGGGCAGCCTGCTTGAAGTGGACGCCGGCTCGGAAAGCGGCGCTTCCCACGCGGTGCTCAGCGCCGGCGGCCGCTATCTGCTGAGCTGTGCGGAGGACACGCAGGAGGGAACGCTCTCCTTTTCCGTCTTTGACAGCCGGGACGGCAGCCTTGTGACCGCGGCGGAGGTGGAGGGCTACGGCCTGCTGGCGGACAGCGCGTACCTGAATATGGCGCTGAGCCCGGACGGGAATTTGCTGGCGGCCCTGGCCTACCGGACGCCGGAGGACACCCGCGCCGCGCTGCTGCTGTACCGGCTGCGCTGAACTGCAAAGGGAGACTCCCCGAGGGGAGCCTCCCTTTTTCCGCATTTCGCCGCCGGAATGCCGCAAGCGCAAGAATTGTCTGAAAAAAGAAATAAAATGTCGTGAAATCCCGCCGATACTGTGCTATAATGACGGTAACAACTGGTGTTAGGAGGCATTTTTATGAAACATACATGGGCTCTGATCGGGTTCGGCGGCATGGGCGGCTGGCATTACCAGAACATCAAGGACCGTCTGCCGGAAATCCGGACTAAGGGCGCATACGATATTCGTCCGGAAGCGCTGAAAAATGCGGAGGAAAAGGGGCTGCACGCTTACTCCACCCTGGAGGAGCTGTTAAACGATGAGGAAGTGGATCTGGTCACCATCGCGGTGCCCAATAATTTCCATAAAGATCTGTCCATCCAGTGCCTGCGGGCGGGGAAAAACGTCATCTGCGAAAAGCCCGTCACCATGAACGCGGCGGAGCTGGAGGAGATTATGGCTGTTGCCAAGGAAACCGGCAAGCTCTTTTCCATCCACCAGAATCGCCGGTGGGACAAGGATTACCGCATTGTCAAGGAAATCCTGGACAGCGGCGTCATCGGCAAGCCCTACTTCATTGAAAGCCGGGTGCAGGGCTCCCGCGGCTCCATGTTCGGCTGGCGCAACCACAAGGTCAACGGCGGCGGCATGCTGTTAGACTGGGGCGTCCACCTCATCGACCAGATGATGAACATGATCGATTCCCCCGTCGTTTCCGTCTGCGCCCATTTGCAGAAGGTGTTCGGCAGCGATGTGGACGACAACATCAAAGTGTTCCTGCGGTTTGAAAACGGCGTGTCCGCCACCTGCGAAATGGTGACAAACTGCTTCTATGAGCTGCCCCGCTGGCGGGTTTCCTGCCTGGACGGCACCGCCGTGGTGGAGGACTGGACCTGCAAAGGGAAGATCGTGCAGCTGAACACCGACGCGGAAATGGCCTGGGACGACGAAATCGTCTACACCGAAGCGGGCCCCACCCGCACCATGGCCCCCCGGCCCAAAACTTCCCTGAAAGAGCTGCCCCTGCCGGACGTTCAGACCGACTGGAGCGAATATTATCAGAATATTCTGGCGGTGCTGGACGGCGAAGCGGAACTGATCGTCAAGCCGGAACAGGCCCTGCGGGTCATGAAGGTCATCGACCTGCTCTTTAAATCCGAAGAAGAAGGCACCGGTTTTGCCTGCCATATTTAAGTCAAGGAGGGTTTTCTCATGTCTGAAAAGAAAGTTCTGATTTTCCAGGGCGGCTGGGACGGCCACGAACCCCAGCTCACCAGCAAACGCTTTGCGGGCCTCATGGAAAAGCACGGCTATACCGTGGAAATCGCCGACACCCAGGAGCCTTTGGGCGATTTGGAGAAGCTCATGGGCCTGGACCTGATCGTAGCCTGCTGGACCATGGGCGAAATTCCCCATGAATACGTCCAGAACATCGCCAAAGCGGTTGGTTCCGGCGTCGGCCTGGCCGGGTGCCACGGCGGCATGTGCGACGCCTTCCGGCAGGACACCGAATGGCAGTTCATGACCGGCGGCCAGTGGGTTTCCCATCCCGGCGGCGACGGCATTGAATACACCGTCAACATCTGCCACGGCTCCAGCCCCATTGTGGAAGGCCTGGAGGACTTCCCCGTCTGCAGCGAGCACTACTACCTGCATATTGACCCCTCCATCGAAGTGCTGGCCACCACCCGCTTCCCCCTGGTCACCTATTACCACATTTCCAATAAACCTGTGGATATGCCGGTAGCCTGGACCAAATACTGGGGCAACGGCCGGGTGTTCTATACCTCTTTGGGCCATCACGACGATGTGTTCGACAAATCCCCCAACGCTCAGATTCTGATGGAGCGCGGGATGCTGTGGGCGGCCGAAGGCAAAGCCTATGCCGAGGAGCACGGCCTGACCACCGAACGCTTTGAAAACAACGGGAAAATGTACTAATCTGGAAATTGCAAGGAGGAGTTCCCCATGCTGAAGCCTGTGAAAGTAGCAATGATCGGATGCGGCTCCATCAGCGGCATCTATCTGACCAACATTACCAAAGTATTCAAAGAGCTGGAACTGGTGGGCGTCTGCGACCTGATCCCGGAGCGCGCCGAAAAGGCCCAGAAGGAATACAACGTCCCCAAAATTTACCCTACCATGTACGATGCTTTCGCCGACCCGGAAGTGGAAGTCGTCCTGAACCTGACCCGTCCCTACCAGCATTTTGACGTGTCCAAAGCCGCTTTGGAAGCCGGCAAGCACGTTTACTCCGAAAAGCCCCTGGGCGCGGATTT
>DVFM01000050.1 GCA_018713245.1 Candidatus Merdivicinus intestinavium
AGGGAGGGCGAGCTCGGAGAAAACAGGGAGGGATGGAGCCGGGTTCCATCCCGGCGCTCAGCCCGACTATGTTTTCGACTGGGGTGTCGTCAGTTCGAGCCTGACAGGAGCAGCCAAAAAGAAAGAACCGCGTTAAAAACGCGGTTCTTTCTTTTTCGTTCCTTCCGTGATGCTCTGTCTGAAGCTACTGTGTTTCGGCAGGCGAATGGCTGTTAACTGGAGCGAGCCCGACCGCCGCCAGCGGCGGAAGAAAGGAGGGTGAGCTCGGAGAAAAGTCGTCAGTTCGAGACTGGCAGGAGCTGCCATAATAAGAAGCTGCATCCAGCTTCCAGCCTCTTTTTTCTTCCCCGCCGGTTCTTCGGGTGTTGATTTCCTGTTTCGACAGTCGGAAAGGCTGCCCGCCACAATAAAATTCCTCTTGCAAAACAGGGGAGAATATGATATACTATCTCTTGTAATAACGAAGAAAGGGAAAGGTATTGCCAGAATGCGTATTCGCTGAATTTTCACACAGCCAAAATTTCTTGGAAGCAGGAAAGAGGGCGTTCAGCCCTTGGTTTGTGTTGGAAAAAAGCGGATACACGGGGCCTTTCTTGAAAAACTGCCCGGTGATATGCGCCATTTTGCATATTCCCGGACTTTTTGCGTTTCCCGCTTGTTTCCGGCACCTCCTGCCGATAAATAGGAGGTATGTTTATGTCCAAAATGCTGCTGACGGCCAGCCATATTGTCAAATATTTTTCCGACCGTAAGATTTTAGAGTTTGAACGGCTGACAGTATATGAGGGGGATCGAATCGGAATCGTGGGCGCTAACGGGGCCGGAAAGACCACGCTGCTGAACATTCTTTCCGGCGACCTTCCCCCGGACGAGGGCACGGTTTACCGGGAGGTCCCGGTGAGTTATTTTAAGCAGTTTCGGGCGCGGCCGCAGGCGTCGGATTCCCGGTCCGTGAAGGAGCTGGGGCTTTCCGGCAAGCTCTCCCGGGAGCGCCTGAGCGGCGGGGAAATGACCCGTCTCGGGCTGGCGGCCATGGAGGGAGGCTCCCTCCTCACCTTTGCCGATGAGCCCACGGCCAATCTGGACGCCGAAGGGGTGGAGCTCTGCTGCAGACGGCTGGAGGAATGCGTCACCCTCCTGCTCATCAGCCACGACCGGGCGGTGCTGGACCGGCTTTGCACCCGGATCATTGAGGTCAAGGACGGGGCGCTGCATTTTTACACCGGAAATTTCACCGCCTACCGGGAACAGCGGGAGCAGGAGTTCCGGCGGCAGGAATTTGAGTACCAGCAGTACCGCTCCGAGAAGGCCCGGCTGGAAGCGGCGGCCAGAGAGCGGAACCAGGCCAGTCGCTCTGTTCGCAAGGCCCCCAGCCGCATGGGCAATTCCGAAGCCCGGCTTCATAAACGGGAAGCGGCGGAAAAAGCGGAAAAATTCGACAGCGCCCGGAAATCCATCCTCTCCCGGCTGGAGCAGCTGGAAGTGAAGGAAAAGCCCCACGAAACGCCGCTGGTGCGCATTGATTTTTCGCTGACCGCCCCGCCTGCCAACCGGGATGTCGTCACCGGGAACCGCCTGACCTTCCGGTACGGGGACAACACGATTTTTGAAAACGCCGCCTTTACGCTGCCCAGGGGGAGCAAAACGGCGCTGGTGGGGCCGAATGGGGCGGGCAAAACCACCCTCATGGAGCTGATTGCCTCCGATTCACCGGGAATCCGCATTGTCCCCAAAGCCAGAATCGGTTACTTTAAGCAGGGGCTCGACTCTTTGGACCTGGAAAAGACCGTGCTGGAAAACGTCATGGATACGGCGGTGCAGGATGAAAAGACCATGCGGGGGATACTGGCCCGGCTTCTGATCCGGCGGGAGGATGTGTTTAAAAAGGCGGGCGTTCTGAGCGGCGGGGAACGGGTGAAGCTGGCCTTTGCCAAGCTGTTCGGCTCCCCGGCCAACGTCCTGCTGCTGGACGAACCCACCAACTTTTTGGATATGCCCGCCATTGAGGCGCTGCAAAAAATGATCCAGGAATACGAGGGGACGGTGCTTTTTGTTTCCCACGACCGGGCGTTTTCGGACGGGTGCGCGGACCATCTGCTGCGAATCGAGGGGAAAAAGCTCCTTCCTTTCGCGGGAAACCTCTCCGATTGGGAGAAAAGACAGGCGGAACCTGCCAAAACGCCGGAGCGGATGGAAAAGACGGTGCTGGAGCTGCGTCTGGCGGAGGTGATTGCCCGCCTGTCCGCCCCCAACTGCCCGGACCGGGAAGCGCTGGAACGGGAATTCCAGGCGCTGGTTGCCCGCAGGAACCAGGGCTGAGAAAAAATATACAAACAAAATAAAAAAGACGCCTGTCGACATCTTTCGACATTGCAAATCGACTAAAATGTGCTATAATAAAGAAGTGGAGCTCCACGGGGCTCCACCTCAACCTTTTTCCCTCTCCGCCCAGATTTCCGGCTGGGCGGAGACTTTTTATTCCACTTTCCGGACCTCCTGGAACATGGCGTAATACCGCGGCGGGATCACCTTGTCCAGATGGTAGCGGCCGAAATACCATTGCCCGAAGTCGCATTTCTTGGCGATATAATCCAGATACATGTGGATACAGCTCGCCTCCGTGTCCTCCAGCCGGATGAAATGCTTGATGACAGCCGGCGCGTCGTGGGTCAGGATAATGTCCACCTTGCCGCCGTTCTTCCGCAGCGATTCCACCCCTTTGGCCTGGTCCTCCTCCGAGGGCTGCTCCTCCGGCCACCAGCGGCTGCCGGAAAGGCCCTGTTCTTCGCTGTCCCCGCCGCCGAAGGCAAACACCTTTTTCCCGCAGATTTCGTAAACTTCCCCCCGAAGGAGCTGGTAAACGTTCCCGGAAATTTTTCTGGCCAGGCCGCCCCGGTAGGGCACCGTCGGATATTCCCGCAGGAGGTCGTAGTTTTCGTGGCATCCTTCCACAAAAACCGTATCGTGCTTCCGCTTTCCGATTTTTTTGAGCGTTTTCTGCTCCGCTTTGGAACCATCCCAGACAAAGCCGAAATCGCCGCAGACCATCAGAACATCCTTTTCCCCCAGCTTTTTGACGGCCGGGGTCTGGAACCGGTCCAGGTCCCCATGCATATCTCCTGTCACAAAAATCAAATGTGCCGACCTCCCTTGCTCCTCCTATTATAGCAGAATTTTTTGAATTTTTCTACAGGAGAGGGAGGAACCGGCCGGATTTATCCGTGGAGGGCCTTTTTCATCCGCCGGAGGGCTTCGGTCAAAAGCGCGCGGGGGCAGGCCGCTGTCAGCCGCATAAACCCTTCCCCGGCGGTTTCGCCGAAGTTTGTCCCCACTCCCAGCGAGACGCCGGCGGACAGGAACTTTTCATGCAGCTCCTTGCAGGAAAGGCCCGTTTTCCGGCAGTCCAGCCAGGCCAGATAGGTGGCCTGGGGACGGATGAAGGAGATTTCCGGCAGCTCCCGGGCAAAAAAGTCCGCCATAACATCCAGGTTCCCCGCCACATAGCGGACCATCTCCCGGAGCCATTCCTCCCCGCCGGTATAGGCGGCCGTGGCGGCGGCAAATCCCATGATGTCCGGGCCGGGGACGTGGTTTCTGCCCATAAGCTCCGCGATTTTCTTCCGCTGCGCCGGGTTGCGCACAATCATGCAGGAGGTTTGCAGCCCCGGCAGGTTGAAGGTTTTGCTGGGCGCGTTGAGCACCACCGCTTCCCCCGCCAGCTCCTCCGGCAGGGAAAGGACCGAGACGAATTCCTCGCCGGGCAGGATAATGTCCCCGTGGATTTCGTCCGAATAAACCGTGACGCCGTGTTTTTTGCAGAGGGAAAGCATGCTGCAAAGTTCCTCCCGCGTCCAGATGCGGCCGGTGGGGTTGTGGGGGTTGCAGAGGATGAAGGCGTTGACATCCTCCCGGGAAAGCTCCCGTTCCAATGCCTCCAGAGGCAGCTCCCACCGCCCGTTTTGATTGGGCATGGTCACAGGGTGCAGGGGCTTGGAAAGGTTCTCCGGCACCGACATGAAGGGCGGATAGGAGGGCAGCAGAATGACGCAGCCCCCTTCCGGCGTCAGGGCCTTCATGGCCCATTGCAGCCCGGTGATTACCCCGGCCGCCGGGAGGATTTCCTCCTTATTTACCGTGCAGCCGTGGACGCGCGCCTGCCAGCCGCAGGCGGCCTCAAAAAAGGCGTCCCCGGCAAAGCTGTATCCGAACATGCCGTGATCCGCCCGGGCCTTCAGCGCGTCAATGACGCACTGAGGGGAGCGGAAATCCATGTCGGCTACCTGCATGGGGATAACGCCTTCCGCCATCCCGTCCCACTTGGCGCTGCAGGTGCCGCGGCGTTCGGGGAAGGAGTCAAACAGGGGATTGATTGATGTCATGATTTCTTTTCCTCCTTTTTCTGTAAGGGCTGTTCCGGCCCGGCCGCACAGCCCGCGTCCATCAGGGCAATCAGGGCCAGCAGGCCGCCCCAGTGGTAGAATTTGTCGCTGTTGCCGCGGTCGCAGCCTTCGCCGGTGGTCCCGTTGTAATTTTCGTGAACATGGCCGTACTCCCGCCACTCCTTCAGGAGAAGTTCCCGGGATTTCCGGGCCAGGTCGGCGCATTCTGTCCGGAGCCCCTGCTTGCGCATGGCGAGATATGCCAGGAAATTGGTGGGAGCCCAGATCCGTCCCCGCCAGTAGTCCTGATCGGGATAGGCCGGGTCGTTCCGCGCGATGGTGGGGAGGATGTACGCGCCCCAGAATTCTTCCGGATTGTAAAAGTGCTCGTCCATCATTCGGCGGGCCTGTTCCGGCGTCACCCGGTCGCTGAACAGGGCGTAGAAATTGGTGGGGGACAGGCGGCGGGAGAACTCGCCGGTGTCGGTGCGGCGGTTGCAGAACATGCCCGTTTCCTCGTCCCAGAGCTCCCGCATCCCCTCTTTGCAGAGGGCAGCCCGGCTTTCCAGTTCCGGAATGACCTCTTCCCGTCCGATTTCCCCGGCCAGCTCCGCCAGATATTCGCAGTCGGCCAGATAGAGCCCCGTAAGCCCCACATCCGCCAGGCACATCAGGTGCCGTTCCGGGTCAAAGGGGACGTCATCATACATGGGGGAGTTGTCCAGCCCCGATTCCAGGGCCGCGCCCCGGGTGCAGTTTGTGTCATGGAGCTCCCAGTATTTTCCCGCCCGGGGCTCATAGGGGTCGGACCCCCAGCAGAGCCAGCCGTTATCGAGCATCCGGTGGTCCGCAAACCAGCGGTTCCAGCGGAGAAGGGGTTCAAAAAGCTCCCGGACAAACTCCTTGTCCCGGTATTTCCGGTAAATCTCCCGGACAGCCAGGGTCCCCACCGGCGGCTGGGAGCGGTCCCGGCTTTTGAAATTGTTGGCGGCCCCGAAATTGGGGACAAACCCCGTTTCCGTCATTTCCCGGGTGATGGCGGCGGCATTGGCGCAGGCCAGCTCCCGGTTTTCCACGGCGGCCATCATGGCGGAAAAGTAGGTGTCCCAGCAGAAAAGGACATATCCGCCCCAGCCGATGCTCCAAAGGCGGCTCACCGGCGAGCAGAGCTCCCCGTTTTCCGGCTCATAGATGGTGTCCCAGGCGAGGCAGGTGCGCATGGCGTTGTAGGCCTCGGACAGCTCCCCGTATTCCGCCAGTTCCCCTTCCACCTCGGCGCGGGTGGCGTCCAGAAGGGCGCGCACCTCCGCCGCGGAGCGCCGTTTTCCGGTGCCGACGGCCACAGGGCGGCTGAGGGAAACGGAGAGATAGGGGCCGGTGAAGCCCGCGTTCTTTTCGGGAAGGGGCTCCCCGTCTGTCCAGAGGACGGCCCGGTATCCGGGAAGCTCCGCCTCCAGGGTTTCCCCTTTCCGCCGGACGCAGCCCTCGCCGCTCCACAGGACGGCGCCCTGGATGAGAAGGGCCATGGGAAGCGTCTCCTGCTTTACCGGCGTGACCAGCAGACAGAGCTCGCCGTCCTGCTCTGCGGACTCCACCACCGTTTCGGTCCCGTTCCAGCGGACCGTCAGCTGGGTATAGCGCCCGTCGTAGCTCCGGGGGCCGGGGATGATCTGTTCCGCCCCCTCCTCAAACCGCCCGATGAGGGCTTCGGTGAGGACCGTGCCGGAGCTGTAGTTTTTGAACCCAAGGCTGACGGCAAATCCGCCCGGCATCCGCACATGGGTGAGGACGCTGCGGGTGTAAAAGGTGTTCCAACCGTTTAAAAGGCTCTTTTCCATGGGCGTTCTCCTTTCATCCGTCAATTTCCCGGGCAATGGGCAGGACCCGCGCCATCGCCCGGACATATTCCTCCATGCAGGACAGATGCTCCAGCAGAACCGGCGCATCCGGCCCCAGCGCCGCAATTTTTTGCAGATAATGCCGGATGTCCAGCAGCCCCTGGCCGCAGGGGACCTCCCTGACCGCAAAAGAAGTCCCGTCCTCCAGGCGGAAGTCCTTGAGATGGCTGCTGCGGATTGCGGGGCCCAGCAGCGCAAAGGCCCGGTCGATGATTTCGTTGTGATGAGTGAGCCGGTAAGGGTTGTTTACAAAGTTCACCGCGTCCATATGGACGGCAAACCCCTCCCGGTCCACGTCTTTCAGCAGCCTGCCGTACTGTTCCGGGGAATCCGGGAGCATCCACTGCATCACCTCCAGCGTGTAGCGGGTCCGCACAGGCTTTACCGCGTCGCAGAGGCGCTGAAGGAAGGCGACATTTTCCCAGTAAATCCGCTCGCTGTAGTTTTCCCGGCAGCACCCGTACCAAACAGGGCCGGCGGCCCCGGAGACATTGACACAGCACCGCGCCCCCACATATTCCGCCAGCCGGAACTGCTCCAGGCATTTTTCCCGGGCGACGGCGGCTTTTTCCGGAGCGGGCAGGAAGGGGGAATCCCATACCCCCACCTCGGCAATCAGGATGTCCGCTTCCTCTGCGGCTTTGGCATAGGCGTCGATTTGGGAGACCGGCGCGCGGTAATCCAACGGAAAGGCCGCCGCCCGGACGCCGTTTTCCCGCAGAATCGCAGCCCATTCCTCCGGCGACGAATGGGACGGGACAAAGCTCCAGCCAATTCTCATGGCAATCCCTCCGCAGCAATTTTTCCGAAAAACACGAACGGCCAAAGGGCAGAAGCATTTTTCTGCCCTTTGGCGCAGGTGGTTCGGTTTGATGTTACAGTTTCAGGGTTTCGTCCAGCACGCCGTGAATGGGGTGGCGCTTGATGGCCGGACGCCGGTCGTAATGGCTCTCCATCTGATAGGCGGCGTGGGAGGCGCTGCTCTTTTCAAAGGAGGTGAGGACTTCCAGCACGTGGAAGGTCTGCTCCCAGGAAGAACGGAAGGGGCTGCCGGTGCGGATGGAGCAGGCCATGTCGGCCAGGCCGATGCCGCGGCTGTTTTCCTTGTAGTCGAAGGTGAGGGGCATTTCCTTCCATTCCCCTTCTTCGGGACGGTAAATCTGGATGGGGCCGCCGAAGCCGTTGGGGTCGGGAACCATCATGGTGCCCTCGGTGCCGTACACCTCGAACCGGGCCTGGCTGTTGTAATGGACGTCGAAGGTGGTGATAATGGTGCCGATGGCGCCGCTGTCAAATTCCAGCATACCGGTCAGGTGGGTGGGGCACTCTACGTCGATGACCTCGCCGCAGTGGGGCTCGCTGGTGATGAGGCGTTTGGGGAAGAAGGTCTTGGTGACGCCGGTGACGGATTTGATGCCGCCCAGCAGGTTCACCAGAGCGGTGACATAGTAGGGTCCCATGTCCATCATGGGGCCGCCGCCGCGCTTGTAGTAGAATTCGGGGTCGGGATGCCAGGTTTCATGGCCGTGGCAGATCATGAAGCAGGCCGCGCCGATGGGCTTGCCG
>DVFM01000051.1 GCA_018713245.1 Candidatus Merdivicinus intestinavium
CCGGGCGGAGCGCAGGATGCCGCTCAGCTTTTCCAGCTCGGCGGCGGAGATGAGCGGCGCTTCCTGGCCGGTGGGCGCCGCGCCGGAAAGCAGCGCGCCCAGGTCCGGGCCGGCGGCCTGCTGGGGGGAGGAGGATTCCTCCCCGCCGGAAAGCCCCAGCATTTTGGCCATTTCCCCCAGCTGCTTCATCCCCTCCTCGCTGCCCAGGATCTCCTGAACCTTGGATGTGAGGCTGTCCACGGTGTTTCCCCCCTTTTGCAGGCGGCTTTATTTTCCCTGCTGTGCCTGCTGGATGATGTCCTTGAGCGTCTGCTGCGCCTGGGGCGTATTGATGACCTGCTGCGCCAGGATCGGGTTGTTCAGGAGCTGCTGGAGCTTCGCCGCGTCGCGGGGGCTCAGGTTCTGGAAAACGGAGTCAAATTTTCCCTGTGCCAGATCCCTTTGCAGCGCCTGGGGGTCCGCCCCCAGCTTTTTGCCGATCATGCCCAGCAGCTTGGGAAGATTGGGATTTTGAAGGTCCATACCGGACTACCTGCCTTTCTGTAGGTTGCCGGGGAGTTGACGAACCCTCCCGGATACCTTATACTTATGATACGGATACTCAGTTTATGCAAAGGAGAAGCGAGATGCGCGTCATTGTAATATCGGACACTCACCGGGATTTCCGCACCCTGCGGATGATTGTGGAGAAACACCGGGAGGAAGCGGGGCTCTTCCTCCATCTGGGAGACGGGGAGCGGGAGGTGGACGACCTGATGGCCCTTTATCCCGACCTGCCGCTGGAGATGGTGCGCGGCAACTGCGATTTCGCGAGCATGCTGCCGTCCAGCAGGGTGGCCGTTGCCAGCGGGGTTCGGATCTTCATGACCCACGGGCACAATTTCGGGGTGAAAGCCTCTCTGGGGCCTTTGGTGGCGGCGGCCCGGGAAAACGGCTGCCGCATTGCATTATATGGCCATACCCACAAAGGGGACACCCATTACGACGAGGGAATTTACGTCATGAACCCGGGCAGCCCTTCCCAGCCCCGGGACGGGAAGGCGACCTACGGCGTCATCGACATCACCGAAGGCGGCATTATGCCCTTTCTGGTGGAGATTTAGGAGGGTACTGTGATTTTTCTGATTGCGGGCGGTTCCCACACGGGCAAGACCGTCCTGGCCCAGCGGATGCTGGAGGCGTACCGCATCCCCTACCTGTCCATCGACCATCTGAAAATGGGGCTCATCCGCAGCGGGCTCTGCCCCCTGACGCCGGAAAGCCCGGACGAGGAGCTGACGGCGCACCTCTGGCCGGTGGTGCGGGAGATTGTCAAAACCAACATTGAAAACCGCCAGCATCTGGTGGTGGAAGGGTGCTATATTCCCTTCGGCTGGCAAAAGGACTTCGCGCCGGAGTATGCGGCGCAGATCCGCTACGTCTGCCTGGCCTTCAGCGATAATTACATCCGGGATCATTTTTCCGACATCCGCGCCCACGCCTGCGACATCGAAGCCCGCCAGGAGGACGAATGGCTTACGCCGGAGATGATGCTGGAGGAAAGCCGGCACAACCGGCTGCGCTGCCGGGAATACGGCCTGCCGGTCCTCCTGGCGGACGGAGAATACCGGATAGGGCCGGAGTATTTTGCGGACTGTTTTCCGCAGGCGGAGGCTGCCCCGCAAACCGGGGAATAAACCCGCTTTTTTTGACTTTATGAGAAACGGAAGGTGTCACATTTGGCCTATCAACAAGACCATATTCGCAATTTCTGCATTATCGCCCACATCGACCACGGCAAATCCACCCTGGCCGACCGCATCCTGGAGCAGACCAGCGCGGTGGCTCTCCGGGACATGGAGGATCAGCTCCTGGACAACATGGACATTGAGCGGGAACGGGGCATCACCATTAAAGCCCGTGCGGTAAAAGTCACCTATACCGCCGACAGCGGCGAGACCTATGAATTCAACCTCATCGATACCCCCGGCCACGTGGACTTTAACTACGAGGTTTCCCGGTCCCTGGCCGCCTGCGAAGGGGCCATTCTGGTGGTGGACGCCTCCCAGGGCATTGAGGCCCAGACCCTGGGCAACACCTATCTGGCGGTGGACCACGGCCTGGAGGTGCTCTCGGTGGTCAACAAGATCGACCTCCCCGCCGCAGACCCGGAGCGGGTCTGCCATGAAATCGAGGACGTCATCGGCATCCCCGCCATGGACGCCCCCCGCATTTCCGCCAAGCAGGGGATTAACATCCACGAGGTGCTGGAACGCATTGTCACCGATATCCCGGCCCCGTCGGGGGACCCGGACGCCCCCCTGCAGGCGCTGATTTTCGATTCCTACTACGACAGCTACCGGGGGGTTATCGTCTATGTCCGGGTGAAGGAGGGGACCCTCCGGAAGGATTCCCGCATCCGCATGATGGCCACCGGCGCGGAATTCGACGTGGTGGAAATCGGCTACATGGGGGCCACCAGCCTGGTCCCCTGCGACGAGCTGAAGGCCGGGGAGGTGGGCTACATTGCCGCTTCCATTAAAAACATCGGCGACACCCGGGTGGGCGACACCGTCACCGACGCGGCGTTCCCGGCGGCGGAGCCGCTGCCCGGCTACCGGAAGGTGAACCCCATGGTGTTCTGCGGCATTTACCCGGCGGACGGCGCCAAATATACCGACCTGCGGGAAGCTCTGGAAAAGCTCCAGCTGAACGACGCCTCCCTCTCCTTTGAGCCGGAGACTTCGGTGGCGCTGGGCTTCGGGTTCCGCTGCGGCTTCCTGGGGCTTCTGCACATGGAAATCATCCAGGAGCGGCTGGAGCGGGAGTTTAATCTGGACCTGATTACCACCGCCCCGTCGGTCGTCTACCGCATCACCAAAACCGACGGCAGCGTAGTGGAAATCGACAACCCCACCAACTATCCGGACCCCTCGGTCATCCAGCAGGCGGAGGAGCCCATTGTCCGGGCTTCCATCCTCTCCCCGGTGGATTTTGTGGGCAACATCATGGAGCTGTGCACCGGCCGGCGGGGCGAATTCAAGGACATGCAGTATCTGGACGCCACCCGGGTGGAGCTCCACTATGAGATTCCGTTAAACGAGATTATCTACGACTTTTTCGATGCGTTAAAATCCCGCACCAAGGGTTATGCGTCCTTTGATTATTCACTGCTGGGCTACCGGCCCTCCAAGCTGGTGAAGCTGGACATTCTGCTCAACGGCGAGGTGGTGGACGCGCTGTCCTTCATCGTCTTTGAGGACCGGGCTTATGCCCGCGGGCGGCGGATCTGCGAGAAGCTGAAGGAGAACATCCCGCGCCAGCTTTTTGAGGTGCCCATTCAGGCGGCCATCGGCGGCAAGATCATCGCCCGGGAGACGGTCAAGGCCCTGCGCAAGGACGTTCTGGCCAAGTGCTACGGCGGCGACATCACCCGGAAAAAGAAACTCCTGGAAAAGCAGAAGGAAGGCAAGAAGCGGATGCGCCAGCTGGGTTCGGTGGAAGTCCCCCAGCAGGCCTTTATGGCCGTCCTCAAGCTGGACGACTAGGCGGGGTAACCCCGCTGTTAAGTCGACGCGGCCGTTCTGCCACGCGTCGGGTTTATGAACGGCGGGATAAACCGCCGTTTTCGGCACAGATCCCCCGAAACGGCATCTAGGCATATTGTAGGGGCCGGGTTTCCCGGCCCGAGGCTCTGTTAAGCCGCCGCGGCGTTCCAATTCCTATCCGACCGCCGGACGGCTCGCCAAGCTCACCGTATGGGACGGTTTTATTTTCTATTGTTTCCATTGAGTTTTTTGCTGACGGCGCGGCTGTCCTTCCCTGCGATAAATGGTGCGTAGCTTTCCGAGGAATTGCATTTCCCTGTATGAAGCGGACTTTCCATGTAGTCCGCAGCCCTTTTTGACAAGCCGGCCGCATGTTTGAAAGGGGGCAAAACCGCATGAAACGTGTGAAGGAAAAAATGGACGACTGGTTTACCATTGATGAAGTTGATAAAGGGACTTACATTATCAGCGAATACCGGCATTGGGAGGAAACGCACTGCTACCTTCTGAATGGTTCGCAATACAGCCTGCTGATTGACACCGGGCTCGGGATATGCGACATTTCAAAAGTCGTAAATAAGCTGGCGGCTCGGCCGGTGATAGCAATTGCTACGCATATCCATTGGGACCATATCGGCGGGCATCGGTATTATCCCAATTTTTATGCGCATGCGGCGGAGCTTGGCTGGCTTAGCGGCGGATTCCCGCAGCCAATTGAGATCATTCGCAGATATGTGGCGGAGGGATGTGAGCTGCCGGAAAATTTTGATGTAAACAGTTATTCCTTTTTTCAGGGGATTCCCGCTCAAGTTTTGTATGGCGGAGAAGAAATTGATTTGGGAGAACGGCGGGTAAAGGTACTGCATACGCCGGGGCATTCTCCCGGTCACATGTGCTTTTGGGAAAAAGACAAAGGCCGCCTTTATACGGGAGATTTGGTATATAAGGGTATGCTGGCAGCCTGGTTCCCTTCGACAGACCCGGAAGCTTATCTGCGTTCTCTTGAAATGATTGCCGCGCTTCCGGCAAGGCAGATATTCCCTGCGCACCATTCTTTAAATATCCATCCAGAGATTATGATTCGCATGCGGGACGCATTTCGCATGCTGCGGGAAACCGGGAAGCTCTGCCACGGAAGCGGGACATTTCATTACAGGGATTGGTCTGTGCAGTTATGAACCGGTTTTCGGAAGGAGGAATTTTCCATGGCGCAAATGACCTTGTGCGGCAGCGGCGATCTGCGCGGCGTTGCCGTGGAACTGGACGACGCCGTCAACGGCAGCGGCGCCAGCGTAGAGCTTGTGTCGCACGATGAAACGACAGTAAACGACGTGTTGATTATCACGAAAATATACGAAAAATATTATATGCGCAACAGCAGCCGCGCCAGTCTGACGGTGCAGCTGGTGGGATACCGGGGCCGCATCCGGGCTTTCCTGGCCGGGAGCGGGGGAGGCAACGGGACCTTTTTCGGGTTTTCCTGGGGCGCGGAGGAAAATTTTGTGGAAAGCGCGGCCGAATGCCTCCGGCGTCTGGGATTTGCGGAATGCTGACGGCGCGCCGGAAGGAGGCTGTGCCGTGAAAATCGGCCTTTATGTTCATATTCCCTTCTGCGCTTCCAAATGCGGCTACTGCGACTTCTATTCCGTCACCGACCGGGCGGGCCGCCGTGCTTATGCGGATGTTCTGGTGCAGGAAATCCTTTCCTGGAAGGGGCGGGGATATGCCGCCGACACGCTGTTTGTAGGGGGCGGAACCCCTTCCCTGATGGAGGCGGGGGAGCTTCTGCGGATTCTTGCCGCCTGCCGCGAGGCGTTTTCACTGGATCCGGAAGGGGAAATCACCCTGGAGGCCAACCCGGACAGCGTTTCGCTCCGTTATCTGGAGGAATTGCGGCAGGGCGGCTTCAACCGCATTTCCTTCGGCGCCCAGTCCATCGAGGAGGCGGAGCTCCGCGCCCTGGGCCGCCGGCATGACGCCGCAGCCATCCGCCGGGCCATGGACTGGGCAGGGGAAGCCGGTTTTGCCCGGCGGAGCCTGGACATCATGCTGGGGATTCCCTATCAGACCCGGGAGAGCCTTTCCCGCACCCTGGAGGCCTTCGCCGCCATGGGGCCGGACCACCTTTCCGCCTACTTGCTGAAAATTGAGGAGGGCACGCCCTTCGCCCGGAACGGCGCGGCCCGCCTTTGCCCGGATGACGACATGGCGGCCGAACTCTATCTTCAGACGGCGGAACGCCTGGAAAAGCTGGGATACCGCCAGTATGAGATTTCCAATTTTGCAAAGCCGGGCGGGGAGTCCCGCCACAACTTAAAATACTGGCGCTGCCGGGAGTATCTGGGCTTCGGCCCGGCGGCCCATTCCTATTGGAACGGGAGGCGATTCTATCACCCGCGGGGACTTGCGGAATACCTCTCCTCCGGCGGGAAAAATTGGCAGGACGACGGCCCCGGCGGCTCCCCGGAGGAGCGGCTGATGCTGGGGCTGCGGCTGGCAGAGGGAGTCGCCCTTTCCCGGCTGGGTTTCCCGGAGGGGGAGGAGAAGCGGATTCTGCGGAAAGCGGCCCCGCTGCGGGATGCCGGGCTGCTGGAAATGGAGGGGGACACCCTGCGGCTGACGCCCAGAGGCTTCCTGGTGTCCAACGGAATCCTGGCGGAACTGCTGTAAACGGCTTTTAATTATTACAAAATAGTTACAGAAACATGGAACAAATGACGCGGGTTGGTAAAAATATCTTCTAAACCGTTATAAATAACATAAAATGTTGAAATAAATTATGGATAATCCCAAAACGCCGCCGGAAGATTAAAAAACAGTAACAAAGTGGTTGCAATTTCCCGAAAATGTGTTATAATAGTAATCGTTGTAACCGATTTGTAACTGAGAGGAGTGGTTGGCAATGGGTCTGCAGGCCAAGGAATGGATCAAAGCACAGGCTGAAACACTTGGCGCAGCAGCACGAAGCGTTGCGGGTAAATTTCAGAAACAGGCGGTTTTGAACCGTGTTAAAGAAGAAACTTCCATTGTTATAAAAAAAGCAGGGGGACAAGCATCCTCCTTTTGCATGTTTACCGCGAAAGCGGTAATGGGAAACGCCGGCCGGGCGGCGGCTCTTCTGGGGCGCGTGTTCGGCAGGGCGTGGGCGCGGGTTTCCGTGCCGGCGGCAGCGGCCGGCGGCCGGATTGCAAAAGCATCGGCGGGCTTCTGGAAACGGTTTTCCAAGCCGTTTATCAGCATGGCGCACGCCCCCCGCGTGATTTCGGACGGCTACCGGAACGGCGGAGCCGGCGGCGCGGCGGCGGCCTTTTTCCACGGCCTGCGCAATAACCGCGGCTTTTTCTCCACCATCCTCAACTACGGCGCGCCGGTGATGGGCGCAATCGTGCTGTGCAGCGTGATTTCTTCCGCGGCGAACGTAACTTATGCGCTGGAAGTGATTCAGGACGGCGAGCTGGTGGGATACATCGCAAACGAATCGGTGCTGACCAGCGCGCAGGAGCAGCTGCGGCAGCGGATTATCCGCACCGACGGCACGGATGCGACTTTTGAGATTGATCCGCAGCTTTCGATTGTATCGGTGAACGCCGATCTTCTGTCGGATACCAATGAAATGACGGACAACCTGATCCGGATGTCCAACGAGGATGTCTGCGAGGCCCAGGGCCTTTACATCGACGGGGACTTTTACGGCGCCGTCACCGACACCGCTCTGATTGAGAATATCCTGAACAGCACGCTGGACAGCTACCGCACCGGAGCGGAAGGGGAAGTTGTCTCCTTTGTCAGCGACATTGAGCTGCGGGACGGCCTCTACCTGACGGAGAGCCTGGTAAGCAGCGAGGAAATGGAAAACCTGCTCCTTTCCAACCAGGAAGCGGAGCGCACCTACACCGTTGTGGAAGGGGACAGCCCCATCCTCATCGCGGACAAGAACGGCATCCCCTATTCCGAGTTTAAAAAGCTCAACCCCGGAATTGAAGAAACCTGCCTCATCGGCCAGGAAACCATTATCGCCACCGAAAAGCCCTTCCTTTCCGTCAAGGTGACCCGGGAGGAAACTTATACGGAATCCATCCCCTATGAGACGGAGACCACCGAGGACAGCAGCCAGTATGAAGGCTACACCAAGACGGTCCAGGAAGGCCAGAACGGCACCCAGCAGGTGACCGCATCGGTCGAATATGTGGACGGCTACGAAACCTCCCGGACGGTTGTTTCCACCGAAGTGGTGCAGGAACCGGTAACCGAGAAGATCGTGGAAGGAACCAGGCAGCGGGAAACCTATACCCGCGGACGGGTCCTGTCGGCCTCCTCCGGCAGCGGCAGCTACGGCGGAAACTTCCTGTGGCCTGTGGCCGGAAACGGCTACATCAGCTGCGGGTACAGCTCGGGCCACCGGGCCATTGACATCGCCTGCTCTTACGGCACCCCCATCGTGGCGTCGGCTTCCGGCACCGTTATCGTGGCGGGCTGGTATTACACCTACGGCAAGGCGGTTGTCATTGACCACGGCAACGGCGTGCAGACCCTCTACGGCCACAACTCCTCGCTGAATGTCTCGGTGGGCGATTACGTCTCCCAGGGGCAGGTCATTGCAGGAGCTGGCAGCACCGGCTACTCCACCGGCAACCATTGCCATTTTGAAGTGATTGTAAACGGCAGCCGCTACAACCCGATGAATTATCTCAACTGACGGCTGCGGGAAACAAAAAATTTACAAAAGGGATCGGATGCACTCCGGTCCCTTTTTTGTCGCTTCTGCCGGAAAACCGGGCATTATGGGAAAAGGATTCCGCCTTTTTTGGGCGGGTTGCCGGAGGTTTTGCGGGAAGGGCAGAAACGGCGGGAAATGGTGCAAAAGTTTGTCTGAAATCTCAATTGACGGGACCGTTTCGGTGGGATAAAATGAAAACATCAGAATGTCCCAGAAACAGGGAGGCGGCGTCATGGGCGGACAGGTGATATTGGATGCAATGTGCAGGAATGCGGCGGGGGCGGCGGTTGCAAAGAACCGGCTTCCCCTGGTCCGCCGTCTGACGCTGCGGAATACGGGGGAGGAAACGCTGGAGGGGCTTGCGGTCTGCGCGGAAACCGTTCCCGCTTTTGCCGCGGAATGGCGCGGGGAACTGGAAACGCTGGGCCCGGGGGAAACTGCGGAGTTTTCTCCGGAAATGGCGCTTTCCATGGATGCGCTGGAGGCGCTGGAGCGGCAGCAGCAGGCTGTTCTGAAGGTGTCCGTATGGCAGAAGGGGGCGGCGGAGCCCCTGGCCTCTCTGGAACGCACCGTCATGCTGTTCGCGCCGGATGAATGGGAGGGCCCCCAGGCTGCGCCGGAGCTGGCGGCGGCCTATGTCTGTCCCGGGAGTCCCGCAGCTGCCGGCGTCATGGGGGAAATCGGGCGGTCGCTGGCGGTGTTCAGCGGCTATGAGGACCACCGCCCGGACGGCATCCGGATGCAGGCGGCCGCCGTTTACGAGACGATTCAGAACCGGGGCATCTTCCTTTCCCCGCCGGAGCCGGAACCGGGGCGGCTGGGGCTTCGCGTCGGGCAGGCGGAGGAGCTGCTTGCCCGCAGACAGGGGGATGCGCTGGCTTTTTCAGCGTTTTACTGCGCCTGTCTGGAGGCGGCGGGGCTTCATCCGCTGCTGACCTTTGCCGGGGAGGAGGTTTACGCCGGATGGTGGCTGTCCCGGGAGGACGGCTGGGAAATGCCCGGCCAGACGGAGCTGGACGCGCTGCGGACGGCGGCGGAGGAAAAGCGCCTCTGCCTGCTGGACTGCACGGGGATGGCGGAGAATGTGGGGCTGCCCTTCCGGGAGGCCGTGCTGCGGCCCGAACAGCTGCCGGCGGACGGGTTCTGCTTTTCCGCCGACATTGCGCGGGCGCGGGCGGCGGGAATCCTGCCCATTTCCGGCGGGCTGCCGGAGGAGACGGGCGCGCCTGCCCCGCCGGAGCCTTCCGCGCGCCAGCAGGTTTGGGAGCGGAGCCTTCTGGACCTCAGCCTGCGCAGCATGCTGGTGAATTTCCGCATGACCCGCAGCACGCTTCAGCTTCTGGCCCCCGACTGCGAGACGCTGGAGGATGCGGCGTCCCAGGGGATCGAAATGCAGATCCTGCCCCGGCCGGTGGACTGGCCGGAATCGTCCGGAAGGGAGATCCTCTTTCAGAAGGACCTGCCCGAGACGCTGATGGGGATGGCGCGGGAGGAGGCGGCCTTCGGCCGGCTGTTTTCCTGCGCCGCGGAGGGGGAGCTGCCCGGCATCCTCACCTCTATCTACCGCAAGGCCCGCGTCAGCCTGGAGGAAAACGGCGCCAACACGCTCTACCTTGCTCTGGGGCTTCTGCGGTGGTATGAGCGGGGGAGCAGCAGGGCGCGCTACGCCCCGCTGGTCCTGATCCCGGTGGAGCTGGCGCGCAAGGGCGCGCGGATGCGTTATGTCCTCCGGGTGCGGGAGGAGGAGCCCCAGGTCAACATTACCCTGCTGGAAATGCTGCGCCAGGATTTCGGAATGGAAGCGGATCAGCTTGCGGCGCTGCCCCGGGGCGGCTGCGGGCTCAATCTCCGCGCCTTTTTCCGCAGGGTGGAGAAGGCAGTGGCGGACCAGGCGCAGTGGGGCGTGGAGGAGGCCGCCTTTCTGGGGCTGTTCTCCTTTAACCAGTTTATCATGTGGAGCGACCTGCGCAACCGCGCGGAGGACCTCAAGCGGAACAAGGTGGTGCGCAGCCTGATTTCCGGGAAGCTCGAATGGACGCCGGAGACGGATTTCCCCCGCCCGGAGGAGCTGGACAGCCTGTTCCGCCCCAGCGATATGGCGGTGCCCATTACGGCGGACGCCTCCCAGCTGGCCGCCGTCTGCGCCGCGGGGATGGGAAAGAGCTTCGTCCTCCACGGTCCCCCCGGCACCGGCAAATCCCAGACCATCACCAATATGATCGCCAACGCCCTTTATCAGGGCAAGACCGTGCTGTTTATCGCCGAAAAGATGGCCGCCCTTTCCGTTGTTCAGGACCGCCTGGAAAAGATCGGCCTGGGCCCCTTTTCCCTGGAGCTTCATTCCAACAAAGCGAAAAAGAAGGAGGTTCTGGGGCAGCTCCAGAAGGTCCTGGAGCTGGGGAAAGCGCAGCCGGCGGAGGATTTCGCCCATCAGGCGGAGCGGCTTTGCAAGCTGCGGCGGGAGCTGAACGCCTATGTGGAGGCCCTCCACCGTCCGCAGCCCTTCGGTTTTTCCGCCTGGGAGGCGTTTTCCCGCTGCGGGGAATATCTGGACGCGCCGCCGGACGTGAGCTTCCTGCCGTCGGATGTGGAGAAGCTCTCCCCGCGCCAGCTCCAGGTGTGGGAGGACATTGCAAGCGAGGTCCGCACCGCTGCGGAAGCCTGCGGCGGGCCGGCGGGCCACCCCCTCCGGGAATGGACCAATTCTTCCTACAGCCCCTCCGTCCGGAGCGAGCTGGGCAGCCGCATTCCCGTTTTCCGGGAGACGCTGGCCCAGACCCGGGCGCGGCTTGCGGATTTCTGCCGGGAGGTGGGGCTTCCGGCGGACGGAGGCCCGGAATATTTAAGCGACCTGTTCCGGCTGGCGGATTTCTGCCGGGAGGATCACGGGATTCCCGCATCCCTGGTTTCGGGCGGCGAGCTGAAGCCCCTGCGGGAGGAGCTGGACGCCCTCTGCGCCGGCGGACGCCGCCGGGATGCCGCCAGGGAGGCGCTGTTCATCGTCTACCGCCAGGGAATTCTCCTCTACAACGAGCCCACCGCCCGCAAAGAGTGGGAAGAGGCGTCGGCCGACTGGTTCCTGCCCCGGCTGCTGCGCCAGCAGAAGATTATGAAGGCCCTGCGCGCCCTGGCCAAGGAGCCGAAATCCCTTTTAAAAGAGCAGGTCCCCGCCCACCTGAACCTGCTGGCGGAATACGACGCCGGCACCCGGGTTATTGCGGGGGCGGAGCGGACCTTTGCGCCGCTGTTCGGCCACCTTTGGAAAAAACGGGAGCCGGACTGGCGGGAGCTGGAAAGCAAGTTCGACGAGGCCTGCCGCCTTCAGGAGCTGGCGGGGCGGCTGGCGCCGGAGCCGGAAAAAAAGCAGGCGCTGCTGGAAGCGGTGGGGAAGGTCTGTCTGGCCAATTTCCCCGGCTGGGAGCGCCGGATGAAAAAGACGCTGGACGAGCTGACGGAATCCTCCCGGCAGATGGAGCAGGAGCGGGCCCGCATCTGGCGGCTTTGCCAGGTGGAACTCCGGCGGCCGGAAGGCGGGCTGCTGGCCGCGCTGACGGAGTGCGGCGGCCGGTGGGGGGAGAACCTGGACCGTCTGCGGGACTGGTGCAGCTGGATGGCCGTCCAGCGCCGGGCCTGCGAGGAGGGCCTGGGGGTTCTTGCCGGAGCCTGCCGGAGCGGCGCGATTGCGCCGGCGGAGGTGCTCCCCGCCTTTTACCGGGGGCTGTATTCCGCCTGCGCCGATGCGGCGCTGGAGCGGGAGCCGGTTCTGGCCTCCTTCCGGGGCGGGCTGTTTGAGAATAAAATGCGCCGGTTCCGCGCCCTTGCCCAGGAATTTGAGCAGCTCACCCGGCAGGAACTGGCGGCGCGGCTGTCGGCCAAGGTGCCGGTGCATTCCGGCGGAATCGCGGCATCCTCCGAAATCGGCATTTTGCAGCGGGCCATCCGCAGCGGCGGACGGACCATGTCCATCCGGCGGCTGTTTGACAGCATCCCGAACCTTCTGCGGCTGCTCTGCCCCTGCATGCTCATGAGCCCCATTTCGGTGGCCCAGTATATCGACCCGCAGTACCCGCCCTTTGACCTGGTTATTTTCGACGAGGCGTCCCAGCTTCCCACCTGCGAGGCGGTGGGCGCCATCGCCCGCGGGGAGAACGTGGTCGTGGTGGGAGACCCCCGGCAGCTGCCCCCCACCCGGTTTTTCATGGATGCCCGTGGCGTAGGAGACGACTCCTCCCAGGAGGACCTGGAGAGCATCCTGGACGACTGCCTGGCCATCTCCATGCCGGAAGAGCACCTGCGCTGGCATTACCGCAGCCGCCACGAAAGCCTCATCGCCTTCAGCAACCGCAATTTCTACGGGAACCAGCTCTACACCTTCCCTTCCCCCAGCGACCGGGAGTCCCGGGTTTCCTTTGTGCCGGTGGAGGGGCGCTATGAGCGGGGCGGGGCCCGCCACAACCGCGCCGAGGCGGAGGCGGTGACGGAGGAGGTCCTGCGCCGCCTGGCCGACCCGGCGCTTCGCAGGCAGAGCATCGGCGTCGTCACCTTCAGCGCGGCGCAGCAGGAGCTGATTGAGGACCTTTTACTGGAGGCGTTTGCCGCCCATCCGGAGCTGGAGGAACCCGCGGCGGCCGAACCGCTGTTTGTAAAAAATCTGGAGAACGTCCAGGGCGACGAGCGGGACGTTATCCTCTTCTCCATCGGCTACGGTCCCGACCGCAGCGGGCGGATTGCCCTGAATTTCGGCCCCCTCAACCGGGAGGGCGGCTGGCGGCGGCTCAATGTGGCGGTGTCCCGGGCGCGGCAGGAGATGAAGGTTTACTCCTCCCTGCACCCGGAGCAGATTGACCTTTCCCGGACCCATTCGGAAGGGGTGGCGGCGCTGCGCGCGTTTCTGGAGTTCGCCCAGTCCGGCGCGCCGGCGCCGGATACCCCGGCCCAGTCCGGCCGGCCCGGCGGCAGCTTTGCGGAGCAGGTTGCGGGCCACATCCGGCGGATGGGCTATGAGGTCCAGACCGATGTGGGCCGCTCCGGGTTCCGGGTGGACCTGGCGGTGGTGGACCCCGCCGCCCCCTCCCGGTACCTGCTGGGCATCCTCTGCGACGGGGAAAACTATCTGGCCGGAGGCATGGCCCGGGACCGGAACCTGAATCAGGAGGCCGTCCTCCGTTCGCTCGGATGGAACCTCCACCGGCTTTGGATTCTGGAGTGGCGGGAGGACCCGCTGCGGGAGCTTGCCCGCATCCGGGAGGCCATTGAGAAGGCCGCTTCCGGCGTCCGGGATGAGGAGCCGGAACAGCTCCCCGCCGCCCCGGTCCGGATTGAGCGGGAGGAAGAGCCGCCCGAGGAAACGCTCCCGGTTTACCGCGTCTGCTCCCTGGACCCGGTGCAGGCTGCGCCGGAGGAGTTTTACAGCGCTTCCGGGGACGGCGTGATCTGCCAGCAGCTGAGGCGGGTGCTGGAAACAGAAGCGCCGGTCAGCGCAGAGCAGCTCTGCCGCCGGGTGCTGGCGGCATGGGGAATCGGAAGGCTGGGCGTCCGCCAGGAGCGGCGGATTCTTTCCCTGCTGGAGCGGGTTCCCCGGATTACCACCCAGTCCGGCGGGCGGGAATTTTCCTGGAACCCCGGCCAGCTGCCGGACAGCTACGAGGACTTCCGCGTGCCGGAGGAGGGCGGCCTGCGCCGCGACCCCGAGGACATCCCGCCCGAGGAGGTGGCCAATGCGGTGCGGTATGTGCTCCGGCGGCAGGTGAGCCTGCCCCGGGAGGACCTGGTGCGGGAGGTTTACCGCCTGTTCGGGTTCCAGCGCACCGGCTCTTCCCTGGCGGAAGCATCGGTGGCGGGGCTTCAGATGGCCCTGGAAAAAGGGTTTGCGATGGAGGAAAACGGCCGCTTCATCTGCCTCCGGGACTGACCGGCGGCAGCAGCGGCGCCAGCTCCGAAAGGGAGCGGACCCGCAGCCCCGCAAAATCCGGGTGGGCGCCCTCCGGGTCCCAGAGGCATCCGGCGATTCCGGCGTTGAGCCCCGCCCGGGCGTCCAGCAGCCGGTCCCCCACCATCACCGCCGCTGCCGGGGGAATGGCGTATTGCTGCATAAGGAAAAGGACGGCGTCCGGCGCGGGTTTGGGCGGGAAGCCGTCCTCCGAGGTGACGCCCCCCTCGAACAGCTCCGCCATGCCCCCGGCCCGCATCAGTTCCCAGGCGGAGCCGTCCCGATGGGTGTAAAGGAGATTTTTCCCGCCCCGGCTTTGGATCTCCCGGCAAAGGTCCAGCGCTTCCGGGAAGGGGCGGCTCTCCCGGACCAGAACGCGCTCCCGCCGGCGGAAATCCTCCTGGAGCGCGCCGTCCGGAAGGCCGTATTTCCGCTGGTAAAAGGCGAGGGCCGGCCCCTGGCGCTCTTTCAGGCGGCGCATCGTCTCCGCCGGGTCCTCCCGGAAGCCCAGGGAAGCAAGGCTTTCCAGCAGCGCCCGGTTGACGGCGGGGTAGGTGTCGAACAGCGTTCCGTCAAAATCCCAGATAAACCATTGAAACAATTCCGTCAGCCTCCTTTTTTGATGACAGCATCATGATAGCACATTTTGAAGAGAAGCGCAATCACGGCGCTTTTTGCCCGAAATGTGCGGTTTGCGGATTTTGTTTTCCCGGCTTTTTTGGCGCGCCCATTTTGAAAAAAGGCTTTTCAACTGCCGCGGAATGTGCTATGATTAGGTTATATAGGCTGTTTTATACGGCTCGATAATACCGGTTCTAGGAAGGATTTGCCAATGAAACAGAATTTGCTGATTGTAACGGAGCATTATCCCTGCGGCACGCAGGAGAGCTTTTTGGAAAATGAAATTGAGGAGCTGAAAAAACTGTTCCGGGTGCATGTGGTCACCCTGGACACCGAGCGGCAGATGAGCCAGAAGCTGCCGAAGGACGTGGTTTTTGACCGCCCCGCCGAAAAGTCGGGCGGGCTGAAGCGCGCGTTCCTGCGGATGGCCTGCCGGTTCAGCAACGGCTACAAGCAGGAGGCTGCCCTGGCCAAGGCGGAGGGGCGCTTTACCCCGGCCTACCAGAAGCACCTGCTGAACACCCTGGTCAAAAGCCGGCTGATTTACAATTACATCCGCTCGCAGGAGCTGTTTGAGCAGGAGGCCCCCCTCCTCATCTATTCCTCCAACTTCAACGACTACCTTTACGGCCTTTGCTGCCTTAAGGAGTACGCGGAGGATATTCGGGTGGTGGCCCGCTGCCACAACGCCAATATGTTCAATCCCCGCACCGGCAAGCGCCGGGAAACCATGAACGGCGCGATCAACCGTCTGGTGGACGCGGTTTATTTTGCCAGCGAGCATTCCCGCCAGCTGTACCTCGACAATTTCGTGGAACCGGGGGAGGATATTTCCAAATTCCAGGTGGCGCGCATCGGCGTCCCCGGCCAGGAACGGGAGCCGCTGGACCCGCTGCCGGAATTTTTCCTGCGGATTGTCACCTGTTCCCCCACCGAGCCGGACAAGCGCCTGAAACTCGTGGCGGACGCCCTGACCCAGGTGACGGGCGGCTGCATCGAGTGGGTGCATATCGGAACCGGCTCCATGCAGCAGGAACTGATGGACTACGCCAAGGAGAAGCTCCAGGACCGCAAGGGCATCCGCTGCCGCTTCTTGGGGCGGCTCACCCGGGAGGAAATCTACCAGTATTACCGGGACAATTATGTGGACCTGATGCTCAGCGTGAGCGCCGCGGAGAGCGTCCCCACCGCCATGATGGAGGCTATGGCAAACCGCATTTTTGTGGCGGCCACCAACGTGGACGGAGTTTCCGCCGTGGTGGACAACGACTGCGGCATGCTGCTCCCCGCCGACGTCACGGCCGGTCAGCTTGCCAAGGCGCTGGACGGATTCTGCCGCATCAGCAAGGAGAGCATCGCCCGGAAAGGCGAGCGCGCCTACCGCGCCTGGCAGGAGAAATTTGACGCGGCGGGCAACTGCCGGCTGTTTGCCGAGCGCCTGGCTGTCCTGAGCGGCCAGAGCACGGAGGAAATCGAGGGGGAACGCCGGGAGGCCGAGGAGAAGAAGAACGCGCCCCGCGCTTCGGTGTTCAGCCCGCTCCAGACCCCGGCGGCCCGGGCGGATATTCACGAAATGCCCCTCAGCTTCCGGGAATCCCTGAAGGCGGACGGCCTGCTTTCCGAATCCGATGCGCTGGAGGAACCCCCCTTCCAGACCGGCGCGCCGGAGGAAGAGGACCTGTCGGAACAGGACGCCTCCCTGCCCGACGGATTTTTCCCGGAGGAGCCGCCCGTCGGGATGGAAGAACCCGAGCCCTCTGAGGAGCCGGCGGAACCCGCCCCGGAGGAGCCCGCCGGGGAGCCGGACGCCCCGAAAGAATAACGCGCAAAGAAAAAGCTGGCTTTTTTGGCGGAGATATGGTATAATGAATGGGTTACGTATCCTTTTTTAGTTTTTATCCTGCGTTATTGAAGGATTTTAAGGAATTTTTTCTCCGCGCACGGACAAAAATAAAACGGATGGAAGGGGAACCGGCATATCATGGTGAAAAATCTTGTAAAAAAACTACAGAGGACCTTCCTGTTAGGGTTTAAGGGGCTTTTCTTTGTAGTGTTATTTGCGATATTCTTCGGCCTGTTCGGCCTCACGGAGGGGGAGCTTTGGCGCGCTTCGCGGACGGCCGCGATTTCCATGTCCACCTTTGCGGTGGCGGGGGTCTGCTTTATCAAAATTTACGGCGGCTTCGCCATCGGGCGGAAAAAGAGCAAGGAGATCATTTATTCCGTAATGATCGCCACGGTGATTACCGACCTCATTACCTATTTCCAGATTTCCATTATGCTCTTTAATTACGATCAGCGCGCTACGCTGACCCAGGATGTCTTTACCTTTGCGGGGGTGGTGATCCTCCAGATCATCGCCATCTGCCTGTTCACCTACCTGGGGAACTATCTCTACTTTGTGGTCAATCCGCCGGACAGCGTGGCGGTGGTTTACGGGGAAAAGGAAGGGCTTGTCAATTTTGTTTCCAAAATCAACAAGTATAAGAAGCAGTATGACATCAAGACCCTCTGCTCCGTGCGGGATGAAAACCTCAAGCAGGTGATCCGGGATCATCAGACCGTGTTCCTCTACTCCCTGCCGGAAGCGGACAAGGACCGGATGGTGGAATACTGCTACAAGCACCGGAAAAACGTCTATTTCACCCCCAACCTGGCGGACATTGTCATCAAGCACTCCCATCACGTGCTGGTGGACGACGTGACCGTGCTGGAGTCCCGGGTCACGGGGCTCACCTTTGAACAGAGCATCATCAAGCGGACCTGCGACATTATCGTGTCGGCGCTGGCCATCATCATCTCCAGCCCCGTCATGCTGCTGGAGGCCCTGGCCATCAAGCTGGAGGACGGCGGCCCCGTGTTCTTCAAGCAGCCCCGCGTCACCAAGGATGGGCAGATTTTCCAGGTGCTCAAGTTCCGCACCATGATCGTGGACGCGGACAAGAATAAAAAACGCCTGGCTTCCCAGGACGACGACCGCATCACCAAAGTGGGCCGGGTGCTGCGCAAGCTGCGCATCGACGAGCTGCCCCAGTTTATCAACATCCTCAAGGGTGAGATGAGCGTGGTGGGCCCCCGCCCGGAACAGGCGGAGATTACCGAAAAATATGTGGAAGTCCTGCCGGAATTCCGCTACCGCCTGAAGGTAAAGGCGGGGCTGACCGGCCTGGCCCAGATTCTGGGCAAATACAACACCACCCCCAAGGACAAGCTGATTCTGGACCTGATGTATATCGAGCAGTACAGCATCTGGGTAGACCTGCGGATCATGCTCCAGACGGTGAAGGTGCTTTTCAAGTCCGACAGCACCGAGGGCGTGGTGGGAGAGCTCCCCATCGACCTGGAAAAACACGGCGATATCCTGGAGGATGCCGAAGAATTGAAGTAAAAGGGGCGCGGTAAGGTGCTGAAGTTTTATAAGACCATTGATGGGCGCATCCAGCGGCTGGAAAAGGAAGAACCCGGCTGCTGGGCCATGGCGGTCCATCCCACGGAGCAGGAGCTCCACTACATGCAGGAGACCATGAAGCTGGACCGGGATTTCCTCAACGCCTCCCTGGACGAAGAGGAAATGTCCCGTACGGAAAAGGAGGACGACCAGACCTTTATCGTTGTGGACGTCCCCTACCAGGTGGAACAGGACGACGAAAAGGACGACGAGGAGAGCACCGTGGTCTTTACCACCATCCCCCTCGGCATCATTATCACCGACCAGTATTTTGTCACCATCAGCTCCAAGCAAAGCGAGATTCTGGACAACATCGCCGCGGGAATGGTCCGCGGGATTCAGACCAAGATGCACACCCGGTTTTTGCTGCTGATTCTCCTGCGGATTGCCCAGCGGTTTTTGCTCCACCTGAAAATGATCGACCGCATTGCAACCGGTTTGGAGAGCGGGATGCACTCTTCCATGAAAAACGAAGCGCTGATCCAGCTGATGGACCTCCAGAAGTCCCTGGTTTACATTTCCACCTCCCTGCGGTCCAACGAAGCGACTTTAAAACGGATCTCCCGGGGCAACCTGGTGACCCTTTACGAGGACGACGAGGACCTGATGCAGGACGTCCTCATTGAGATCCACCAGGCCATGGAGATGTCCGAAATCTATACGAACATCCTCACCGGCACCATGGACGCTTACGCCTCCATTATTTCCAACAACCTGAATATCGTCATGAAGGTTATGACCTCGGTCACCATCCTGATGACCATCCCCAATATGGTGTTCGGCTATTACGGCATGAACGTCGAAGGGCTCCAGTTCCCGGTGTGGTGGGTCCCCACGCTGATCTCCCTGGTGCTGGTTCTGATTGCGGCGGGAATCCTCGCCAAGTTTAAAATGTTCAAGTGACAAAAAGGGCGGGCGCGGCCCGCTTTTTCTATTTGATTACGGAAAGGAAGATGTCCCATGCCGCCGCTGAATTTCCTCATCAAGCCGGCATCCGGCAGCTGCAACATCCGCTGCCGGTACTGCTTTTACCACGACATCGGCGAAAACCGGGACGTGGCCTCCTACGGGGTCATGTCCGACGAGACGCTGGAAACCCTCATCCGCAAGGGGATGGAGGCCGCTTCCGGGAGCTGCACCTTCGGCTTCCAGGGCGGCGAGCCCACCCTGGCGGGGCTGCCCTTTTTCCGCAGGGCGGTGGAGTATCAGAAAAAATACGCCCGGAAAGGACTTCAGGTCCACAACGCCCTTCAGACCAACGGCATGGTCCTGGACCGGGAATGGGCGGATTTCCTGGCGGAAAACCATTTCCTGGTGGGCCTTTCCATGGACGGCACCAAGGACATCCACGACGCCAACCGGGTGGGCGTCAGGGGGGAGGGGACCTTCAGCCGGGTGCTCCGATCGGCCCAGCTGCTTTCGTCCAGAAATGTGGACTTCAACATCCTCACCGTCGTCACCCGCCAGTCCGCCCCCCACATCGGAAAAATCTACGGCTTTTTCCGGCGGTCGGGGCTGCGGTGGCTCCAGTTCATCCCCTGCCTGGACCCCTTGGGGGAAGAGCGGGGGAGCAACCCCTATTCCCTGACGCCGGAAGTTTACGCCAAGTTTTTGAAGGACCTGTTCGATCTCTGGTACCGGGACGTGAAGGCCGGGGAGTTTATCTACATCCGTTATTTTGAGAACCTGGTGGGGATGGTCATGGGCTATCCGCCGGAAAGCTGCGGCCTGTCCGGACGGTGCGTCATCCAGAACGTGGTGGAGGCCGACGGGTCGGTTTACCCCTGCGACTTTTACGCCCTGGACGAGTGGAAGCTGGGGAACATCCGCACCGATTCCGTGGAGGAAATGATGAACGGCGAAACCGCCCGCCGCTTTTTGCAGATTCCGCTGGAAATCCCCGCGGAATGCAGGAGCTGTGAATTTTACGGCATCTGCCGGGGCGGCTGCCGCCGGGACCGGGAGCCCATGCGGGGGGACCATCTGCCCCTCAACTATTTCTGCCCCGCTTACCGGGAATTTTTCGCCTATGCCATGCCCCGCTTACAGGAGGTCGCCCATGAAGCAGCCCGCCGCCGTTCCGGATACCCCAATCTTTGACTTCCTTCTCGGCTACGAGAAAAGCGGCGTTTCCCGCCTGCACATGCCGGGGCACAAGGGGAACCCGCCGGGGCTCCCCGGCTGGGAGCGGCTGCCCTTTTCCCTAGATATCACCGAAATCCGGGGGGCGGACGCCCTGTTTGAAGCGGAGGGCATCATCGGCCGGTCGGAGGAGATTGCCGCCGCGCTTTACGGCGTCAAAACCACCTGCTATTCGGCGGGGGGGTCCACGCTGTCCATCCTGGGGATGGTGCGGGCCGTCCACGCCCGGGGCGGGAAGATTCTGGCGGTGCGGAACTGCCATATCGCCTTTGTCCGGGCCTGCATCCTCTTAGACTGGCAGCCCCTGTGGCTGCTGCCGGCGTACGACCGGGAGCATGGCCTTTTCCGGCCCGTGACGGCCGGGGAGGTTGCCGCCGCCATGGACGCCGACCCGGAAATCCGGGCCGTTTACCTCACCAGCCCCGACTATTACGGCGGCATGGCGGACATCGCCGCCATCGCCCGGGAGGTCCACAAGCGGGGGGGCATCCTGCTGGTGGACAACGCCCACGGGGCCCATCTGCGCTTCCTGCCGGAGGACCGGCACCCCATGACTCTGGGGGCGGACCTCTGCTGCGACAGCGCCCACAAAACCCTCCCCGTCCTCACCGGCGGCGGGTACCTGCATTGCAACCTGGACATCCCAAAAGAAACCCTGAAGGCCAGCATGGCCCTCTTTGGCTCCACAAGCCCTTCTTATTTGATCCTGGCGTCCCTGGATTTGTGCAACCCCTATCTGGCGGGTCCCGCCCGGGAGGAATTCGCCGCCATGTGCCGGCGGACTGCCCAAACGGAGGCGGCCCTCCGGGAGCGGGGCGTCTCCCTGCTCCCCTGGAAGGAGGACCCGGCGAAAATTACCATCGACTGCCGGAAAAGCGGCCGGACCCATGAAGAAATGGCGGCGTTCCTCCGGAAACGTCAGATCGAGCCGGAATTTGCCGGGGGCGGCAAAATCATCCTCATGGTTTCCCCCCGGACGCCGGAGCGGGATTTTGAGCGGCTGGAGGCGGCGTTTGAGGAATTCGCGCCCGGGGCCCCCCTTCCGTACGGCCCGGAGCAGCCCTGCCCCCGGCCCGCCATGACCCTGCGGCTGGCGGCGTTTTCCCCCTGGGAGCGCGTCCCGGCGGAGGAAGCTGCGGGCAGAATCGCCGCCGAAAGCGTCATTACCTGCCCCCCCGCGGTGCCTGTGGTGGCCGCTGGGGAGATTGTGGGCGAAAATGAAAAAAAACTTCTGCAAAACAGTGGCAATTTTTTCGTAAAAGTGGTAAAATAAGAAATAAGCCATACGGCTTGCAAGATACTTAAAGGAGGCCTCTTGTATGAAACTTATTTACGCGATTGTCAGCAGCGACGACAGCTCCTCTGTTTCCGGAGCATTGACCCAGAACGGGTTCTTCGCCACCAAGCTCGCATCCACCGGCGGCTTCCTGATGGCCGGCAACACCACTTTCCTGATTTGTACCGAGGACGAGAACGTGGATCGGGTCATCAGCATTATCGCCGACCACTCCAAAAAACGCAAACAGATGGTTTCTTCCTCCGCGGGCTACGGCCTGGGCTCCTACACGCCCTTCCCTGTGGAAGTGACGGTGGGCGGCGCGACCATTATCGTGACCGACGTTCAGCGCTTTGAGAAACTCTAAGGCGGATGGATTTTTCATCGTTTCGAGGCAATGAAGCTGCGGTCCGCATGCTGCGGTCCGCGGCGGAAGGCCGGCGGCTGGGCCACGCCTATCTGCTCTGCGGGGCGGCTGGGACCGGGAAAAAGACGCTGGCCCGGATTTTCGCGCAGGCGCTCCTCTGCGGCGGCGGGCCGAAACCCTGCGGCCGCTGCGGCGCCTGCGTCAAATTTTTAAAAGGCGTCCACCCGGATTTTACCGTTGTGCGCAAACCGGCGGACAAGACCGCCATTCTGGTGGACCAGATCCGCGCCCTGCGGGAGGAACTGTTCATCCGCCCCAACGAGGCGGAGCACCGGGTGGCCCTCATCGAGGACGCGGAGCTGATGAACCCCGCCGCCGCCAACGCGCTGCTGAAGGTGCTGGAGGAGCCGCCGCCCTATGCGGTGTTCCTGCTGACGGCCAAAAGCCGCCGCGCGGTGCCGGAAACCATCGCCTCCCGCTGCATCGCGGCGGAGCTGTTCGGCGTTTCCAAAGAGGAGGCCGCCGGGTGGCTCCGGGACCGGATGCCCGGGGCCGGGGAGGACGAGCTGGCCGAAGCGGTCCGCTACGGGGACGGCAACCTTGGGAAAAGCCTCCGCTTTCTGGAGGAGGATTCCGTCCGCCGGGGGTATGAGCAGGCCCTCGCCCTGGCCAAGGCGCTGACCGCCCGGCGGGAATACGACGTGCTGGAGGCGCTGGCCCCCTTCGACGGCGACCGGGAGGGGCTTGCCCGGCTGCTTTCCGACTTCGACGGGCTGCTGGGACGGATTGCTTCCGCTCCCTTTTCGCCGGGCGGCGACCCGGAGGCGGAAGCCCTTGCCCGGAAGATCCCCCCCATCCGGGCGGCGGCGCTGCACGATGTGGTGGGGGAGGTGCGCCAGGCGCTGCAGTTCAACGCCAACTGTCCGCTGACGGCGGCGTTTTTCGGCGCGCGCCTGAAAACGGCGCTGGAAGCGAAAACCCTGCAACCATAGAAAGGGAATTTATATCGATATGACCGAGATCATTGGCGTCCGGTTTTCCAATACCGGAAAAACCTATTACTTTTCCCCCAAGGGGAAAACGGTTTCCCTTGGCCAGAAGGTCATTGTGGAAACCGCCCGCGGCGTGGAATGCGGCACCGTCACCATCGCCAACCAGATGATGGACGACAGCCGCATTGTCGCCCCCCTGAAGGCGATCATCCGCGTCGCCACCGAGAAGGACCTGGAGCAGCTTTCGGAAAATGCCCGCCGGGAAAAAGAAGCCTTCCGCATCTGTCAGGAAAAAATCGCCCGCCACAAGCTTCAGATGAACCTGGTGGACGTGGAATATACCTTTGACGGCAACAAAATCCTGTTTTATTTTACGGCCGACGGCCGCATTGACTTCCGCGAGCTGGTCAAAGACCTGGCCAGCGTGTTCCGCACCCGCATCGAGCTCCGGCAGATCGGCGTCCGGGACGAGGCGAAGATGCTGGGAGGCCTGGGCATCTGCGGGCGGCCTTTCTGCTGCTCCACCTTTTTGGGAGATTTCCAGCCGGTGTCCATCAAAATGGCCAAGGAGCAGGGGCTGTCCCTCAACCCCGCGAAAATCTCCGGCACCTGCGGGCGGCTGATGTGCTGCCTGAAGTACGAGCAGGACGCCTACGAGGAGCTCCTTAAAATCACCCCCCGGAACGGCGCGGCGGTCCAGACGCCCGACGGACGCGGCGTTGTGACCGACTCCAATCTGCTCACCGGGGTGTTGAAGGTGCAGCTGGACGACAAGCCCGACGCGGCGCCCGGCGAATACAGCCGCCGGGATGTCCGGACGCTCCGGGAGAACAGCCGTCAGGGCGGGGAGAAAAAGCCTCCCAGGGAAGAGCGGGAGTGAGGAATTCCCGGCCCGGGAAAGAATTTTTTCCGCAGACCTTGATTTTTAAGGAAAATATGGTACAATAATACCAGGAACATGAAGGAGGTGTAATGTCTTATGGCATATGTAATCAGCGATGAGTGCATCAGCTGCGGCGCCTGCGCCAGCGAGTGCCCCGTTGAGGCAATTTCTGAGGGCGACGGCAAGTACGTGATCGATGCGGCTACCTGCATTGACTGCGGCAACTGCTCTAACGTCTGCCCCGTCGGAGCTCCCCAGGGTGAATAAAATCACTCCGGGTGCGTAATGCTACCCGAAAAAAGAGCTGATAAAACGGCTGTCCCGGCAAGGGGCAGCCGTTTTTCCGTATCCCCGCCACTTATGTATGACGGCGGGGACGGGGGGAGAGGCCAAAACTGATGGAAAGGGCGGAATCCACCGAATGCATGGCTTCCTCCGGAAGCTCTCCCATTTTTTCCCGGAGGCGGCGTTTATCCAGGGTGCGGACCTGCTCCAGCAGCACCACCGAATTTTTTGTAAGGCCGCAGGAATGGGCGTCCAGCTCAATGTGGGTGGGGAGCTTTGCCTTCCCCTGCTGGCTGGTGATGGCGGCGGCGATGACGGTGGGGCTGTAGCGGTTCCCCACGTCGTTTTGGACGATCAGCACCGGCCGCACGCCCCCCTGCTCCGACCCGACGACGGGGCTCAGATCGGCATAATAAATTTCTCCGCGCTTAACTGACATCTTGCGGTCGCTCCTTTCTTGTACTCCTGAAGATAGTATGGGCGGCTGCGGAGGCTTTCATACAGCCAGGCCCTCTGCCTTATTCTATTGCCCCCGGCGGGCGGATGGCACTGGCCCTCCAAACGGTGCGGTTTCCGGAGACTTTTCCAAACGTCCGTCCCGGATTCGGACCGTGCGCCCCGCCAGGGCCGCTACGGAGGGGTCGTGGGTGATGAGGACGATGGTCCGTCCCTCCCGGCCCAGGGAAAGGAGGCATTCCATGACCTCCCGCCCGGTGGCGGAATCCAGGTTGCCGGTGGGCTCGTCCGCCAGGATGAGGGGCGGGCTGGCCGCAATGGCCCGGGCGATCGCCACCCGCTGCTGCTGGCCCCCCGAAAGCTGGGCAGGGCGGTGGGTGAGCCTCTCCGAAAGCCCCATCCGCGCAAGCGCCGCTTCGGCAAGCCCGCGCCGCCTGGCCGGGGGGATTCCCCGGTAAAATAGCGGAAGCTCCACGTTTTCCAGGGCGTTCAGCGTGGGAATCAGGTGGAATCCCTGGAAGATAAAGCCGATTTTGCGGTTGCGGATGCGGCCCAGCCGTTCCTCGTCCATGGCGGAGACGTCCTCGCCGTCCAGCAGGTACCGCCCGGCGTCCGGCCGGTCCAGGCACCCCAGAAGATTCATCAGGGTGGATTTCCCGGAGCCGGAGCTTCCCACCACCGCCAGGAAATCCCCCTCCTCCACCGTGAGGGAAACGTCCCGCAGCACCTCCACCCGATTCCCGCCCGACCGGTAAACCCGGCAGATCCCTTCCATTTCGATGAGCGCCATTCCGCATCCCTCCTCAGACCTAGTTTGTCCTGCCCATAATACGCTTATGCGCCCGCATTCTGCCCGCTTTAAATGTGAATTTTCTGTAAAAAAGGCTGTGCGGGGGCATGGGCGATAAATATAAAATTTCTGTGAATTTCCCGGCGTTTTCCCTTGTGCATTTGTGAATTTTTTAGTATAATAAAAACAGTTCATACGGAAACGGAGGCGTTTTTTCTTTGACCCTGAACCTTGTGTTGGTGGAGCCGCAGATTCCGCAGAACACCGGCAACATCGCCCGGACCTGCTCGGTCACCGGGGCGCGCCTTCATATCGTGAAGCCCATGGGCTTTGCGGTGGACGACAAAAAGCTCAAACGCGCCGGGCTGGACTACTGGCACCTCCTGGATATTACCTATTACGAAAACTGGGAGGATTTCCGCGCAAAAAACGCCGGCCCGTTTTACTATTTTACCACAAAAGGGCGCCGCGTCCATTCGGACGTCGCCTATCCCGACGGGGCTTACCTGGTCTTTGGCCGGGAGGACGCAGGGCTGCCGGAGGAGCTTCTGAAGGAAAATCCGGAAAGCTGCGTCCGAATCCCCATGCGCTCCCAGGTGCGGAGCCTCAACCTGTCCAACTCCGTGGCCATCGGCGTTTACGAGGCCCTGCGGCAGTGGGGCTACCCTGATTTGGAATGCAGGGGACATCTCGCCCGGCTGCGCTGGGACGAGGACACAGACTGAAACTGAGGAAGGATGAAACGACCCGACATGAGAAAGATCCAAATCGTCACCGATTCTGCCTGCGATATTCCGAAGGAGCTGGAGGAGCGCCATCACATCCAGATACTCCCGTTCTCCATCCTGGCAGGGGAGGAAAGCTTCGTGGAGCGGCAGGATTTTACCAATGAAGAGTTTTACCGGCTCCTGGAAACCAGCCCCAAGATTCCCAGCACCGCCCAATACACCGCCATGCAGTTTTTGGAGCTGTATGAGGAATCCTTCGGCGCGGGCTATACCGACCTGATTTACACATCCATCAACGCCAAGGGCTCCAGCACCAACAGCAACGCCCACATGGCCCGGGACCAGTTTTTCGAGGCCCATCCCGAGGCGAAGGGGGAGTTCGAGATTTATATTGTCGATTCCCAGACCTACTCCATGGGCTACGGCTATCCCGTCATCGAGGCCGCCAAAAAGGCGGAAAAGGGCGCCCAGCCCGGGGAGATTGTGGCCTATCTGGAGGACTGGTTCAACTGCTGCCGGGTGATTTTCGCCCCCTATACCCTGGAATATGTCAAGAAGAGCGGCCGGGTCAGCTGCGCCGCCGCCTTTGTGGGCGAGCTCATGGGCTTAAAGCCCCTCATCTCCTTTGAGGAAGGGGAGGCGGTCATTTTCGGCAAGGTCCGGGGCGAAAAGGCGGTGGTCCCCGCCCTGGTCAAAAAGACCCGCCAGGAAATTATCCCCCATACGCCCTACGTTATCCTTTACGGCTCCGCGCCCGAATACGGCGAGCAGCTGGCCGCCGAACTGGAGAAGGAACTGGGCTATCCCTGCGAGATGAAAGCGCCCATCGGCGCCGCCATCAGCATCAACGCCGGCCCCAAAGTGGCTGCCGTCGTGTTCCGCGGCAGGCCCCGCCATTGAGGTTTTGGCGGAAATCCACGAGAAGCGCGCGGAAAACCGCGATGGTTTCAGCGTATTTCCGGTGGGATTTTACGGGAAATGACTTGCAAAAATTTGGGAAATGAGATAAAATAAACTTAGATTTGTTTTATCTTTAACAATCAATTGTGAATAGGGAAGGATGACTAACATGACCTCTTACAACAAGAAAACCGTTGAGGACATCGACGTCAAGGGCAAGAGAGTGCTTGTCCGCTGCGACTTCAACGTCCCCATGAAGGATGGCAAGATTACCAACGATAACCGCATCGTTGCCGCTCTGCCCACCCTCAAAAAGCTCATCGAAAACGGCGGCCGCCTGATCCTCTGCAGCCACCTGGGCAAACCGAAAAACGGCCCGGAAGAGAAATTCAGCCTGGCTCCCGTTGCCGCCCGCCTGAGTGAGCTGCTGGGCAAAGAGGTCGTTTTTGCCAATGACGACAGCGTGGTCGGCGAAAACGCCAAGGCCGCGGTTGCCGCCATGAAGGACGGCGACGTTGTCCTGCTTCAGAACACCCGCTTCCGCAAGGAAGAAACCAAAAACCTGCCCGAGTTCAGCGAGGAGCTGGCGAGCCTGGCCGATGTGTATGTGAACGATGCGTTCGGCTCCGCCCACCGCGCCCACTGCTCCACCGCCGGCGTTACCGATTACATCAAGGAAAGCGCTGTCGGCTACCTGATGGAAAAGGAAATCAAATACCTCGGCAATGCGGTCAACGACCCCGTCCGTCCCTTCCTGGCGATCTTGGGCGGCGCGAAGGTTTCCGACAAGCTGAGCGTTATTGAAAACCTGCTGAATAAAGTGGACACCCTCATCATCGGCGGCGGCATGGCCTACACCTTCCTGAAAGCCAAAGGCTACGAGGTCGGAAAGAGCCTGGTTGACGATGAAAAGGTTGAATACTGCAAGGAAATGCTCAAGAAGGCTGAGGAGAAGGGCGTGAAGCTCCTCCTGCCTGTGGACACCGCTGTTGCCGCTTCCTTCCCTGACCCCATCGACGCCAAGATTGAGGTTTCCTATGTGGATTCCGACAAGATCCCGGCGGATATGATGGGTCTGGATATCGGCCCCAAGACTCAGGAGCTCTTTGCTTCTGCGGTGAAAGAAGCCAAAACCATCGTCTGGAACGGGCCGATGGGCGTATTTGAGAACCCCACCCTGGCAGCCGGCACCCTGGCTGTTGCCAAGGCGATGGCCGAAGCTGACGCCACCACTGTCATCGGCGGCGGCGACTCCGCTGCGGCTGTGATCCAGCTGGGCTTCGCCGACAAGATGACCCACATCTCCACCGGCGGCGGCGCTTCCCTGGAATACCTGGAAGGCAAGGAACTTCCCGGCATCACCTGCATCAACAACAAATAATTTTCGCCGCACAGGGGTTC
>DVFM01000052.1 GCA_018713245.1 Candidatus Merdivicinus intestinavium
GGCGAAAACTTTCCGTTCTCTTTTTGGTACAGTTTTACTTTTAAAAGAGGTTTTTCGACACTCTGAGTGCCTCTCCCATCCGGGAGAGGCACTTTTTTGCAGAAAATCTTCTTTTTTAATAGGAGGAAGCCCATTCAGCACTCTTTCCGCTTCTTTTCCCCGGCCGCCGGCCGGACCTCCGGCGCAAAACCCATTTTGGCAATGCTCCGCTTGAGCCAGCCGCCTTTGAGGTAATAAGCAAGGAACAGCAGCGAGGTAATCACCCAGGTGATGGGGTAGCTCAAAATCACCGTCTGAACCGACGGGAAAATGGGCTTCATCACCGCAATCCAGGCCACCCGCAGCACACAGACGCCGAAACAGGTGAGCAGCATGGGCACCAGCGCATCCCCCGTCCCCCGGACGGCGCTGCTTAACACCGCAATGCCCAGATAGGTGAAGTAAAACGGCACCAGCGTCATCAAAATTTCCATTCCGATGTCAATAACGGCGGCGTCCTGGGTAAACAGCCGGTAGATAAACCGTCCGAACAGCATCAGCACAATGCTGAGCCCCACGGAGGTGCCCAATGTCATCCCTGTGCAGACCCGGACGCTCTTGCGCATCCGGTCGTACTTCTGCGCGCCGAAATTCTGCCCCACAAAGGTGGAGACCGTCACGCCGAAAGCGTCCATAATCATCCAGAACAGGCCGTCAATTTTGCCGTAGGCGGTCCAGGCTGCGATGGTGTCGGTGCCGAAGCTGTTGACGCTGGCCTGGATGATGATGTTGGAGATGCCGTACATCACCGACTGGAGGCCCGCCGGGATGCCGATGCGGATAATGTCCCAGAGCATGTCCTTATGGAAGCGGATCCGCCGCAGGAACAGCCGGTAGGGCGCGGTGGTCCGCACCAATACGACGAAAATCAGCACGGCGCTGATGGTCTGGGCCAGAATGGTGGCCAGCGCCACCCCCATGACCCCCATGTGGAACTGCAGAACAAACAGCAGGTCGAGCACGAGGTTGATCATGGTGCTGGCGATGAGGAAGTAAAGCGGCCGCCGCGCGTCCCCCACCGCACGCAGGATGCCGGTGCCCACATTGTAGAACAAATTGGGGATCATGCCGCAGAAATAGATGCGCAGATAGGTGAGCGCGTAGTCCATAATGTCGTCCGGCGTCCCCATGGCCCGCAGGGCGAAGGGGGAAACAAGCTGCCCCACTACCGTCAGGAACAGCCCGCTCGCCAGGCTCAGGGCAACCGCCGTGTGGACGGCCCGCTGGGTCCCCTCCACGTCCCGCGCCCCGTAAAGCTGGGAAACAATGACCGTTGCGCCGGAGGAAAGCCCCACAAAAAAGCCCACCAGCAGGTTGATAAAGGTCCCGGTAGAGCCGCCCACCGCGGCCAGGGCTTCCTTGCCCACAAAATTTCCGACGACGATGGCGTCCACCGTGTTGTAAAGCTGCTGAAAAAATGTCCCGAACAAAATCGGGAAAAAGAAGAGCAGCATTTCTTTCCAGAGAACGCCGTCGGTAATGCCGTTTCCGGCCGCCCTCTGTTTCTTCCGTATCATCATACGGGATACCCCTTTCCGATCCTGAATTCCTTTCCATCTTATCACAGCAGACGTCCTTTGTCCAGTGGGCAGCCCGTTTTTCCAAACGCAAAAACGCCCCGGAACACTGTCCGGGGCGCTTCGCCTTAATCGTCGTATTCTTTCTGATGTTCGAGGATGGAGCCGTCGGCCGCATTGACCGTGTACTCATACTCGTAGCCGCCGCTGCGGAATTCCACCTCGTAAACCGTCCGGCCGTCGTCCCGGTCCAATTCCGTTCTGGTGCGGGACACGTCGCCGCTCCCCAGCCCCGCGTGCTTCAAAGCCGCCGCAAGGGCCGCATCCTCGCCGATCACGCTGCCGGTGCTGCCGGAGGACGAGCCGGATGACGCCGGCGCGCCGTTGGTTTCCGCGTCATAGTGCCAGATTTCGCCCGTCTGCGCGTTGACGCTGTAATCGTACTCGGTGCTGCCGGAATAGAACTCAATTTCATATTCCTGAACACCGTCGTCCCAGTCCAGTTTGTTCTTCACCACTTGGACGTCGCCGCTCCCCAGCCCCGCGTGCTTCAAAGCTGCCGCAAGGGCCGCGTCCTCGCCGATTACGCTGCCGCTTTTGGAAGAAGCAGGGGCAGAAACCGCGGAAGTCCCGGCAATGCTGGGGACTGTGGAGGCAGATGCCGTCTGCCGGAGGGCGTCGATCTCATAGCTGCGGATCTCGCCGGTCTGGGCGTTGACGCTGTACTCGTACTTCTTGGAATCGGTGCGGAACTCCACGTCGTACTCCTGCACCCCGTCGTCCCGGTCCAGCTTGTTCTTCACCACCTGGACGTCGCCGCTTTCCAGGCCCGCGTGCTTCAAAGCCGCCGCAAGGGCCGCGTCCTCGCCGATTACGCTGCCGGCATCGGAGGCCGTTCCGGCCTGCTTCCTCGCCTCAATGCTGTAGCTGCGGACCTCGCCGGTCTGCGCGTTGACCGTGTAATCGTACTCTTTGGAGTCCGTGTAAAAATCAATATCGTATTCCTGAACGCCGTCGTCCCAGTCCAGATGGTTCTCGGTCACGGTGACATCCGCTTCCGTCAGTCCCGCATGCGCGAGGACCGCCGCAAAGGCCTCCTCCCCGCTGATGAGCTGGGAACTGCCGCCGGCCGCCGCAGCCTGGACCGTATTGGCGGACACGGCAGGGATCCGGCTGGGGAACACCCCCTGGTCCTCCCACAGAGCAAAGACCGCCAGAGAGGATGCCCCCGCCACCGCCGTTACGCCCAGAGCGGTCAGAACCGCCGCCTTCCTTTTGCCGGAAGCAAACACCCAATTCTTTATCTCTTTCATCTTTTTCATGGATTCTCATCGCCCTTTCTGTTTGGTATGGCTTGATTATACAGGCGGAAGATTAAAGTAAAATGAGAGTTTTTCATTTTTTCGGCGCAGAATCCTCCATGAAATCCGCGGGCGGGATGCGTTAAAACAGCGTGAGCTGGTGGCCCTGGGGCGCGGTCCGGCGGTCCCGGAGAGACGTGCGCTCCAGCAGTTCCTCCGGAATGTCCCGCAGGAAGGGGGAAGGCTCCCCGGCCGTCAGGAGGTAGAGCCGCTCCCGGGCGCGGGTAATCCCCACATAAAAGAGGCGGCGTTCCTCCTCCAGATCGGCGGGACGGTCCGGGGAGCGCAGGGGGATGCTTCCGTCGGCGGCGCCGTACAGGAACACCACCGGGAACTCCAGCCCCTTGGCGGCATGGAGGGTCATAAGGGTAACGGCCCCGGAAGCGTAGGCCCGCCCGGACATCCGGCAAAGGTCCCCTTCCTCCGCCAGCAGGCAGGCTTCCAGCAGCGCCGGCATGGTCTTGTGGAAGGCGGCGGTCCGGATCAGCTGCCCCACCGGCTTCTGCTCCCCAAGCCCCAGCTCCCCCGCCAGCGCCTCCAGCAGTTTGTGGGGCTTTTCCTTCGCGGCCCGGGGCAGAAACGCTTCGGAAAGCTCCCGCCAGCGGTCCAGGGCGGCAGCCCCGCGGTATTCCTCCAACAGGGGACGGAATTCCGCCCAATCCGCGGCGGAAAGGTCCGCCGCCCGGCCGGGCAGGCTTTGAACCAGGTCCGGCGGGCAGCGGAAGGCCCCGTTCAGCGCCGCCGCCAGGGCGGGCCCGTCCGACGGGTTCAGCAGAAAGCCGAAAAAGCCCAGCATCCCGCGGGCGGCGGGGTCCCGGAGGAAGTCCTTCTCCCCGGCCACCAGGCAGGGGATGTCGTCATGGCGCAGGCAGCTTTCCACCAGCTCCAGCTGGCGGTGGGTGCGGCAGAGGACGGCGATTTCCGAAAAGCTGCGGGGCGCATCCTCCACGGCGCGGCTTTCCACCATGTCGATGCCGCCCGCCAGACGGCTGATCTCCTTGGCGGCGAAGATGGCCTCGGAGGTGTCCGTGGGGGCGGAAACCAGCCGGACCCGCCCGCCTTCCGGCCGGCTGGGCCGCAGGGAGCGGGGCGCGCCGGGGGCGGGGGAAATGGCCGCCAGGGCTGCCCCTAAAATCTCCGGAGAAGAGCGGTAGTTCTGCGTCAGCCGGATGACCCGCAGGCCGGGGAAATCCTCCTCCAGCCGGTCAAAGCACCGGGCGTCGGAGCCGCGGAAGCCGTAGATGGACTGGTCCGGGTCGCCGATGACGAAAAGGCTGCGGCTTTCCCGGCCCCAGGCCTTCAAAAGCCGGTACTGGATGGGGTTCAGGTCCTGAAATTCGTCGGCCAGAAGATGGGTAAAGCCGCGGCCCGGCTTCCCTTCCTCCGCCAGGGCGAGGCCCTGTTCCAGCAAGCCGTCAAAATCGAGCAGCCCGAGGCTTTCCAGCTCCCGGCGGCAAAGCGCCGCCGCTTCCTCCGGGAACTGAGGCTCCGCGGGGACGCTGCCGTTCCGGCGCAGGGAAACCTCCTCCCAGAGTTTCCGGGGAGAAGCCTTGCTCCCCATGCTGCGGAGCACCCTCCCGGCGGTTTCCAGACAGGCTTCCTCATCCGCCAGCCGCACCGGCCCCTCTTTTTGCAGCTCCCGCAGGCAGATGGCGTGGAAAGTGCCCACCGTCATCCCGCGGAGGGCGGCTTTTCCGCCCAGTTCCGCCTCCAGCCGCTCCCGCATTTCGGCGGCAGCCTTGTTGGTGAAGGTGACGGCGGTGATTTCCGACGGCTTGGCAATCCCTTCCCGCAGCAGGAAGGCGATGCGGGAAACCAGCGTCCGGGTTTTTCCGGTTCCGGGGCCGGCGATAACGGCAGTGACGCCGCCGGGGGCTTCGGCCGCTTCCCGCTGCTCGGGGTTGAGGGAGAGGGCGGGCGCGGCGGCGGGGGCGGGCTCTTCCCGCGGCAGGGCGGCCGGGACGGGAAGGGGCTCCCGCTTCCGGCGGCGGGGGGCCGGAATTCCGTCGCCGAAAAGGCTTGTCTGGCCGCTCAAAGCGTCGATTTCCTCCCGGCTCATGAGCCGGATGACGCCGTATTCCCCGTCGTAGCCGGGAATTTTCTCCGCCTCGCCGCGGCGCAGACGGCGGATGCCCTCGGCGACGATCTCCCCGGCCTCCCTGGCGATCTCTCCGGCGGGGGCTTCCCGCAGAATGTAAAATTCCGTCCCCAGCCGGGCCAGGAGCTTTTCATACTGGGCTTTTACCCCCGCGCTGCCCGGGGAAGTGCCGGTGGACCAGGCGATGGCTTCCTCCAGCGGGACCAGGCTTTCAAAGGGCGCGGCGCCGTCCGGGCGGAAGCCCTCCGGCCGGTCGGCCAGCTCCTCCACCCGGTGCTCCACCCCGATGGTCAGCTTTTTCCCGCAGACCGGGCAGCGCCCGCCGTACCGTTCCGCCTCGGCGGGGGAAAGGCGCAGGCGGCAGCTGCGGTGGCCGTCCCAGTGGTATTTGCCCTCCTCCGGGAAGAATTCGATGGTTCCCCGCAGCCCGGCGGGATTTTCGCCGGAAAGCGCGGCGGACAGGGCGGGATAGGAAAGGGGGATGTCCAGCAGGTTGGCCTCCCGCCCCAGCTTCTGGGGGGAATGGGCGTCGGAGTTGGACACCAGCCGGAAGCCGTCCAGGGCGGAAACCCGCCAGTTCATGGGCGGGTCGGAGGAAAGGCCGGTCTCCAGGGCGCGGATGTGGGGCGTCAGGTCCTCAAAGCACTCCTCGATGGCGTCGAAGCCGGAAAAGGCCCCGAACAGGGAAAAATGGGGCGTCCAGATGTGGGCGGGGATAAACACCGCCTCCGGGCAGGCTTCCAGCGTGATTTCCAGCAGGTCCCGGCAGTCCAGCCCCAGGATGGGCCGCCCGTCGGAGCGGATGTTTCCCACGGCCTCCAGCCGCCGGGAGAGCTCCTCCGCCGCCTCCAGGCCCGGCAGCAGAATGAGGCTGTGGACCTTCCGGGTGCGGCCGTTCTTTTTATAAATGGTGCTGATCTCGCCGGTCAGGACAAAGCGGGGATCCGGCGCGCCGGGGGGCAGGGGGTCCCGGCGGCGGAATTCCTCCTTCAGGCGGTAAAGCCCCTCCTCCGCCGGTTCCAGCTTTTCGGCAAGCTCCGCCCGCCAGGCGGGGTGGGTGAAATCGCCGGTGCCCAGCAGGGTGATGCCCTTGCGGCGGGCCCAGTAGTCCAAGGATTCCGGGACGCAGTCCTTGCTGGTGGCGCGGGAGTATTGGGAGTGGATGTGCAGGTCGGCGATTTGCATAATGTCGCCTCCTTGTTGAAATTTTCTGCTGCAAATCGATACAACGGTAGTATAATCCTTTTGGGGAATAAAATCAAGCGGACGGCCAAAGGCCGCCCGCTTCAGCCTGTCGAAAAAGAGAGAATAGTCTGAAAAATTGCACACAGAGGTGTTATTTGCTGACGCAAATGAGCTGTGGATAAAAACTTGGAAATTCTAACCCGTCATTTTGCAAGCAAAATGACGGCGCGGGG
>DVFM01000053.1 GCA_018713245.1 Candidatus Merdivicinus intestinavium
GAAAAGCAATCAAAGCGGCATCGGCATTTTATCCAATATAGCACCTTTTATGTTGGTATAAATTTTCTTGCTATTTTATTCTTTCGGAAAAAACTCTTGAAATTATATAGCTTTTTCTGCCAGTAATTTTGACCAGCAAAGACAAGCTAAAAGCTGCATTTTAGGAATTTTAAAATGCAGCTTTTTATATTTACAGTATAAACAGGAGAATTTGCAATGGATTGTTCGTTCCAGGGGGTTCAATGGGCTGCCCCGACGGATTTGGGCGTAAGCCAGCTGTACTTAAGCCGGGCGAAACTCGAGGCGGTCCGGAAATGGTTTGACCCGAATCGGATGCATTTGTGTGCGCCGCTTCCGGTTTATGATTTCGGCGACGGCAGGCTTACCCTCACCGATGGTCACAGCCGGGCCTTTGCCGCCTATCAATACCAGGTTCGAATACCGATTGTTTATGATACGGATGATATCGTAACAGGTGAAGAAGGGCAGATGCTTTATCAAAATGATCTTATCTGGTGCCGGCGCTTCCATATTGAAACAATTGCCGATTTGGAACCGCGCATTGTGAGTGCCGCTGCATATGAATCCCTCTGGATTGACCGCTGCGAGCAGGCTTACAGCTTGCTGACCCGGACCAATGAGGAGGAGAGGGCGGCTATCCAGCGGCAGCATCCGGGGCTGTTTTTATATGGTGCGAATGAGGATTTCTCAATCTGTTTTTTTGAGGACCTGCAGGGCAGGAGAGTCGAGGTCCCGTTTTCGAGGAGCGCCAGCTGGACTACTCCACCGGCCTGCCCATGAAGGAAGCCACCCGCAGGAAGGGATAGCAGCAGCCCCTGAGCGCTTTTTGATCGAATGATTGTTGGATAAACGAAGGGGGGCGGCCAAACGGCCGCCCCCCTTCAGACTATCGAAAAGGATGCGCTGTTCGCAAAGTGCAAAAAGCTGTGTGGTTTGCTGACGCAAATAAACCGTGGAGAAAAACTTTGCAAAAGGGCGGAATTCGTGAAATATCGCCGCTTTCCGAGCGCCGTCCTTTTTTGATGCGCCGCCAAATTTTCCAAAACAGGCGGCTCACCGCGCGGCAATTACCGCATGGAGCGTCCGGCCCCCTTCCAGGAGCTTCTGTTCCGCGTCCTTCCAGACCAGCCGGCGGACTGTGCAGTCGCCGGATTCATACCCGTAGCCGTCCCCGCTGTCCTCGTACAGGGTGAATTCCGCGTCGGCGCCGGGATATACATAAAACTCGATTTCCGCCTGCTCTCCCGTGTGCTGGAGGGGGCGGGTCATGGGCAGGATGCTGCCCGCCCGGACGAACAGGGGAATCCGGTCGATTCCGGCTTCGGCGAAAACGCTCCGGCCGCCCGCGTATTTTTCCCCGGTGTGGAAGTCATACCAGTCGCAGCCGGCGGGCAGATAGACCATCCGCCCCTTTCGGGAAACATTCAGCTTTTGGGAATGGGGGCCGTAATACATGGGCTCCGTAACGGGGCAGACCAGAATGCTGCCGCCAAGCATGTACTCGTCGCCGATGTCCAGCGCCTTTTCGTCGTTCGGGAAATCAAAGGCCAGCATCCGCATCATGGTGCTGTCCTCTTTCCATACCTTCCACGCCCAGGAGTACAGGTAGGGGATCAGCCGGTAGCGCAGGCGGTTGGCGGATTTCAGCGCCTCATAGAAGGGGTCGCCGTCCTCCCCGAAGGCCCACATTTCCCGGCGGACGTCGGTCCCGTGGCTGCGGAAAACCGGCAGGAAGGCGCCGTACTGGAACCAGCGGACAAACAGCTCCCGGTAGCCCAGGTCGCTGAGTCCGTCCTCATAGTCCCCGTCCCAGAACCACTGGACGCCCTTTTTGACAAAGAACGCGCCGATATCCACCGTCCAGTACGGGAAGCCGGACGCGCAGAAGTTTAACCCCGCGGGGATCTGCCGCCGGAGGGTCTCCCAGGAGGCGGCCGTATCGCCGGACCAGAGGATGACGCCGTACCGCTGCCCGCCGGTATAGGTGCTGCGGGTCAGGTTCACCACGCGCTTGGAGCTTCCCGTCTCCCGCTGGCCTTCATACATGGTCTGGGCGTGGAACAGGCCGTAGGCGTTGGCTGCTTCCCGGGGGAGGTACTTGGAGGCCGTTTCCAAAAATTCACGGTACATGTCGGAGGGCTCCGGCTTCATCCCCCTGCTCCATTCGGGGGTGAAGGGCTCGCTGGAATCGCACCACCATGCGTCGACCCCGCTGCGGAACAGCTTCTCCCGGGCCTGCTTCCAGTAAAGGGCGCGGGCGTCGGGGTTCAGGGCGTCGTAAATCTCGCTGGCGGGCAGCAGCAGGCCCTTTTCAGAAAATTCCCGGTAGTCCGCGGTGTCCTCCTGCATGTTGGGCCAGATGGAGAGCATAAAGCGGACGTTCTGTTCGTGCAGCTTGCCGGTCATGCCGGCGGGGTCCGGAAAACGCACGGGGTCGAAGGATTTCTGCCCCCACTGGTCCCCCGTCCAGGAGCACCAGTCCAGCACGACGCAGTCCAGGCCGATCCCCCGGCGGCGGTATTCCCCGGCGATTTCGAGGATTTCCTTCTGGGTTTCATACCGTTCCTGGGACTGAAGAAAGCCGAAGGCCCAACGGGGCAGCATGGCGGCCTTTCCGGTCAGGGTGCGGTAGCCTCCGACAACGCCGTCCAGGCTGCTGCCGCGGATAAAGTAGAAATCCATCTGCTCATCCGCCTCGGTGTAAAAATAAGAGCCGTACTGGGTGTCGCTGAAAACGGCGGGGCTGCCTGTGGCGAACAGCAGGCCGTAGCCTTTGCTGGAAAGCAGAAACGGAATGGCAATTTTCAGGTTGGCCTGGTGCAGATACTGGGTGCTTCCGCGGAGGTTTAAAAGACCCTCCTCCGCCTGGCCCAGGCCGTAAAGGCGCTCATCCGGCTGGAAAGTGAGGGACAGCCGGGTGCGGCAGAGCTTCCTGTCGAACACGCTGGAGGCCTCCTTGATGACCCGCTTGACGCCGTCCGGCGTGACGGTTTCTTCCACCTTGGTGTTTTCGTCCACCACCGTCCGGTAGGAGTCGAAGGGCTCCAGCGCCCGGCTCTCCTCCGCAGCTTCCGCCAGAAGCAGGCTCCCGTCCGCGTTCCGGTAGGTGATAGAGCCGGCCGCTTTGGAAATGTCCAGGGTGAGGGCGGGCAGGCAAAGCGTCACGGCGTCCGCCGTTTCTTTCCAGCTCCAGCCGGAAAAGCTGCCGCCGAACCGGATCCCGACGCCGGTTTTTTCGGAGCAGGACGCTCCTTCCGAGAAGCTGACGCGGACAATGGACTCCGTCTGCGGCGCCAGGCGGAGGGTCCCCCGTTCCGACCGAAGCACCAGGGCGTCGCCGCTGCGCACAGCGTCCGTAATGACGGCGGATTTTCGTTTTGTTACTTGCAGCATAGGTATTCCTCCCGATACAATCTGTCTGTGTTCAGTGGGCCAACTTTTCCGCCAGCCGAAGAAGCTCCTCCGCTTCTTCGGGGCCCGAAACCCCGTTGAGGACGAGATGCAGCCCTTTGGAGGAGAGATTTTCCAGCAGGACGGGGACCTCCTCCTTGTCCGGCACCAGCACCAGCCCCTTCCCCGCGGCCTGGATTTTCCGAAGCTCCCCGAGGAATGCGGAGGTTTTGGGCTGGCCCGCCACCGGCGTCCACTGGATGTTGTCCAGCTTTTTGACCGACAAAAGCATGTCCAGGTGCCGCAGCTGCTCCTGCCCGTCCAGGTGGTAGGTGACGCGGTCCAGAAACCGGGCGCATTCCTCGATTTCCGGCAGCACGAATTCCTCGTACATGGCCGGGGAAATCATCACCGAAAAGTCGCACTGAATCTGGGCGTGGCGCCCCTCGCACCAGAGCTGCATCCAGCCGTGGGAGGAGCCGCCTTTGTTGTTTTCCGCAAGGATGTCAAAGAAATCTGCCTGGGCGGCCTTCCAGGCTTCGAGAATCTTCTCCCGCGCCTCATGGACGAATTCCGGGTTCTCCGCCATGTCCATCAGCAGGTTTTCTGTGCCGCGGAGGGCGGCCAGGGCGTCGATAATCCCGCAGTTGTCGGGCATGGACACGAAAAAATCCTCCCCCGCCCGCTGCGCCAGCTCCCGCGCGGCCTCCGCCTGCCGCCGCAGCGCGCCCCCTGTCCGGTCAAAATGCAGCAGCCCGGCGTCCGGCTCCTCCAGGATGGGGGAAAACCAGATGGTGTCCGGGGCGTAGTGGGGGATTGCCCCGAAGTACGCGGCGTGGCCGGCGGTCCCGAAATTGAGGTAATAAGCCTGGAGCCCCTCGCCGAAGCAGCGGCTGCGCAGGCTGGCGTTTTTCCAGGAGGCATAAAGCGCGTCGGGGGAGGTGTAGGCTTCCTCCAGCGTGCCGGCCGGGACGGGGAGAAGCGCCTCTCCGCGGCAGGCGCATGGCGTGCGGATTGCCATGCCGCACCGCTTTTCATAGTCCTTTTCCCAAAACGCCGCGAAATGCGTCTGGCTGTCTTTCCAATTTTCCTTGTGAATCATAATCCCGCTCCTTGGGTCTTTCCAACCCCGTTTCGCAGCGTTACCGCCTGATAAACTCCGTACCGTCCGCCACGCCGGGCAGGTCCGCCACCTCGGCCAGGGTCAGGAGGTTGGAGCATTCGCACCAGCAGCTTCCGAAGATGTTGCTGCCGACGCCTTCCTCCCCCTCCCAGTCGGACAGGTTGACCCGCTCGCAGATGTATCCCTGGGGCATCTTATCCCCGTAAGGGCTGCAGATGGGCCGGTCCGGCCGGGACATGTACTGGCTGATGGTGAGGCTGATGTCCCGCAGCAGCTCCAGATACGCCTCGTCCCCCGTCCATTTCCAGAGCTTGTAAAGCCCGTCGCCGGAAAGGGTGCAGATTCCCGGCGCGGAGTGCTTGTTCTGGATGTTGGCAAAGACGCTGCCCACCGTTTTCATGTCCTTTTTGCCGAACTCGCTTTCTTCCGGGAAGCGGTAGTTGTAGCTTACCACCCAGCTGCTGCACAGATGGGCCAGGTGTTTGGCCCGCTCCAGCCATTTTTCCTCCCGGGTTTCGTCATAGAGGGACACCATGCTTTCCAAAAGCCCGAAGCAGCTCTCGCTGTCCGCGCCCTGCAGAATTTCCCCCGGCCCGCCGGTGGTATAGCCCTTCGCGGCGTCCCGCTCGTAGTATTGGGTGCCGATTTCTTCGGCGGCGGTCAGATATTTTTCCTCCCGGAAAAAGCGGTACGCTTCCACCAGCCCCGCCGGCGCGATGCCGCCGCTGGTAGAGCCGCCCACCGCGATTTCGCCGGTGACGACGTCCGCAAACTGCCCCAGCTGCCCGTAGGTTTCCCAGAGCTTTACAAAGGCGTCCGCCAGCTTCCGGGCCATGTCCGTCAATTCGGCGGGGATTTCCTTCCCGCGCTCCTTGATCAGGGCAAAATGCTTAAAGAGGAAGTACAGCGCGTCGGCGCATTTGCGGATGAGCACCCAGTTTTCCGTGCCGGGGGTCCGGAAGCCGTCCCCCGGTTCCTCCCCCGCGGTGGTGACAATGCCGCAGAGCAGGCCGCTTGCCCGCTGGGTGCGGGCCATGTGCCGCAGGGTGGCCATGCCGCGCTCCCATTCCAGCTCCCCGCCCAGCTTCATCATGGGGTAGGAGATCATCCCGCCGCCGACCCAGCCCAGCTGCCAGGCGTTGAACATGTTGTCGCCGGTCCCGACCCGGTAGTATTGCTCGGTGTTCCACCAGTTCCAGTGGTTGTACTTGTCCCGCTGGATGGCAAACTGTTCGGCGAAGGGGATCACTGCCGGGCGGCGGCTGTCCATCCCCATGCATTTCCGGCTGCGGAAATAGACCTCGTAAAACTGCTCCATGCTCCCGCAGGCGAAATCCAGCAGCCTGTAAGGGATGGTGAATTCCTGCCCCGCTTCAAAATCCATGCCGGGGTCCTTCCCCTCCCGCATCATCATGGAGCGGTACAGGCCGTTTTGGCGGAAATGCGGGTATTGCAGCTCCATCCGCCCTTTTTCATAAGCAAGCCCCAGGTTGACGCCGCCGATTTCCTGGATGGTAAAGAGCAGCATCGCCCGCTGCTTCTGCGCCGAATAGACGCCGATGCAGGGGGTGGAGACGTCGCCGGACGTCGCTTCGATCCGGCCGCTGCCGTCCGGGTTCAGGCGGATGACGTCGGTGATGGTCACGGGGAGATCGACGCCCGCCTCCTCCGGGGTGAACATGGGCGGATACTCCTTTTTGAGGCTTGCAAAACGGTTGCCGTTGTAGCAGCAGGCGGGCAGCAGGACGTATTCGTCCCCGTCCGCGTCAAAATCCCAGCAGAGCCGGACGGCGTCCCCCTCTGCGGCTTCCCCGATGCGGACGGTCACGGCGCTGTTTTCATCCTTCCATTCGGCGCTCCGGCCGCTGGCGCGCAATACTTGAAGCATGGATTTGTCCTCCGATCATCTTTTTATTCCGGGCGGCAGGCGGCGTGCGTTCGCAACAAAATTTCAAACCCTGACGCCGCATATTCTGGTTGTATCCATTATATTCTTCCGGAGAGCCCTTGTCAATTCCAAGATTTTACCCGATGATGGGGGCATTTTGACCAAAACGCAGGAGCGGCCCGGCTGCCGGCGGAATGAAGTTTTCCACATTTTTTTGTGTTGAAATGTGGAAAACAAAAAAATCCGCCCAATGGTTCTCCAAAAAGAAAAGCCCGGGCAGAGCCCGGGCCTTGGGAACGCGCCGGTTTACCGGCTGAGCGCCTTGATTTCCGCGTTGACGCGGCTGCGGAGGTCCAGAAGGTAGGACGCTTCGGCGGGGTAGGAGAAGAAGGTGAGTTCGCGGGACAGGCCGCCTTCCACCAGTTCCATCACGTGCTCCCGGCTGGTGAGGGATTCCAGCAGCTCCAGGGCCCGCAGGTCGTGAAGGGCTTCGGAAAAGACGCGCAGGCGGATGGAATCCCAGGGCTCGCCGCCGTCGCCGGGGTAGACCGAGAAGGGGTCGCCGGCGGGGAGGCCCCCGTCCGCGTCGGTGACGGCAAAGGGGTTAATGTGCCGCATGGACAGGACGGAATTGTAGAAGTTGTAGCCCCAGTGGAGGAATCCCGACACGCGGTATTTGTACAGCTGCGGCCCGATGATCCGGTTGCGGGCGGAGGGCATGCACATAAAGCGGTTGCTCACCTGGTAGGTCTGGCTGACGCAGTAGTAGACCCACAGGTCCTCCATGCCGTGGTCCAGGAAGGGCTGCACGTGGTCCAGCGCCACCACCGGATGGCCGCAGACGCCCTCCCGGTAGAAGGAGTAGTCGCTGAGGGCGTCCATAACGGGGTAGCCGTCCAGCAAATCCACAACCTGCTGCTTGCAGGCGTTGTACTGCTCCAGCATATCGCTGTAGGGCTCGTCGGAAATGTGGAAGCGCACCTCGTCCCGGGAAAGACCGAGGCGTTTCAGCTCGGCGATGAGCGCAGGGAGGAAAGCCGCCAGGAATTCCCGGTATTCGGGGCTGACCGCGTCCGTTTCCCAGCCGAAAATCCGGCGGTATTCGCCGTCTGCCGTCGCCATGATTTTGGGGCAGTGCTTGGCGCCCCACTGGGTGTAGAGGTGGGCCATCTCAAAGCAGCGGATGCCGCAGTCCCGGCAGAGGCGGACCCAGCGTTCGAGTTTTTCAAACCCGAAGGAGTAGACGCCGTTTTCCCGGGAAATATCCACCAGCTGGACAGTGGTGCGCTCATGGCCCACCGCCGTATCCAGGGCGGGGGTAAACAGGGGGGTCAGAATCATGTTGACGCCGTATTTGGCCGCCGTGCGCAGCTGCTTTTCCACAAGGGTCCAGTGCGCTTCGCTCCAGGGCTCCACGTGGTAGTAGTCGGCGATGCAGTCGCAGTAGAACCACTGGGTGAACAGCAGCTTCTGCTCGGGGAGCTGCACCGGGATGACCTCCACCGGAACGGTGACGGAATGTTCCTCTTTGCCGCCGTTGTGGGGGCAGTCCGTGGAGATGGTGACAGTGACGGGGAATTCGCCGGCGGGGGTATCCGCATCGGTGCAGATCTGAATCCAGACGGCGTTCCAGCTCCGGGGCGTCATCCGGACGCCTTCGGCGGGAATCGGCTGGAGCAGGTCGGGGTAAAGGCCGGGCATCGTGCGGAGGAAGCCGCCGTCCGAAGTGTTGCCCGCCGGATAAAGCGCGGGGACGCATTTCACCTGCGTCACCTCAGCCCACTGCCCCAGCGGGGATTCCAGCCGGACCTGGACATTCTGCGGGAAGGCTTCCCGGACGGCCGCGTCCATGTAAAAGGCGACCTGGAAGGAGAGCTGGTCCCCCCGCAGCATGGAGAATTTTCCCGTATAGGGCGTGGGCGCCTCGTCGGGGAACACCTTTTCCAGGCTGGACAGGACAAAAAGACGATCAATCATGCGCGTAACCTCCTATCGCATTGTTTCTTTTACTTTTATTATAGCAGACGGGCCGGGAAGCTGAACAGGTGCTTTTCGGAAAGTACCTGCATAAGCTGACGATTTTCTAAAAAAAACTAACGCTTTGTTTTCAAATTACCGGTTGCAAAAGTGGAAAAGCTATGATACGATAAAAATGGAAGAAAGCAGCTGCGGTTTCTGCGCGGCGGGTCTGCCGCCGCGTGAGAAAGGAGTGTTTGAATATGAAAAAGATTTTTGCCATTCTGCTGGCCGTCCTCTGCGCCGCTTTTGCGCTGGCCGGCTGCAATAACGGAGGTTCGGGGGAAAGCTCTGCCGAAGAGTCGTCCGCCGTGGAGTCCTCCGCCGAATCCCCGGCGGAATCTTCCGAAGCCAATCCGTCCGGCGCATCGTCCGATGAATCCAGTAGAACGGCTCTCGCTTTAGAGCCGGAAGAGGCGGAACAGCTGGTACAGGACAGCCTGCCCATTGACTTTGACGGCATTACCGTTTCCCTCAATGAAACGGACTATACCTGGAACGGCCGGATCTATTACCATTTCCTGCTGGATACCGACCAGGTCACCCTGGAGACTTCCGTGCTGGTGGACCAGCAAAACGGTCAGGTGTTCACCTATTATCCGGACGGCTCCGCCTACGCCCCTGCGGACGACCCCTTCTGCAAATCCTATGGGAAGGACGCCAGCTGGACCGGCAGCTATGTCAGCGAAACGGGCGTGACCCTTACGCTGGAGCCCATCGACAGCAGCTCCTTTGAGTTCACCTTTGCCGGCGCGGAGGGCAGCCTGGAGCAGCAGCTTGCCCGGGCGGACGGCGCGCAGGCCGAATCCACCTCCCTGGACGGCGCGGTAATCCGCTTCAGCCAGTCGGACGGCGTGATTACCGTTACGGTGGAGGGCCCGCTTCCGGGGACCCTGGCGGTGGAAGGAACCTATTCCCCCGCCGAATGACCGGGACCGCCTGCATCCCTTCCCGCTTCCCCTGCCCGGGGTTCTGCGGGAGGGGATGTTTGTGCAGCCGTTTTGCCGGACGGGATTGTGCAGACGGCCCCTTTTGTGTTACAATAAGAAGGAAGTGTGAAAAGACAAGGATACCGGACTACCGCAGAGGAGGATAAAGAATGCCACAAAACCGGTTTGTGCTGCTCCATCAGGACGGGCAGTACCTTTCCATCAACGACGGCAACCACTGGATCTGCGTGCGCGACCCGATGGCGGCCACCGTGCTGACGGAAACCAAAGCGACAAACATCCTGCAGAATATGATTAAGCCCAAAGAGCGGGAACATTGGAAGCTCCAGCTGTACAGCGCGCCCGCCCAGGGGGAAGGCGGCCCCACGGTGGAAAACATCCCGCAGGAGGAGGTCCCCGCGCTGGAATCCGCCCCCGACCAGCCGGAAAAGCCCGCCGCCAAGCCCCGCCGCGGCAAAAAGGCGGCCGTGCAGCCCGCGGAGACGCCGGACGCCAAAAAGCAGAAGCCGGCGCCCGCCCCTGCGGCGGAGAAAAAGGCGGCGGAAGCCCCTGCGCCGTCTGAGGAGAAAAACGCCCCCGCTCCGGCGGGAACCCGCGCGGCGGAGGAAAAGAATCCCCCCGCCCCCAAGCAGGAACCCGCCGCCAAAAAGCAGTCCGCCGGAAAGCCCGCCAAGGTGGTTCCCGCAAAGGCCCAGCAGCGCGCCGGAGAGGACCCTTTCCAGCTGGTGAGCCAGTGGATGGACCGGGCGGCCGACCTGAAGCGCCAGTATGAGAACCTGATCCAGCGCAAAAAAGACCTGTCGGAGGAACTCCGGCAGGTCAGCGCAGAACTGTGCGATCTGGAACATTATATTGAGTTTACTTCCCTGAATGCGGCCAAAGGCTACCGCATCTACCGCAGGCTGCGGGACTGTCTCATCCGCCGCCGCAAAATCAAGGACGAACTCATGTGCATTACGATTTTTTTAAAAGCGGAGCCGCACAACATCCTGAACGGCAACCTGTACCGCCAATTCAGCGGCCTGAAGACAAGGGAGTATTCGCCCCGGGTGCTGGAGGATTTATTCCAGGAGATGGGGGACGAAAAATCAGCCCCAAAGAAGGAGAACCACTAATCCCAGCGCGAAAAAGAGGCCGCCGCCGACCTGGCTGAACGCCGCCGCGCCCCGCCCGGCGCGGGGAAAAGCCAGCAGCCCGACTCCGGCGGCGATGAGCCCCCCGCCGACGGCCAAAAAGCCTTCGTTTATCTTTCCCGCCGCGATGAGGACAATGCCGACGGCAGCGGCAATGACGGCGAGAATCAGGATCACGGCCAGCGGGATGCGGGTCTTATGGGCGAAGTTCGCCTTGGCTTCCCCCTTCTTCCGGCAGTATTCGCTGCAATAGCGCGCGTTTCCACTCACTTTTTTTCCGCAGTACCCGCATTTCATCGGCTCGCGCCCTCCTTAAAGAATCATATATACTATTATCATACGCTCTCCGCTCCGAAAATACAAGGAATATTCTGTAAACAATCCGCGCCCTCCCCTTCTGACGACGGGGCAGGGCGCTTTTGCGTTTGCCGGAGCGGAATTCCCGCGGATATTCAAAAAACAGCCCGCCCTGGCCGCAGGGCCGGGGCGGGGAGAAATCTGCGCGGAAAACGGGGCGGTCACACGCCGGAGTAGGCGGAAAAGCCGCCGTCGATGGGGATGACCACGCCGGTGACGAAGGAGGCCGCGTCGTTGTTCAGCAGGAACATCACCGCGCCGACCAGTTCCTCCGCCTTGCCGAACCGGCCCATGGGGGTTGCGGCCAGGATTTTCCCGGTGCGGGGGGTGGGGGTGCCGTCGTCGTTGAAGAGGAGCTTCTCATTCTGCTTGGTGACAAAGAAGCCGGGGGCGATGGCGTTGACCCGGATGCCTACCTTGGAGAAATGCACCGCCAGCCACTGGGTAAAGTTGGAAATGGCCGCCTTGGCGCCGGAGTAGGCCGGGATTTTGGTAAGGGGGGTGTAGGCGTTCATGGAGGAGATGTTGAGGATATTGCAGCCCTCGCGGTCCAGCATATCCTTGGCGAACACCTGGGTGGGGATGAGGGTGCCTAAGAAGTTCAGGTTAAAGACGAACCCCACGCCGGCGGAATCCAAGTTGAAGAAGGTTTTGAGTTCCTTCTCCGTATCGCCGGGGAGATAGTATTCGTTGTCGGTGGTGGCCCGGGGATTGTTGCCGCCGGCGCCGTTGATGAGGATGTCGCAGGGGCCGAAATCCCGGAGCACTTCCTCGTGGACGGCCTCCATGACCGCCTTGTCCAGCACGTCGGCCTTGTAAGCCTTGGCGGTATAGCCCCCGGCGGTGATTTCGTCCGCCACCGCCTGGGCGGCTTCCAGGTTCAGGTCCAGAATGGCGGTTTTGGCGCCGCACTGGGCCAGCACCTTGGCAAACATGGAGCAGAGCACGCCGCCCGCCCCGGTGATGACGGCGGTTTTGCCGCTCAGGTCGAGAGAAAAGGGAAGTTTCATTGCAATGCCTTCTTTCGTTATTCGGTTTTTTGTAAGGTTTCCCAGATGCCGTTTAAGTAGGCCGCGCCTAACGCCCGGTCGAATAAGCCGTAGCCGGGTTTGCCGGTTTCGCCCCAGATCATGCGGCCGTGGTCCGGCCGGAGGTATCCGTCAAAGCCGTTTTTGTAAAGCGCCTGCATGATGCCCACAATGTCCAGGGAGCCGCAGGGGGAGAAGTGGGCGCTCTCCTCAAAGGAGCCGTCGTCCAGGATTTTCACATTGCGGACGTGCATGAAGTGGATGCGGCCCATGGCGGAGTATTTGTCGGTGAGCTTTACCATGTCGTTTTTCCGGGAGCACCCCAAGGAGCCGGTGCAGAGGGTCAGGCCGTTGGCGGGGCTGTCCGCCAGCTTTAAGAAGCGGTCGATATTCTCTTCGCAGGTGATGATGCGGGGAAGGCCGAAGATGGGCCAGGGCGGGTCGTCCGGATGGATGGCCATATTGACGCCGCTCTGCTCGGCCACGGGGATGATTTCCTGGAGGAACACCCGCAGGTTTTCCCAGAGGTCCTCCTCGGTGAGCTGGGCATATTCGGCGAAAACCGCCCGGAGGCTCTCCTTGGTGTAGCTGGCGTCCCAGCCGGGGAGGTTCAGCTCACCGGTGAGGGGGTCCATCTTCTCCACCTGGTCCTTGTAATAAACCAGGGCGTTGGAGCCGTCGGGGAGGACCTTGTCCAGCTGGGTGCGGGTCCAGTCGAACACCGGCATGAAGTTGTAGCAGATGCACTTGACCCCCGCTTCGCCCAGGCGGCGGATATTCTCCTTGTAATTTTCGATGTAGCGTTCCCGGGTGGGCTTGCCCAGCTTAATGTCCTCGTGGACGGGGACGCTTTCGATGACCTCAAAGTGAAGCCCCGCGTCCTCGGTCTGCTTTTTCAGGGCCGCGATGCTTTCCCGGCTCCAGAGTTCTCCGGGGGGGACGTCGTAGACGGCGGTTACGATACTGTGCATGTTGGGAATCTGCCGGATGTATTCGATTTTCACCGGGTCGTCCGGGCCGTACCAGCGGAATGACAGTTTCATTTGATGGTTCCTCCTTCTGATTTGTCCGGCGGAGTTATTCCACGCCGGATTCCAATATGGAAAACGTGCGGTTTTCGCAGTCAATTTCAGCCAGCGCCCCGATGGGGAGGACCGTCATAGGGGTCCTGTGGCCGAAATCCACATTGACTAAGATGGGAAAATCGTCCAGACCTTCTTCCTCCCGCATTACTTTTCGCAGGACGGCTTTGGCGTCATCGCTTAAAGCGGGGCAGATCATCCCTTTGGCGAGGCGGAATATCCCGGCGGCTGCGAAAGCTCGCAGCTCATGCAGCATATACAGGGCGGAATTGCCGCCGTAAGGAGCGAGAAATTCCAAAAAAAGGATACTGTCCTTCCACATTTCGGCGGTTGGGAATACAGGGGATCCCATTATTTGCCGCAAAGGTCCGCCGCAGCCCCCCAACAGTCTGCCGGATACTTTCCCTTTGCCCTGCAGAAGTTCATAGCCCGGGTTTTTGTGCCACTGAATGTCGCTCGCCTTTGTCTTTGTCCATTCAATCCCGGTCCAGGCGGGGCAGGGCTCTATCTGCCCGATTGGTTCATTGGTAAACAGAACTTTCCGCAGCCATTTTTCCGTGTATGGATCAAGTTCTGCCGGCTGTGCGATGGGCGTCAGCAGGTTTGGTCCATAAAAGGAGGAAACGCCGGCGTAGGTGAACATATTGTGAGAAGATGAAATATCGGAATACCCGAGATATATTTTGGGGTTCTGCGCAATCAAGCCGTAGTCAATAAACGGCAGAAGCCGGTAAGAGTCGTCGCCGCCCATATTGGCGATAATTGCCTTGATATTGGGGTCGAGCAGGGCTTGATGGAGATCGTCCGCCCGCGCTTTGGGGTTCCTGTACAGATACTCGCTTCCGGACAGGGCGTGAGGGGTTTCTGTGACTTTCAGCCCGAATATGGCTTCCAGCCGCTTTTTGCCGGTTTGATAGCGTTCCAGCATATCAGCGTCCCCGGCTCTGCCGCCCGAAATCGAGATTGCCGCGACCGTGTCTCCTTCCTGCAATTTTTTCGGTTTCCGTAACGGATGCATACTATCCTCCCTTTTCAGAAAAATACCGCTGCACTGAGAAAAATCCCCGCAGAAACCTGCCGGAAAATGAAAGGGTTTATTCTTATTATAACGAAATAAATTACAAGATAAAATGCCGATATTGCTTGACATATTGTGTTTCTTGCTATATTATCAAGAGAGGAGGATTGATTGCTTATGCAGAGTTCTGTGCAGCCCTTCAGCCCGCGCCAGCAGATGCTGGCGGCGGATTACGAAATTTACCGTTACCGGGATTCCTATTTGAGCGAGGTGGAGCTTCACCACCACGACTTTTACGAAATCTATTTCTTTCTTTCCGGCAGCGTCCATTATACGGTGGAAAGCCGGCAGTATCAGCTCAAGCCGGGGGACATCCTGCTCATCTCCCCGCTGGAGCTCCACCAGCCCATGATTCAGACGGAAAAGGAGCCCTATGAGCGGGTGGTGCTGTGGGTGAGCCGCAGCTGCCTGGCGGCCCTGTCCGGGGAGGGGGCCGCGCTGGACCAGTGCTTTGACATCCATTCCCCCCGCCACACCAACCTCCTGCGGCTGGACGCGGTTTCGGTGCGGCGGCTCCAGGACATGGCCGATTCCCTCATTGAGGAGCGGGAGCGGAAGCTCTTCGGCTGGGAGCTCAACACCAGGGCCCTGCTGACCCGCATCCTGGTGGAGCTGAACCGCCGGATGCAGGAAGCGCCGGTGGGCTTTGAGGTGCCGGACGAGTCCAGCGGCATCATCGCCGGCGTCCTGCGGTACATCAACGAGAATTTCAACGACGATATTTCCCTGGATTCCCTGTCCGAGCAGTTTTTCGTCAGCAAGTACCACCTTTCCCGGGAATTCAAGCGCCTGGTCGGCACCTCCGTCTACCGCTATATCATCCAGAAACGGCTGATTATGGCCAAGCAGAAAATGCTGGCGGGGCTCAACCCCACCGATGTCTACTGCAACTGCGGATTCGGGGACTACGCAAACTTTTACCGGGCCTTCCGGGCGGAGTACGGCATTTCCCCCAAGGAATTCTGCACCGGCGCCCTGCGGAAAGAGGGGCCGAAGCCGGGAAACTAAGAAAAACTTAAGAGATGAAAGCGCTTTAGCCGTTGCTTTTTCCCGCCCTGTATGATATACTGAAACGAGCGCCTTTACAGGCGAATTTTAGGGGGTGATGCCGCATGGCGCGGAGAAGGCGTCGACGGTTAAAGACCAAAAAGCTGCTGCTCACCATATTCCTCCTGCTTTTGTTTGCGGTGATGGGATATTGTGTTTATTATATTGCAACCATTGTCCGGGGGCTGGACGACAGCCGCAACGACAGCTTTCCCGACGATTTGTCGGAACTGGGCATTTATTCGGAAGCGGGAGGCGATGCGCTGACCGACGATGCGTCGGACGCGAGCATTACCAACATCGCCCTCTTCGGCGTGGACCAGCGGGAGGATGAAGCCTGCCGTTCCGACGTGATTATGATTGCCACGGTGGACAAGCGCCACAATAAAGTCAAGCTCACTTCGGTTATGCGGGACAGCTATGTCCCCATCGACGGGTATGGCAGCAACAAAATCAACGCCGCCTATTTCTACGGCGGGCCGACTCTGGCGGTTAAGACTCTCAACCAGGTGTTTGACCTGGAAATTACCGATTATGTGACGGTGAATTTCAGCGAGATGGCGGCAATTGTGGACGCGGTTGGGGGCGTCAGAATCGACGTTTCCGAGGAGGAGCGCCTGGACGCCAACCACAACATGATCGAACAGTCCGCCCAGTCCGGCAAGCCGGTGGACACCATCGAACAGGCGGGGTATCAGACCCTGAGCGGCATGCAGGCGGTGGCCTACGCCCGCATCCGGCATGTGGGCAACGCCGACTATGACCGCACGGGCCGCCAGCGGGAAGTGATGGAGCAGATTTTTGAAAAGGGGAAGAGCATGAACCCGCTGGAGTATCCGGCCTTGATTAAGCAGATGCTCCCGCTGGTCGAGACTTCCCTGGAGCTGGACGAGATTCTGGACCTGGCGGGGATTATGCTGCGGGACGTCACCTTTGAGGACCTGCGCCTTCCCTGCAACGAGGACCTGATTAACGGCGGCAGCCTGGTCATCGACGGGGTGGACTACCTCTATTATGATCTGGACGCCGCATCGGATAAGCTCCACCAGTTTATTTACCAGGACGTCCGCCCTGCGCAGGAGTAAGCGCAGAAGCCGGACGCCCGGCCGCAGAATCAATGCAACGGAAAAAAGCCTGCCGTCTGCGCTGAGCAGACAGCAGGCTTTTGTGCGCGCTCTTCCATGCAAATTATAAAAGAAAACGCACCCACAAATGTGAGTGCGCGTTTTGCTGCGGCTCTAAGCCGCTGGGGTTACGCTGCAAAAAAGATGCCCGTTTCGGCGCGGAATACTCTCGCAAGATAAAAAGAAAAGGCCCGGAGCGCGTTTCGCTCCAGGTTTTTATGCAAGGAACCACGTAACAGCGCGGGAACAAAAACAGAACGCACCCACGAAACGTGAGTGCGCGTTTTGCTGCGGCTCTAAGCCGCTGGCGGAGAAGGAGGGATTCGAACCCTCGATGGGGTATTAGCCCATACACGAGTTCCAGTCGTGCGCCATAAACCGGGCTAGGCGACTTCTCCGGATTGAGAACAGTGTTTATTATACCAGAGATCCCGGCGTTTGTCAAGAGTTTTTTTCAATTTTCTTTTTCTCTGCTGCGGGCGGCGCTTTCCGAACTTCGGCGCGCCGCCCGGTGCAGATTCCTGCCGGTTCCGCGGGGCCTTTGGTTTCCGCAGTTACCGCTCTATGACCAGGATGTCATGGATGCCGATGCGCGGGAGCCGGACGGTGAGGGCGCCGTCCGCGTAAGACCATTCCGCGCTCCGGCCCTCCGGCTGGATGCAGACGGATTTGGGGGCGGCTTCCAGCGGGACGGAAACCGTCACGGGGCCGGCGTCCGGCACAAACTCCACGCTGGAGCTGCCGGGGGCCGTGGCCGGGTCGCAGCTCAGGTTCACAAAGTGCACCTGAAGCTGGTTTTCTTTCCTGCGGACGCTGATGCTGACGCTGGGGGAGGCTTCCGCCCGGACCAGGCCGGGGATGGCCATGTCGTCCAGAAGTTCCCGGAAGAACCGGCGCAGCATGGGGTAGTGGGAGAGGAAAAATCCCTCGAACGCAGGCCCGTACAGCCCGGCGATGACCCCTTTGCCGCAGCGCTTTACCGTTGCGGCGGCAAACCCGGTTTCCTTCCGGTCAGGGCCGCTGTCGCGGGAGGCCAGCAGGGGCTTTGCAATCTCGGCCGAGACGTTTTTCGCGCCGAACCATTTGCCCGCTACCGGCTGGGTCCGCCGGCCCACTTCCACCGAAATGTCCCGGTCGATGCCGTAGTACCCCCGGGGCATTTCCTCCGGAAACCGGACGCCCAGCTCCGCTTCAAACTCCTTGCAGCTTTCCCCGCTGAGGAGCAGCGCGCCGCCGTTTTTCACATAGTCCGCCAGCCGGCCGTGCAGCTCTTTGGAAATCCGGGTCTGCTCCGGGATGACGCAGAGGGGGTATTCCTCCAGATGCCGGAGCAGGTCCTCCGCGGTCAGAATGTTGGCGGCGATGCCGTTCTGGTTTACCGCGTGCAGCGCGCCTTCCACCGGCTGGACCGCTTCGCCGAAGTTAAAGAGGGGGCTGTTGTGGGCGTAGAAATGGGCGGCGTTGTGGAGGATTGCCGCCTGGGGAACCACCTCGGAGCCCTGGCAGAAGGGCTGGCGGGCGCGGCAGAAGCGGGCAACTTCCGCAAGGTCGTCCATGTGCCAGTGCACCAGCGTCCCCCAGCGGTTGGGCGTATCATAGATGGTGACGGCCCCGCCGTTGGCCATGACGACCCCCGCTTCCTGGCAGAGGGCGTCCACGCTTTTAAAAACCCATTCGTCCATGGTCCCGTGGGAGGTAAAGCCCCAGGCCATCAGGTCCCACTTTTTCCCGCGTGTATCCAGGAATTTGGTTTCCAGCAAAGCGCGCCCCGCGCTCCAGATCCAGCTGAAATCGCCGCTGATGTAGTCGATGGGAACGGTGATTTCGTCCGGTTCCCGGACCGTGTACATCCAGTTGCTGCAGGAGGTGCATTCCGGCTTGCAGGCGTGGATGGCGTCGGTGTAGAGCGTTACATGGCGCTCAAAATTCTCCCGGGAGAACCGGAGCCACTCGTCCCAGTGGGGGTCTTCGGCGGAGTGAGGGATTTCCGCATACCCCGTCTTTTCCCGGAAGGCGGCGGTGCAGCGGCCGCAGTAGCAGGGGGCGCTGGCCCAGTTTTCGCCGTCCACCCAAAAGCCGTCCACGTCGTATTCCCGGATGATTTCCAGCAGCTGGGGGATCATGTATTCTTCCGTATAGCCGGACAGGGGGCAGGTCAGGGTTTCGCTGGGTTTCCCGTCCGCCTGCACCAGCGCCCAGTCCGGATGTTCGGCCAGGGCGGCGGCGTCCCACACGCCGGAATAGTGCATCACCAGGGGGATGCCCATTTCCCGGGTGGCCTCCCGCCATTCCCGGAGGGCGTCTTTCACGATGCCGGGAGCCGGAATGCCGGCTTTGCTGGGGTAGCTGGCGAAGCCGGGGTGCCCTTTGCAGTCGCACTGGACAAAGTCCGGCCCGATTTTGCGAAACTGTTCCACCAGCTCCGCCCGGTCCGCATATTTGCCCAGGTCCCGGTCGTCCTCGTTGGCGTGGATGTCGAAATGCAGCCCGAAAAATACGTCGTCATGCCATTGCGTTCCCATTCTTTTTCCTTCTTTCCTTTTTGATTCGGACAGCCCGCAGCCGCTTGTTCCGCGCCCGGTTTTCCGGCCCTTTGACGGGGGGCTGTCCGGTAAATTCCCTGAATACCGGCAAAGCGGTCCCATTGATTAGAGTTATTATATCACATCGCCGAAGGGAATCCAACCTTTTTTTACAAACAGATTTCACAAATTTACAGGAAATTATCAATGGAATATGCCACGAATATCAAACGACGCAAGGGCAAAAAAAATCTCCGCCGTATGGCGGAGAAAAAGCGTGTAAAGTTCTGCGCAGAAGAATGCGGGTTAAAAGCGGCAGTACTGCTCCATGTACTTGTCCATGCTGGCCAGCAGCGCCGCGTCGGTGCCCTTTTCCGCCAGATATTCCCGAATATCCCGTACCGTGACGATGGAGTGAACCGTAATGCCGAATTCTTCCTTTACTTCCATCACAGCGGTTTTGACGCCCTCTTTGCCGATTTCGCAGCGGTTTACAGAAATGAACATGTCCGTCAGCTTTACGTCCGCCGCACTTTTTAAAACCGGCACGGTCTCCCGAACTGCGGTTCCCGCCGTAATCACATCCTCGATAATGATGATGTTGTCGCCGTCCTTGGGCTGGTAGCCGACCAGGGAGCCGCCTTCTCCGTGGTCTTTCACTTCCTTGCGGTTGAAAAAGTAGGGTTTATCGATTCCGTATGCTGTCGACATGGCACCGGCGGCGGCGGTGACAAGCGGAATCCCCTTGTAAGCCGGGCCGAACATGGCGTCGAAGTTTTCCCCGACGGCCTCTTTCACGCAGGCCGCGTAGAATTTGCCCAGCGCGGCAATCTGGCTGCCGGTCCGGTAGTTGCCGGTGTTGACGAAGTAGGGGGAAAGCCGGCCGCTCTTGGTCTTGAACTCGCCAAAGCGCAGCACGTCCGCTCCCATCATAAATTCGATAAAGTCTTTTTTCGCTTGAGTCAGCATAAAATCCGTCCTTTCCCATATCTGTCTTTTATTTTCGCGGAGGCCCTCTCTCCGGCAGGGGAGGGGGCCTCTTGAAAACGGGTGGGGTTATTTGCCCTGGGTGTAATAATCGCCGTAGTAAGCCTTCAGGTAAAGCTCCTTCAGCTCGGAAACCAAGGGGTAGCGGGGGTTTGCGGGGGTGCACTGGTCGCTGTGCGCCTCGTCGGCCAGCGCTTCCACGTTGTCCAGGAAGTCCTTTTCGTCCACGCCGCAGTCTTGGATGGATTTGACGACGTTCATAGACGCTTCCAAATCCATAATGGCCGCAATCAGGCTCTGCACGCCCTCTTCCGTGGTGCGGCAGGGAAGGCCCAGCATCTCGGCGATTTCCGCGTAGCGCTGGTCGGCGATGAATTTTTCATATTTGGGCCAGGTGGCGAACTTTTTCGGCTTCTGGGCGTTGTAGGCGATGACGTAGGGCAGCAGGATGGCGTTGGCGCGGCCGTGGGGAATGTGGTAGGCGGAGCCCAGCTTGTGGGCCAGAGAGTGGTTGATGCCCAGGAATGCGTTGGTGAAGGCCATGCCTGCGATGCAGGAGGCGTTGTGCATCTTTTCGCGGGCTTCCCGGTCCGAGCCGTTTTCATAAGCGCGCTTCAGGTATTTGAACACCAGCCGGATGGCGTGAAGGGCGAGGCCGTCGGTATAGTCGGACGCCAGCACCGAAACGTAAGCCTCGATGGCGTGGGTGAGAACGTCCAGGCCGGTGTCGGCGGTAACGGATTTCGGCACCGACATGACAAACTGGGGGTCCACGATGGCGACGTCCGGGGTCAGCTCATAATCGGCCAGAGGGTATTTGATGTTGGCCTTTTTATCGGTGATGACCGCGAAGGAGGTCACCTCCGAGCCGGTGCCGGAGGTGGTGGGCACGCAGACCAGCTGCGCCTTGTTCCCCAGCCTAGGGAAATGGTAGGTCCGCTTGCGGATGTCGAAGAATTTCTGCTTCATGCCGGTGAAGGAGATGTCGGGGTGCTCATAGAACATCCACATGCCCTTGGCCGCGTCCATGGCGGAGCCGCCGCCCAGCGCGATGATGACGTCGGGGTGGAAGTGGTTCATGGCCTCCACGCCGCGCATGATGGTGTCCACGGAGGGGTCGGGCTCCACCTCGGCGAAAATCTCCGCGTGGCAGTAATCCGCCCGCTTGCGCAGGTAATGGAGAACGATGTCCACATTCCCCAGCTTGACCATGGTTTCGTCGGTGACGATGAAGGCGCGGGAGATGTCGGGCATTTTCTCCAGATACTGGATGGCGTTATACTCAAAGTAGATTTTCGGAGGAATTTTAAACCACTGCATGTTGACTCTCCTCTTGGCGACGCGCTTGACGTTGACCAGGTTCATGGCGGAGACGTTGGAGGTGGTGGAGTTTTTGCCGAAGGAGCCGCATCCCAGGGTAAGGGAGGGGGTGTTTTCATTATAAATATCGCCGATGCCGCCCTGGGAGGAAGGGGAGTTGACGATGATGCGCCCGACTTCCATCTCCTCGCCGTAGGCGTCGATGATCTTTTCGTCGCCGGAGTGGATGGCGGCGGAATGCCCCAGGCCGCCGTTGTAGAGCATCTTTCTGGCCATGGCGAAGCCCTCTCTGGTGGAGCCGACCACCAGGTAAGCGAGGATGGGGGAGAGCTTTTCCTTGGACAGGGGCACGTCGGGACCCACGTCCTGAATGCGGCAGATGAGAATCTTGGTATCGGCGGGGACTTCCAGCCCGGCCTGTTCGGCGATCCAGGAGGCGGTTTTGCCGACGACCGCGGAATTCAGGGAATGGTTTTTGGCAATCGGGAAGGCGTAGTCGGTGAGTTTTTGAATTTCTTCCTCGTCCAGGAAATAGCAGCCGTTTTCCTTCATGTATTTTTCAAAAGGGGCTTCAATTTCCCTGTCCACGATGACCGCCTGTTCGGAAGCGCAGATCATGCCGTTGTCAAAGGTTTTGGAAAGCATGATGTCGTTGCAGGCGCGCTCCACGTTGCAGGTCTTTTCCACATAGCAGGGGACGTTGCCGGGGCCGACGCCCAGGGCAGGCTTGCCGGTGGAGTAGGCGGCTTTTACCATGCCCGCGCCGCCGGTGGCCAGCACCAGGGCGACGTCCGGATGGTTCATCAGGGCGTTGGTGGCGTCCAGGGAGGGCGTTTCAATCCACTGCACGCAGTTTTCCGGGGCGCCTGCGGCAACGGCGGCGTCGCGGACAATGCGGGCGGCTTCGGAGGAGCACTGCTGTGCGCCGGGGTGGAAGCCGAAAATAATGGGGCACCGGGCTTTGGCGGCGATCATGGCTTTGAACATGGTGGTGGAAGTGGGGTTGGTCACCGGGGTGACGCCGGCCACAATGCCCACCGGCTCGGCAATCTGGGTGATGCCGGAAAGCTCGTCGTCGTCAATGATGCCGACTGTTTTCTGGTCCTTGATGTCGTGCCAGATATATTCCGTCGCAAACAGGTTTTTAATGATCTTGTCCTCGTACACGCCGCGGCCTGTCTCCTCCACGGCCATTTTCGCCAGCCGGGTATGGTGGTCCAGACCCGCCAGCGCCATGGCGTGGGCGATTTTGTCCACCTGCTCCTGGTCGAGCTTCATGTACTCAGCCAGCGCGGCTTTTGCCTTGGCGGCGAGATCGTTAATCATCGCCTGGACATCCACGGTGGGGGCAGCTTTTTCATGGGCCATTTTAAAACCTCCTGTTCAGGTACGGTATCGCATGAGCGAAACGATTGTTAATGTTTTAACAATTATATTATACCGGCTTCCCTCCTTTCTGTCAACCGCATTCCGGTAAATCGGATGCCAACCTTTCACAAGAGCTGTTTCGGTTTTTTGGCGGTTGTGCACAATCTTCTTCTCCCTTTATTGTATCCCATTTTTTGCTGTTCAGCAAGGTATTTTCTGGAAACATTTTGATAAAATTCAGCCGGATTCTTGTGCAAAAGCCTGAGATGCATCCGCTTCCTTGCGGAGCGGCCGGAAAGGCGGTATAATGGAGGGGAATTCTGCGAAAGGGGGGACGCCTGTGGAAATCAGCGAATATCTGCGCGGCAAGGGGATTCTGCTTTCCCCCGCCCAGGAGGCGGCGCTGGCGCCGGACCCTGCCCCCACCCTGCTGCTGGCGGTGCCGGGCTCCGGAAAGACCACGGTGCTGGTGGCGCGGACGGCGGCGCTGCTCTGCGGCGGCGTGCCGCCGGAGCGGGTGTGCTGCCTGTCCTTTTCCCGGGAATCCGCCCAGGACATGGGCCGGCGCTTCGGCGCGCTGTTCGGGGAACTGTTTCCGGAGCCGCCTCGGTTTTCCACCATCCACAGCCTCTGCCTGCGGCTCCTGACGGATTTTTCCGGCGGGACGGGCCGCCCCCTCCCGCAGCTTGCGGGGAGCGGCGATGCGCCGGGGGCCGCCCTGCTCATGCGCCGCTGCGCCGAGGAAATCTCCGGCGTTTCACCCGATGAGGAGGAGCTGGCCGAGCTGCTTTCCAAGGCGGGGCTCTGCAAAAACCGGATGCTCTCCCCGGCCGAAATTTCCGCCCTGCACGACCTCCCCCACGGATTTCCCGCCATTTTTGCCCGCTATGAGGCCCGGAAAAAGGAAGCGCGGCTGATGGACTACGACGACCTTCTGCTCTATGCCCGGGAGGTCCTGCAAAAGCGGCCCGCCTTCCGGCGGCGCTGGCAGGCGGCCTTTGACTATTGGAACGTGGACGAGGGGCAGGACCTTTCCCCGGTGCAGTTTTCCCTGCTGGAGCTTCTGGCGCCCGGCGGGCGGGGGCTGTTTCTGGTGGGGGACGAGGACCAGAGCATCTACGGCTTCCGCGGCGCGGACCCCGGCGGCCTGCTCCGTTTTCCCGGCCTGTTTCCCGGTGCAAAGGTCCTGAAAATGGAGGAAAACCACCGCAGCCGCCCGGAAATCCTCGCCCTGTGCGAGGATTTTATCCGCCAGAGCCCGGAGCGCTACAGCAAGCGCCTGGTCCCCTCCCGCCCGGCCGGCGGGGAGACGGAGCGGGTCCTTCCTTCCGACATGCAGGACGCCTTTGAGGAGGCTGCCGCCCTCATCCGGGAAACCCCGCCCGGCGGCAGCGCGGGCATTCTTTACCGCAACAATCTTTCCGCCTGCGCCCTCTCCGTCTTTCTCAGGGAGGCGGGCATTCCCTTCCGGCTGGAAGCGGCGGGTCCGCCCAGCCTTTGGAAGTACCACGCCCGGGTCATGGCGGCCCTCCTCTGCCTGTGCGCCGACCCTTACGACCTGGACGCCTTTTACGCGGTGGACTACCGCCCCGACCTGGACGCCGCAATTTACCAAAACGTCCTCCTCCGGGCGGACGGGCGACGGTCCGTGCCGGAACTTCTGCGGGAAGCGGCTCCGCTTTCCCCGCGGGGCGGTTCCGCCCGGGCCATGGCCGAGCTGCTGGAGCGCTGCGGGCGGCTGACGCCCTGGAAGGCGCTGGAGGAGCTGGAACAGAAGCTCGCCCTGGGCCGCCGCCTGCGGCAGCGCTGGGAAAAGGGCGATCCCTTGATCCGCATGCGCTACAGCCAGCTCCGCTGGCTCTGCCGGACGTCGCCGGATTTCCCCGCCCTTCTGCGCCGGATGGCGGAGGCGGCTTCCCCCGCCGCTTTCCGCCCGGAAGAAGCCCGCGTCACCCTCTCCACCATCCATTCGGCCAAGGGGCTGGAATTTGACATGGTGCTTCTGTGGGACTGCTTTGACGGCGTCCTTCCGGGAAAAAACGCCCTCCTTGCCCGGAAATATCAGGACGACGCCCCCTTCCTCGAAGAACTGCGGCTGTTCTATGTGGGCGCCACCCGGGCGCGGGACCGCCTTTTCCTCTTTGACCCGCCTGGGGAGATTCCGGGCCTGCGCCTTTCCCGCTTCGGATACTCCTTCCTGTCGCCCCGGCGGCAAAGGCCGCCGGAAACCGGGCTTTCCGACGGGGACAGGGTGGTCCACAAAAAGTTCGGAGAGGGCGTCGTCCGCAGCGTCCGGGATGGGGCCGCGCGGGTGTTCTTTGAAAGGATCGGCGAAAAAACCATCAGTCTGGCCCACTGCGCCGCCGCCGGCCTGCTGCGAAAAAAAGAATAATTCCTGCGGACATGATGCAAAAACAGCCGGTTTTGCCGGGTTAAATTCCGCTTTTATCCATTGTGAACAGTTTGAACGGCCGGCGCATACAATTCTTTGAGAGATATTTTTTGCAAGATTTTCAAATACATCTTGCAAAAAATCAAAAATGGGTGTATGATAATAACACGGTCTTTTTGAAACTGAAACGCAACTTTTGGAGGGTATTGAACATGGCATCTTTCAGCAGCATCCCCGCCCGTGAGCTGGCGGCATACAAAAAGGAACTGGACGCACAATACGCGGCGGTCAAAGCGCAGGGACTGAAACTCGACATGTCCCGCGGCAAACCGTCCGCCGACCAGCTGGACCTCTCTCTGGGGATGATGGACTGCCTGACTTCCTCCGACCTGATGAAAACCTCCGCCGGCGACGATGTCCGCAACTATGGAATGCTGGAAGGCATCCCGGAGGCGCGGGAGCTTTTTGCCGGCCTGCTGGGCGTGCGCCCCTCCGAAGTGATTGTCGGGGGCAACTCCAGCCTCAACCTCATGTACGACTGCGTGGCGCGGGCCATGCAGTTTGGGACCGCCCCCAACGAAGCGCCCTGGAACCGCCAGGGCAAGCTGAAGTTCCTCTGCCCCGTCCCCGGCTACGACCGGCATTTCGGCATCACCGAGACGTTCGGCTTTGAGATGATTAACATCCCCATGACGCCCACAGGCCCCGACATGGACATGGTGGAGAAGCTGGTTTCCTCCGACCCGTCGGTGAAGGGCATCTGGTGCGTCCCCAAATATTCCAACCCCGACGGCATCACCTACTCGGATGAAACCGTCCGCCGCTTTGCCGCCCTCAAGCCCGCCGCGCGGGATTTCCGCATCTTCTGGGACAACGCCTACTGCATCCACGACATTACAGATACGCCGGACACCCTCCTCAATATCATGGACGAATGCAGAAAGCAGGGCACCGAGGATATGCTCTATCTTTTCGTCTCCACCTCGAAGATTTCCTTCAGCGGCGCCGGCGTCGCGGCCATGGCCATGAGCGAGCGGAATCTCGCCTGGGCGAAGAAATTCCTCTCCATGCAGATTATCAGCTACGACAAGGTAAACCAGCTCCGCCACGTCCGCTTCTTTAAGGACCTGGACGGCTTCAAGGCGCAGATGGAGAAGCACCGCGCCCTCATCAAGCCCCGCTTTGAGCTGGTGCTCGGCATGCTGGAAAAGGAGCTGGGCGGCCTCGGCATCGCGGAATGGACCCGGCCCAACGGCGGCTACTTCTTCTCGCTGAACGTCATGCCCGGCTGCGCGAAGCGGGTGGTGGCGCTCTGCAAGGAGGCCGGCGTCACCCTCACCGGCGCGGGCGCATCCTTCCCCTACGGGTACGACCCGGCGGACAGCAATATCCGCATCGCCCCCACCTACCCCTCTCTGGAGGACCTGAAGAAGGCGTCGGAGGTCCTCTGCCTCAGCGTCAAGCTGGCGGCGGCGGAAAAACTCCTGGCCGAACAGGCGGCGTAATGACCAATCAGAACAGACGGAAAGCAGCTCTTTCGGGAGCTGCTTCCTTTTTTATTAAGGATAGAAGTCCCTAAAAATCGCCCGCGGTTTGTTCATAATACACATCATAATTATTGATTATTTATTTACAAATGCCTATTGACAAGGCGGTTTGGCTGTGCTAAAGTATAATTAGCACTCAGATATCGAGAGTGCTAATTCGAGATAAATCCATCGTACCGCCATTAGGAGGGATCCCATATGAACGCACAAAAATGCACCCAAAAATCGCTGGAGGCCATCAAGGAGGCCCAGAGCCTGGCCATTGAATACCAGAACATGCAGGTTGACACGCCGCATCTGGCGTATGCCCTGCTGAACCAGCCCGACGGCCTGATCCCCCAGCTGCTTACCAAAATGAACATTGACCCGGCGGCGCTCAGCCAGTCGCTGCGCGCCGTCATCGAGCGGCTTCCGAAAGTCACCGGTCCCGGCCGGGAGCCGGACAAGATTTATGTTTCCCAGGAAGCGGACAAAATCCTCAACGCCGCCGAAAAGAAGGCGGAGCAGATGCAGGACGAGTACATTTCGGTGGAACACATCTTCTTAGCCATCCTGGACCACGCTTCCGGCGAGACCGCCCGGGCCCTGAAAGCCTTCAATCTGGACAAAAACGCCTTTCTGCAGGTCCTGCAAAGCGTGCGGGGCAACACCCGCGTCACCTCCGATTCCCCGGAATCCACCTACGACGTGCTGAAAAAATACGGCCACGACCTGGTGGAGGAGGCCCGCCAGAACAAGCTGGACCCGGTCATCGGCCGTGACAGCGAAATCCGAAACGTCATCCGGATTCTGTCCCGGAAAACCAAGAACAACCCCTGCCTCATCGGCGAGCCCGGCGTCGGCAAGACCGCCATCGCCGAAGGGCTGGCCCAGCGGATTGTCCGCGGGGACGTGCCGGATTCCCTGAAGGACCGCATCATCTTTTCCCTGGATATGGGCGCGCTCATCGCGGGCGCGAAGTTCCGGGGCGAGTTTGAGGAGCGCCTGAAGGCCGTCCTCGCCGAGGTCAAAAAGAGCGAAGGCCGCATCATCCTCTTTATCGACGAGCTGCACACCATTGTGGGCGCGGGCAAAACCGAAGGTTCCATGGACGCCGGCAACCTGTTAAAGCCGCTGCTGGCCCGGGGCGAGCTCCACTGCATCGGCGCCACCACCCTGGACGAGTACCGCCAGTATATCGAAAAGGACGCCGCCCTGGAGCGCCGGTTCCAGCCGGTCATGGTGGATGAGCCCACCGTCGAAGATACCATCACCATCCTCCGCGGCCTGAAGGAGCGCTACGAGGTGTTCCACGGCGTCAAAATCACCGACAACGCCCTGATTGCCGCCGCAACCCTTTCCAACCGGTATATTACCGACCGGTTTTTACCCGATAAGGCCATCGACCTGGTGGACGAAGCCTGCGCCATGATCCGCACCGAAATCGACTCCATGCCCGCCGAGCTGGACGACATCTCCCGCCGGATTATCCAGCTGGAAATCGAGGAGGCCGCCCTGAAAAAGGAGACGGACCAGCTCTCCCGGGAGCATCTGGCCGAAATTCAGAAGGAACTGGCCGAGGAACGGGACACCTTCAAGCAGATGAAGGCCAAATGGGAAAGCGAAAAGAACGCCATCTCCAAGGTCCAGAAGCTCCGGGAGGAAATCGAGCAGGTGGGCGCTCAAATCGAGAAAGCCCAGCGGGAATACGACCTCAACAAGGCTGCCGAACTCAAATACGGCAGGCTCCCCGCCCTGCAGAAGCAGCTTTCCGAGGAGGAAGCCCTGGCGGAAGAAAGCAAGAAGCATTCCTCGCTGCTGCGGGATAAGGTCACCGACGAGGAAATCGCCCGCATTGTGGAGCGCTGGACCGGCATCCCGGTTTCCCGCCTGATGGAGGGCGAACGGGAGAAGCTGCTCCACCTGGACGAGGTGCTCCACAAACGGGTCATCGGCCAGGATGAAGCGGTGGAAAAGGTCACCGAAGCCATCATCCGCTCCCGCGCCGGCATCGCCAACCCCAACCGGCCCATCGGTTCCTTCCTCTTCCTGGGGCCCACCGGCGTGGGCAAGACCGAACTGGCCAAAGCCCTGGCGGAAACCCTGTTTGACGACGAGAAGAACATGGTCCGCATCGACATGAGCGAGTACATGGAGAAATTCTCGGTGTCCCGCCTCATCGGAGCGCCTCCCGGATATGTGGGCTATGAGGAAGGCGGCCAGCTCACCGAGGCCGTCCGCCGCAAACCCTATTCGGTCATCCTTTTCGACGAGGTGGAGAAAGCCCACCCGGATGTATTCAATATCCTGCTGCAGGTGCTGGACGATGGCCGCATCACCGACTCCCAGGGCCGGACGGTGGACTTTAAGAACACCATCATCATCCTCACCAGCAACCTGGGCTCCCAGTTCCTGCTGGACGGCATCGACGCCAGGGGCGAAATCACCGAAGACGCCCGCAAGCAGGTGGAGGAGCTGCTTAAACGCTCCTTCCGCCCGGAATTCCTGAACCGCCTGGACGAAATTGTATTCTACAAACCGTTGACAAGAGAGGATATTTTCCACATTGTTGACCTCCAGATGGACGACCTGCGGAAGCGCCTGGCGGAGCAGCAGCTGAATGTAACCCTCACCGACGCCGCGAAGAACTACATTGTGGACGAGGGCTACGATCCCATCTACGGCGCGCGCCCGCTGAAGAGGTTCCTCCAGCGGAAGGTGGAAACCCTTATCGGCCGCATGATTATCGCCGACCAGGTGCGGGCCAACTCCACTCTGGTGGTGGATTACGACGGGGAAAAGCTCGTTGTCACCGACCAGATTTCCTCCAACTGAATAAAAGGCCGAACGAAACCCCGGACGCTGGATTGACAGCGCCCGGGGTTTTCCGCGCTTTTACGCCTCCGGTTCCGTATAGGGCAGCTTCGGCAGGACCCGCAGGAGAATTTCCACTGCTTTCATAAATTCCTCCCGTTCGCCCTCCTCAATCTGCTCCAGGAATTTGCGGAAATAACCCGCGTTCTGGTCCAGGAACTGATCGATGTAGCTGGACGCCTTTTCCGTCAGGCGGATGCGGATCACCCGCCGGTCGGAGGGGTCGTAGACCCGTTCCACGAATCCCGGCTCCACCAGCCGGTTCACCATCTTGGTCATCTGCTGCTTGGGCATGCGGGCGAACTGCGCCAGCTCCGACATGGTAATCGGCTTTCCCACACAGCGGAGAATCTGGATGCAGTAGTACATTTCCAGGCTGACCCCTTCGTCCAGCAGCTCCTTAAACGGCTTGGCCAGCCGGTAATTCCACCAGGGCAGGACCCCCAGCAGCACTTCCTCCATCCGCCGGATTTCTGTTTGATCGTCCATGTATGAAAACCTCCTGAAATTCACAATTTTTCTCTTGACAAAAATAGTATAACCGTACTATACTGAGAATAGTAGCAATTGAATGACTATTCTTAAAATATTACGGTAAATTTTATTTGATGGTTATTCTTTATCTACTGATATTATAGCATGTTTCACATGAAAATTCAAGAAAAGAGGTCGGCTTTGTATGAGCAAGTTGAACAAGGTTGAAAAGTGCATCGAAAAAGGGAAAGACGAAGAACTGGTCAAACTGGCGCAGGACAAGGACCTGGAGGTCCGCCTGGCGGCCATCGCCGGCCTTGGAAAAATGTCCGGAAAGGACAGCGCCAGCAACGCGCTCATTTCCATGATGACCGATGCGGAGCCGAAAGTCCGGGCTGCCTGCGCCGCGGCCATGGGCGAGCTGAGGGACGACCGCGCCGATACCCATCTGCGCTACCATCTGGAGCGGGAGAAGGACCCGCAGGTAATCGAGGCGATGGAGCAGGCGCTTTCGGCCCTGCATCACCGGTAATCCGCAAAAAGCCCGCCGTCCGCCGGTTCCCCTTGTATTCTCCCCCAAAATGGTGTATAATAAGGGAAATGAACGCGGAAAGGATGGATCAGCGATGTTCGGTCTTGGAAAAGAAGAAACCCTCACCCTCCATGTGGAAGGGATGATGTGCGCTCACTGTGCCAAACGGGTGTCGGACGGCCTGAAAAAGGAGCCCGGCGTTTCGGACGCGGTGGTTTCCCTGGAAGAAAAAAGCGTCACCGTCACCGGCAAAAAGCTGGACGAGGCGCATCTGAAATCCGTAATCAACGCTTTGGGCTATCAGGCGTAACATGGGCCCCAAAACGCGGCATTGCTTCGGGCAGTGCCGCGTTTTTCTGTCCGGAAGCCCCGTCAGCGCTTTCGGTAGGCGGTGGGGGAAGTCCCGGTATATTTGCGGAAAATCCGGCTGAAATAGAGGGCGTTTTCGTAGCCGCAAAAGGCGGCGATTTCCCCGATGTTTAAGGAGGACGAGGAAAGCAGCTCCTTGGCCTCGGTCAGCCTGAGATCGGTCAGGTAGCGCTGGGGCGTGACCCCGGTGCGGGCCCGGAAGGACCGGATAAACCAGGATTTGCTCATGTTGCAGGCCCGGGCGCAGTCCTCCACCCGGATGTTCTCCTTAAAATCCCGGTGAAAGCGGGCGATCATCTCCTCAATGGCGCCGTCCGCCGGGGTGCCGGGCCGGGCGGCGTTCTGCCGCCCCATCAGCGCCAGCAGCTCCATGCCGCAGCCGCCGCAGAGAACCGAAAAGCCGGGGCGTTTCATTTGCAGTTCCCGGATCATCCGGTCGAACAGGGAGAGGTATTCCCCCCGGATCCCGGCCCGGATAAACTGGCCGCCGAGGCCGGCGTCCTCCAGCAGCTGTCCCGCGCCGCGCCCGGTAAAATGCATCCAGTATGCCTCCGGGCTGTTCTCCAGGCGGTAGCGGTACCACTGGGGCTCCCCGGGGCGGAACAGGACGCCTTCCCCCTCCGAAATCAGCCGTTCTTCCTCCCCGGTCCGGACCTCCAGCGACCCCTGCGCCACATACAGAATCTGGTAGTCCTGCCGCCCCTCCGGACGGACCGTCTCAAAAACCGGCCGCTTCACCAGCCGGTAATGCCCGGCGCTGGTCACCAGGAAATCCGTGTCCTCCCGGCAGATGTCCTCGTCATATCCGCCCAAATATCCCGTCAGCTGGAACATTCCGTCACCTCCGTTTCTTCCAGTATAGCGCATTTCCCCACTTTTGTCCATCCCGCCGTCTCCTTTTGTGCATATTTTCTCTCATCTTCTCTATGGAAAAAGAAGAATGGCCGCGTTATAATGAAAGTGTAAAGCCGCCCTTTGCGGCAAATGAAATGAGGTGTTTCCATGCTGTTTGAAAACTACTTTGAAACGCTCGACGTTCTCCACCTGAACACCGAGCCCAACCGTGCCTATTACATCCCCGCTTCGGAGGGGTCCGAACCCTTCTGCTGCCGGGAAAAATCCGACCGCTTCCAGCTTCTGAACGGGGAGTGGGATTTCCGCTATTACGACAGCGTCCGGGCCCTGGAGGAGGAGTTCTGGAAGGAAGGCTTCTGCCGCTGCGGCTTTGAGAAGATTCCCGTCCCCTCCGTCTGGCAGAACCATGGCCACGACCGCCACCAGTACACCAACACCAAATACCCCTTCCCCTACGACCCGCCCTATGTCCCGCTGGACAACCCCTGCGGCGCCTACGTCCGGGATTTCTGCATCGGCGAAAAGAAGGCGGATTTCCGGTATTACCTCAACTTTGAAGGGGTGGACTCCTGCTTCTACCTCTGGATCAACGGCGAATTCGTGGGCTACAGCCAGGTTTCCCATTCCACCAGTGAATTTGACGTGACGAAATTCCTCCGTTCCGGCAAAAACACCGTGGCGGTGCTGGTGCTCAAATGGTGCGACGGCAGCTACCTGGAGGACCAGGACAAGCTGCGGATGTCCGGCATCTTCCGGGACGTTTATCTGCTGTCCCGCCCCGAAAACCATATCCGGGACTTCACCGTCCGCACCCCCCTGTCCCATGACTACAAATCCGCCAAGGTGGAGGTCTGCTTTGACTTTGCCGGGGAAAAACAGCCGGTTTCCTACGTCCTCACCGCCCCCTGCGGCTGCGAAGTGGCCAAAGGAACCGCCGACGGCTGCCTGTCCATCCCGGTGGAAAATCCCACCCTCTGGAACGCGGAAAACCCTGCCCTCTACACCCTGACCCTCACCACCCCCGGCGAAACCATCCGCCAGAAGGTGGGCATCCGGGAGGTCAAGACCGAAAAGGGCGTCCTTTATGTCAACGGCCAGAACATTAAGTTTCGCGGCGTCAACCGCCACGATTCCGACCCGGTGGCCGGCTACGCGGTGTCTGTGGAGCAGATGAAAAAGGACCTCCGCATCATGAAGGAACACAACATCAACGCCATCCGCACCAGCCACTACCCCAACGCGCCCCTGTTTACCCAGATGTGCGATGAATACGGCTTTTACGTCATCGCCGAGGCCGACCTGGAAGCCCACGGCGTCATGAACGTTTACGATTCGGTGACGAATAACTACGCGGTTATGTACGCCCGCATCGCCCGCGACCCCGTCTGGCAGGAAGCCATCGTGGACCGGGTGCAGCATTCGGTGATCCGGGACAAGAACCACCCCTGTGTCCTCATCTGGTCCATGGGCAACGAGTCCGGCTTCGGCTGCAACATGGAGGCGGCCCTCACCTGGACCAAGAACTACGACCCCACCCGCCTGGCCCATTACGAAGGCGCGGCCCACGACCCCGAAAAGAAGGGCGACCTGTACAAGGACCTGGACCTCATCAGCCGGATGTATCCTTCCGTTCAGGACATTGAGGAGAACCTGCTCCATATCGCCGAGAAGCCCCTGGTTCTCTGCGAGTACATCCACGCCATGGGCAACGGCCCCGGAGACGCCGAGGATTACCAGAAGCTCATCGAGAAATACGACCAGTTCTGCGGCGGCTTTGTCTGGGAGTGGTGCGACCATTCCGTCTATATGGGCAAGACCAACGAGGGCAAGGCCAAGTACTACTACGGCGGCGATTTCGGCGAGTTCCCCCACGACGGCAACTTCTGCATGGACGGCCTGGTTTACCCCGACCGCACCCCCCACACCGGCCTGAAGGAATACAAAAACGTCATCCGGCCCCTGCGCGTCCGCAAGGGCGAGGGGGAGAAGGAGTTTATCCTCCACAACTACCTGGATTTCACCAATTCCGGCGATTACCTGAACCTCTCCTGGAAGCTGATGCATGACGGCGCGGAGATCGCGTCCGGCGCTGTGGACGGCCTGGACATTGCCCCCCACGGCGAGCAGACCGTTTCCCTGCCTCTGGACATTCCCGCGGAAGGCACCGTCACCGTCGATTTCTTCCTGACCCGGAAAAATGACGGCGGCCTGACCAAGGCCGGCCAGTGCCTGGGCACCGACCAGGTGATTCTCCGCCGGGAGACCGGGACCGGGGCCTGCGGCAGCCACGACGCCCCGGCCGTGGAGGTGAAGGAGGAAGCGCGGCGCATCATCTTCACCGGCGCGGACTTCCGTTATGTGTTCAACAAGGAGACCGGCGTCTTTGACGAAATGGTCTACCAAAACCGCACCATCCTCCAGAAGCCCATGGAATACAACATCTGGCGCGCCCCCACCGACAACGACCGGAACATCCGCCATCAGTGGGAAGAAGCGGGCTACGACCGCACCCTCTCCCGCTGCTACTCCGCCAAGGTGGAGATGGACGGCGGCAAGGCGGTCCTCAAATGCGCCGTTTCCCTTTCCGCCATCTATATTCAGAAGCTGGTGGAGATGGACGTCTGCTTCACCGTCTGCCCCGCGGGCGGCGTCAAGGCCGACATTCAGGGCAAGTTCGGATTCGGCGGCCTGCCCCATCTGCCCCGGTTCGGGCTGCGGCTCTTCCTGGACAAAGGCATGGAGAATGTGGACTGCTTCGGCTACGGCCCCTATGAGAGCTACGCCGACAAGCACCGCGCTTCCCGTCTGGGCCGTTTTGCCGCCAAGGCGGAGGCCCTCCACGAGGATTACCTGAGACCCCAGGAAAACGGCAGCCACTGGGATTGCAGCGAAGTGACCGTTGCCGGCAAGGACCTGGCTCTGACCGTCCGCGGCGATTCCTTCAGCTTCAACGCCTCCCCCTACACCCAGGAGGAGCTGACCGCCAAGCGGCACAATTTCGAGCTGGAGAAGAGCGGCTATACCGTCCTCTGCCTGGACGGCGTCATGGGCGGCATCGGTTCCAACAGCTGCGGGCCGGAGCTCCTGGAGCAGTACCGCGTCAAGGACGACAGCCAGCTTCAGATTCACCTGCGCCTGATCCCCACCGTGCGCTGACCGGCGCCGGACGCGGCTGATAGTTATCTAAAAAAGGAAGGACAGCGTTTCTTCGGAGACGCTGTCCTTCCTTTTTGATTTTCGGCGGCGCGGGAATCGGGCGCGGCCTTTATTCGTGCTGTTCGGGGGCGGCGTTTTCGTTCTTCATGGCCATCTGGCCGGCTTTCCATCCCCACTCGAACATCTTCACCCCAACGTATTCCGCAAGCCGCATCAGGGGCCACGTGGAAAGCTCCATCAGTTCTTCGGCTTCCCGGTACAAGATTGGCGGTTCCTCGCCGGCGCAGATGCGGATGATACGGGAATTGTTCTCCATGACTTCGTCATAGCGCTTGCTGCAATAGCCGTCGTCGTCCTTGAAAAAGCTCTCCACAAAGGGATAGCCCGGCATGGTCGGTTGGTCCGGTTCATACTCGTCCATGGCAAAGTCGGCTGCCAGCACTGCCAACGGAAGGTCGGTGTATTCTTCATATTCGCGCATAAAAATCCTCCTTTTGTCTCACTTTTACAACCGATTATAGCACAAAGATTGAATAAAATCAATACATATGGTGCAATTTATGAGACAAAAGGAGGGTTTTATGCCAAAACCACGCAGCAACACCGGCGACAAGAATTTAATTGCTGAACGTTTGATTGAATTACGAAGAAAACATCACCTTTCACAAAGGGACTTGGCATCAAAACTGCAATTGTTGGGATTGGATATGGACAAAAATGTAATCACGAGAATTGAAACTAAAAAGCGATATGTAACGGATATAGAATTGCAGGCTCTCGCAAAGATTTTCAAGGTGTCCTACGACTATCTTATTGATGGAAAGACCGATGAGACGGACAACGTAAAATAATAAAAAGGGGCGCCGGCCCCCTTAGCGTGTTGAAAAAGAGAATATGGTCTGCCAAAATCCACAATGGCGCGTGATTTGCTGACGCAAATAAGCCGTGGAGAAAACCTGAAAGGATTTAAAATTTGATTTTGCTTTGCAAAATCAGAATCGTGTCGTCAAGCGAACTTGACGACGGACATCCGCGGGCGGTCTGCGGACCGCCTTTTTTCTTTTTGTTTGCGGCCGGGCCGCAAAGGGATGGGATTTCGCGCTCTGCGGAGCGCGACCAAAGGCGCCGCCTTTGGAAACTGCAAGCTTTTGAAAAAGCTTGACCAAAACTTTTCTTTTAGGCAAATTTTCTTTCCAAAGAGTTTTTTTGACAAGCTGAGGGGCGGTCCGCAGACCGCCCCCCCTCGTTTATCCAAACAATCATTCGATCAAAAGCGCTCAGGAGCCGCTGCTATCCCTTCCTGCGGGTGGCTTCCTCCATGGGCAGGCCGGTGGAGTAGTCCAGCTGGCGCTCCTCATAAACGTCCTCTTCCCGCTGGCGGGTCATAAGGGTATAGTCCCAGGTGGCGGGGGAAGCGTCCTTCCGCCAGGGCCGGCATTCCCAGTAATACCCCCGGAAGGGGTCCCGGGTTTCGTTCATGTGCTCCAGCAGCACGTCGTGCAGCTTGTCGCGGACAGAAGCGTGCTCCGCCGAATCGATGAGGTTGACCATCTCGCCGGGGTCGGTTTCCAGGTCGTAGAGCTCGTCGGTGGACATCAGGTTGACGGAGAGCTTGTACCGCCCGTCGAACACCGCCCGCATGGGCTGGAAGCCGCCGAAGCCGTCGTGGTCCACCTCGTAGCGGCCGAACTCCATGAATACATAGTCGTTGACCCGCTGGGAGGGGTCCAGCACCTCGGAAAGAATGCTCTGCCCTTCGTAGACCTTGGGCACCGGGAAGCCCATGAGCTCGAAAATCGTGGGCGCAAGGTTGATGTGGGACACCGGCGATTCGTCCACCACGCCGGCCGGCAGCCCCTTGCCCCGGATAATCAGCGGGATGCGGGTGATTTCGTCGTAAGCCGCCGGGCCTTTGGCGTAAAGGCCGTGGGAGCAGAGGAAATCCCCGTGGTCGGAGGTGTAGATAATCACGGCGTCCGGCGCGTACTGCTCCGCCGCCGCAATCACCCGGCCGATTTCCTCGTCCACATAGGAGTTGCAGCCGAAGAAGAAGGGGGCTTTAATTTCCAGCGCGTCGTTGTCCCGGCCTAAGGATTTCCCCGCCCAAACTTTCTGGTAGTCCGGCTTGTTTTCCAGGGTATCCCGGACGTTTTCGGATTTGGGGAAGCAGTAGTCCAGGTACATTTTGGAATAGGGCGGCGGGCAGATGGCGGGGTCGTGGGGCTCGTCGTAGGAAACGGTGAGGAAGAAGTCCTCCCCGCCGAATTTTTGCAGGAAATCCACCGCGCGGTTCCCCACCTTGTGGGCGTAGGTGAATTCCGCCGGGAAATCCTCGGTGAGCATCCGGGATGACTGGCGGGAGCGGAGCCGGTCCTCCGGGGACAGCTCGTCCAGGAAGCATTTCATGTCGTACCAGTAGTCGGGGTCCCAGCCCTTGGGGCAGCGCCCCAGGCCGAAATAGTCCCCGCCGTCCAGGTGCCATTTGCCGATGTAGGCGGTGTGGACGCCGTAATCGTGCAGGCGTTCGCCCAGCGTGTGGACGTTGTCGCAGATGCCCATGGAGTTGGTCCAGCCGGAAACGGAATGGGGAAACTGTCCGGTGAAAATCCCAGCCCGGGCGGCCTGGCAGACGGGCTGGGTGGTGTAAGCCCGGTTATAACGGATGCCCCCGGCGGCCAGCGCGTCCAGGCAGGGGGTTTTCAGGCCGGTTTCCCGGTAGCAGTTTACCATGTCCCAGCGCTGGCTGTCGGTCATAATCAGAATCACTTTACGATTTTGCATAAGAAGCCCTCCTTTACTATCTTGATTATAGAGGAAATGCGCGAAAAAATCAACCGGAAGGCGCAAAAAACGGCGCGGGGATTCCCGCGCCCCAGCCTGTCGAAAAAGAGAGAATGGTCTGGCAAATTGCACAAAGAGGTGTTGTTTGCTGACGCAAATGAGCCGCCGATAAAAGCTTGGAAAATTCTAACCCGTCGTTTTGCAAGCAAAATGACGGCGCGGGG
>DVFM01000054.1 GCA_018713245.1 Candidatus Merdivicinus intestinavium
ACCCAGGAGGAGATCGCCGCCGGCATCACCGGCCAGCAGCACATTGAGCAGATGGTGGATACCAGTCTGAAAAACCTGGGACTGGATTACATCGACCTGTATATCTACCACATGTGGGACTACGAAACGCCCCTTTACGACATCATGGACGGCCTGAATCGGGCGGTGCAGGCGGGCAAGGTGCGGTATCTCGGCATTTCCAACTGCTTCGCCTACCAGCTGGCCAAAGCCAACGCCCTGGCCGAAAGGGAGGGCTTTGCCAAGTTCGTTTCCATTCAGGGGCACTACAACCTGATCTTCCGGGAGGAGGAACGGGAGATGGCCAAGCTCTGTCATGAAGACAACATCGCCATGACGCCCTACAGCGCCCTGGCAGGCGGGCGGCTTTCCAAACACCCGGGCGAGACCTCCAAGCGCCTGGAGGAGGACAGCTACGCCAAATTTAAGTATGACGCCACCGCGGAACAGGACGCGGTCATCATCAACCGCGTGGCGGAACTGGCGGAAAAGCGGGGCGTCTCCATGACCGAGATTTCTCTAGCGTGGCTGCTCACCAAGGTCACCGCCCCCGTAGTCGGAGCTACCAAGCTGCACCACATCGAGGGCGCGGCCAAGGCGGCGGAGCTTACCCTGACGCCGGAGGAATGCGCTTATCTGGAGGAGCCTTACGTCCCCCACAAGCTGGTGGGCGTCATGGCCCAGAACACCCCGGCCGCCGCGAAAGGGCAGCACGTCTGGTCCACCGGCAGCCAGGAAATTCAGGGCCGGTAGGCATTCGGAGCACGAAAAGGGAAAAAACGCAGGCGGCGGGGATTTCCCGCCGCCTCAGCTTTTGCATTTTAAGCGGCTGCGTGAAGCAGCCAACACGGAACTTTTGCAGTCCTCACAGCAGATGGAAAGGAATCCCGTATTCTTCCGCGTAAAGCGCCGCTTCGGAGCCTTCATAGCAGGATAACTCCACATTGGGGCAGCCAGTCAGCAGGTTTACCTCCGCCCCCGGGCCGGCTGCGCCGGAAGTGTCAAACTTTGTCACGGATTTGGGAATGGTGAGGCTCACCAGATTCTTGCATCCCCAGACTGCCCTCACCGAAAACTCGGAAACGCCCTCTTCCAGCGTGAGCGACTGAAGCGAGGAACAGCCCGTAAACAAACCGGCTTCCACCGTCTGAATACTTCCGGGAATTGTGACGGATGTGAGGCTTTCGCAGCCGGTGAACGCCGTATCCCCGAGTAAAGTGAGGGTATCGGGCAGCGTCAGTTCAGCCAGCGCCGTGCAGTCCGCGAAGGTGCTGTTGCCAATATGTGAAACGCCCTCCGGAATCGTCAGCGCAGTCAAAGCGGTGCAGCCGTCAAAGGCGTAGGAGCCGATGGACGTTACGCTGCCCGGAATGCTGACCTCCGCCAGGCCGGTGCAGTTCTGAAACGCCGCGGATCCGATTTTTTCAACCCCTTCGGAGATGGTGATGCTGGTTAAGCTGGTGCAGCCGCTGAAGGCGTCATCCGAGATGGTCGAGATGGTCCCGGGAATGGTCACGCTTGTGACGTTGTCGTTGTCCTGGAAAGTTTCGTACAGCGCGGCGACCTGATACCCGTCGATATAAGCGGGGACGGTGATTTCCCCTCCGTCGCCGTGATATTCAAAAAGCGTAGCCGCGGAATCTTTCACAAAATACCGGTAGTCTTCCGCGCCCGGCGAATTCTCCACGGCCGCGGGTTCCGGGGCGGCGCTCTCCGGTTCGGAGGAACTCTCCGGTTCGGATGAGCGCTCCGGCCGGGACGCGGATTCTTCCCGGTCCGCGCCGGCTTCCGGTTTTTTTGCGTCCTCGTCTTCCGCCGTGTCCTCCCGCGCCGCGGAAGACGGCGCGCTGCTTTGCGGCATGACAATCGTCGGGTAGTTCGCGCCGCACCCGCCGAGCGCTCCGGCAAGGGCAAGTGTCAGAAAAACAGTTAACAGTCTCTTCATCGTAAACCTCCTGCATCGTATTGGGCAGCCGTTCTGTTACGGCAGCTGCTCCAGACCGATCCGGCCGCGCACTGCGGAAAGATCGGCTTGATAACTTTCCAGTTCTTCCAAATCCATGAACCGGGCGTACAGCTTGACGGTATTGCCGTCCAGATATTCCACATATTCGGCGGCGCTGATCTGCGCGCCGTTCAGCGTGTAGGACGGGGTGCTGCCGGGGAATTCCGCTTTCAGCGTGTACGCCTTTTCAAACTGCCCGCCGGCCAGGCGGCAAAGCGCGGTCTGGGCATACCGTTCGCCCGCTTCCCCATCCAGCAGATAATACGCGCCGTCCATCTGCTTATAGGCGATGGCGTTGTAGTACGATTCCCCGGGGAAGCTGGCTTTGCTGTACAGGAGGACGGGCGTTTCCCCGTTCAGCCCCCACACATCGGCGTACAGCCGGGTGAATCCGGTCCCCTCGTCCGTGGTTTCCCCGTAACCGATCAGAAGTTCGGAAACGGAATCTCCGTCAAAATCAATGGGCTCCAGCAGGCACACGCCCTTGAGCATGTAGGTTTTTCCGGTCTGATCCGCCTGGTTCTGGTAGTAGACATTGTAATCGATGGTCCCGTAGGTATCTTCGTATTGCCGGACAACATCGGCGTACACTGCTAGCGCGTCTGCCGTTTTCTCCACCCCCAGCAGCTCCTTGGCGGCGTTCAGCTTCTCCAGCAGGCTGTCTGCGGTATAGCTGGAGTCCTCGTAGATTTTGCCGCTAAAGCATCCATATTGATAATCGGTATGGTAATAATAAGGTTCTCCCGCCCGGATCCGGTCAAGGGCCTGATAAAAGACATCGCTGCTCACCTGCGCGCCGTCCACGGTATAGCCCTGTTCCTCGCTGCTTTTCAGGACTGCCCCGGTTTGGAACACCCCGTCCTCCAGCGTCAGCAGGGAAAGATCGCGCGCATAGCCGTCCATTCCGGTGATGAGGTAATATGTTCCGTTCCACAGCGTGAAGGCGCAGTGCTTTCCGATGTCGCTCTGGTCGATGACAGCGCCCTCATAAGCCCGGACCGGCTCGCCGTTTTCCAGCCGCCACACGTCCAAATAGGGCCATGTGCAGTCCTCAACGCCGTCGGGATGGGGGATGGAATAGCCGATGAGGAGTTCCTCTGCGCCGTCGCCGTCAAAATCCGGCAGTTCCAGCAGGAAAACGCCGGTGTAGGAAACGCCGTAGGAAGTATCGGTGAATTTCAGCGTCCCGTATTTCGACTCATACTGCCGCACAACCTCCCCATACGCGGTCAGGTCATATTCCATGACATAGGTCAGCGTGACATCGCCCCGGACATCCGCCGTATCTTCCATATCTGTCCCGGGGAAGCGGATGCCGTATCTGCCGGGCGTCACCGGGAGGCGGTACACCGGTTCTCCCTCCCCGTTGACGGCGGCGGACGGATTCCGCACCAGCCCGGCGATGCCGTTTGCATCGTCCTCAGCCCAGACCTCTGCCGAAGCGCCGGAGACAAAGCTGCCGTTTTGATCCGTCACCACAATATCCAGCCAGGCGATGCTGAGGTCAATGGTCTCTTCCGTTATGCCGTTTACATATTCCCGGTCCGCGAGGTTATCCAGAATTACGGTCTTGACCGGTTCCGCGTCATAGTAAAGAGTGATTTGATAGGCCGCGCCGGTGTCCGCATCCGACAGGAGAAATTCACCGTCCGCTGTTTTCTTCGCCTGAATCGGGTTTGCGGAGAACCCGGTTCCGTCCGTATTCCGGCGGACGCAGTTCAGGGAAACACGGCTCAGGTCCGCGGTCCCGTCCGCAGAGGTCAGCGTGATCCGGATGCCGGCGGGTTCAGCAATCCCCACGGCGTCAAAGGCGTCCCGGACCGCCTGAAGCTGCGTTTCGGTGAAGCCGTATGCGGCCGCAGCCTCCAGCACCCCCTGCCGGCCGTCGGTCATGACGGCGTCGCTGGGCAGCATGAACATGGAAAGGTAAAAGACCCTGGCCCAGGTTTCGTCGGAAATTCCCGCGGTGCGGGAGTCCGTCATCATGAGATAGGCCGCATAGGTGTAAATGCCGGAATTGTCATGCTCGTCGTTTTCGGGATCAAATGCATCGTAATGTTTGATATCGGGGCTGGACAGGCTTCGGGTGGAGCCGTCGGCATCCTCGCCCATGACCCATTTTCCGTCGCCCGATTTGCCTTCAATGAGCGATCCCATAATATCGGACATGCTTTCGTTCAGCGCTTTTGCTTCAGCGGAGTTCCCCAGACCGTTTCCGCCGCCGCATGCGTAATCGATCACGGCGTGGGTGAACTCGTGGGCGGTCACATCCAAAGCGTACTCGTAGCCGCCCGTGCCGAACAGGAACATTTCTTTGCCGCCGTACCAGGCCGCGTTTCTCCATGTATCGCTGCTGCAAACGTCGGCGCCGTCGTTGTTATGGTACTTGTAGCCGTAGGATGCTGCAATTTGGGCGCCCTTTCCGTCGTAGGAATACCGGTTCAGCACGGATTGGTAATAATCATAGGATTGGGACAGATTGGACAGGAGCGCAACCGCGTTTTCTTCAAGATTGTCAAAATCATAGTCGAGCATTCTGCCCAAAATGCTGTCCTCAGCGCTGAACAGCGCCCTTTGCCCGGGAATTCTGGCCTGATAATACTGTACGCCGTCCGTTTGCTTCGTGGGATAATAGAACGCCTTGAAAATGGAAATCCCCCGGTCGGGGTCCGCAAGCTGGAACTGGCCGTCCGAGCCCGTTACCGGCGTTACATTTACCGTATAGCCCTGATAGGTGATGGAATATTCGGCGCAGCGCAGGCCGTCCGAGATCTGATAAATTTCCCCTGCGTTCTGCCCGTTCGCGTAGATGCAGCAGGTCATGCCCGGGGCGGCGGAAACCTGGCCGCCGTCGTCCGTCTCGCCGGCGGGCTGCACCCGGACGATGTACATCAAAGCAGGCTCCATGACGTTTTGCGGCGCATAGAGCACAAGGGAAGCGTCGGCGGATGCTTCCTGCCCGGCGCCAAGGGCCTGGCGGGCCAGCTCCTCCGCCTCCCCGGCCGATATGGCAGGGGAGAGGTCCGCCTCATAAACGGCGTCGTTATAACTGTTGGACAGGCTGGTCACAATGCCGGTCCGGTCTGCTGAAAGGATGATCTGGCTGCCCACCACGGGGATGCCGTCGATTGTGGGGGAGTAGCAGTAAAAGCTCCTTTCCCCCAGCGTTTCATCGGAGACGCTCTGGACCGTGACGGTCCCGTTCTCCGCGGAGAAATGTTCTCCGAACTGATCGGAAAATCTGTCCAGGAATGCTTTGGCGTCGTCCTCGCTCCGCACAATGCCGGCAATCTGCCCCAGGCCCCCCAGGAGCCGGTTCATCCCGCAGGACGCCAGGATGCCTGCCAGAAGAACGCACAGGACAATCCCGGCCAGCAAAGATTTCTTTTTCATATCGGCATTTCACCTCGGCAGATATTATTGTGAATTTCCGGAATTTTGCGGCCCGCGGCGCAGAAAAGGGCCCAATCCCGGCCGCGGGCCGCCGGCAGGCGCACGGTATTTTTTTTCACAGACGTTCCTTCTTTCATTCCGCAAGGTGCTCCTTTTCCCATTTCCGCAGAAGCGCTGCCGACTGCTCGTCGCCCAAAATGTTCTGCGCGGAGGCAAGGTGCTCCAGAAAATCGTACACCGCGTCCATAATGTCGGATTCTAAAAACTGGAATACGCGGAACTGATTGTAAAATGAATACTGAAATATCAGGCTGAGACCCCGCTGAATGACCAGCTCCCACCGGTAGCTCAGCGGGAAATCCTCGGCGGAGATCATGCGGATATGATACCAGCCCTCGTCCATGGCCGTCAGAATCCGTTCCACCAGCTCCCTTCGGTCCCTTTGCGAAACCGGTTTGGCGAAGAAAACTTCCGGATACTCCCGAAAAATTCCGGTTTTGATAAACTCTTCCGCAAAAGAAGCGTTCATCAGCACGGTAATTTCCCCCCGCCGTTTCGCTTCGTAAAGGGCCGACGTATAGGCGGTGTAGCCCTGCACGATGGCTTCGTAACCGGGCAGGCTGGGGTTCATATAGGTGCGGATGAGCCGTTCGTCCCAGAACTGGACGCTGCACAGGCCGGAACACACCTCAATGGTGTGGGAAAAATCCATGGTTTTCGCGTACCGGAGCGCCCATTGGGCCTGCTGTCCGCGGAACCCGTCCATACTGACGATCAAAGGTTCGCTCTGCTTGCAGATTCGCTCAAACACATTTCCAAAATAGGCGACGAGTTCGGGTTCGCTGTGCAGAATGGCGGCCTTCCGGTCGGATGATATCTGGAGCGCGTAGTGTTCCGTGACCATCAGATAGGGCATGACGTTCATGATCCCAAAATGTTCGCTCGCTTTTCCGTAATAATACCGGGGCTCGTAATGATAAATCCCCACGCCATAGCGCAGGATGCGGTAGACATTTTCCAGGTTGCTGCACCCGTCCTGTCCGCTGTCCGCCTCCATGCAGATCACCTGCGTGACTTTCGTGTTCATGGACTCGCTTCCCATCAGGGTCAGCGACTCCATCAGCACAGCGTAATCCGGCTGGGCCAGCAGCTTCAGCTCGCCGCCGTGGGCAACCGTGTCGCGCACAACCTTGTGGATGGTCCGGTTGACATCCAGCTCTCCGCAGATCAAACCGTGGTCCTCCAGAGGCGTTAAATCCGCTTCGTGTTCATTTTCCGGCGGCGCAGCCGTCCCTTCCTCGATTGTCAGAAGGGAATTGAGAATCTCCCTTACCTTGCAGCGCCGGTTGTAGTTGCGCAGGCCAATCTGCGTGATTTCATAGGCTTTCATAATCTCCGCCCTCTCGTCGGGGGTCAGGTGGAGTTCGGACATGATGGCGCCGAGCTGCGCGGTATTTTGCAGCGGCCGCTTGCCTTTCAGATACTGGTAGAGGGTGGACCGTTCGATCTGACACCGTCTGCTCAATTCCGCAACATTCAGTCCCCGCTGTTCCAGAAAATAACATAGTTTTTGGGATAAAACCGACATGGAATGCACCTTCCTTCATGCAGCTTTCAATCTTATGTTACTATAAATTCTTTTTCGGCGTCAACCTGTGGCAAAATTTGTGGCATAAATTTTTGTCAGGCTGTTTTTCTGTTTTTGCCGGCAGATCGCGGTCAGGTTGTAAAAAAGCGGCGCCCCGGATGTTAAACAGCAGGGCATGCTGAATAACGCCTGGGGCGCCTTTTGTACAAAAAACAGCGGACGGAAAGTCCCGTGGGCGGGGAGAGCGGCCGCTGCCGGCGATTGCCGTTTTTGTTTGAAACGCCGGCTTTGATTGCCGCAGGGAACGCCTATTCCTCTGTCCGAATCAGGTTGCTGACATAGGGCCGCTTGCCGGAAAGCACCTCATCGTAAAAATTCTGCTTCCAGTCGATATAGGCGACGCTGTCCTCCAGCTCCTGAATGGAATTGCGCAGGGCGTTCTGTTTTTGGGCAAGCATTTCCTTCCTCTGCGGAATGGTGGACGGCCCCTGCAGGCAAAGGTCCAGATACGCTTTCATCTCCTGAATGCTCATGCCGCATTTCTTCAGGCAGACCAGGTCCTTGATCCACTTCAGATCCCTTTCATCAAAAACGCGGCGGTTGTTTTTGTCCCGTTTGACATTGGGGACCAGCCCTTCGTTGCAGTAAAATTTGAGGGCCTGATAGGTCATATCCGCTTCCCTGCATGCCTGCATCATGGTATAAATCATGACTGCCTCCTGTTATTTCACAAAAAATTCAAAACTTTTTTCTCAAAAACTCTTGACCGATTGCAGCAACCGGAATTTATAATCGATGGTGACAAGCGATTGATTGAACCCAATTATAACACAATTCCGGCCATTGCACAAGAGTGCAGGAAAGGAGAACCATCGTGATCTTTTATTTTACCGGCACCGGCAACAGCCTGTACGCAGCCGAACAGCTGGAAGCCGCCCCCATCAGCATCCCCCAGGCCATCCGGAGGGAGAGCCTGGAGTTTACGGCGGATTCCATCGGCGTTGCCGCCCCCATTTACGGGCACGAGCTGCCCGATATGGTGAAGGATTTTCTGCGGAGGGCCAGCTTCCGTACGGAGTATTTCTATCTGATTCTCACCTATGGGAACCGCCACGGCGGCGCGGCGGAGCTGGCCCGGCAGTTCTGCGATGACTGCGGCATTCCGGTCAGCTATATCAACGTCGTACACATGGCGGATAATTGGCTGCCGAGTTTTGACATGGAGGAGCAGAAGAAGCTGGACAAGAATGTGGAAGGCCAGCTGTCCACCATCCGGAACGATATTCAGAACCGGAAGCGGATGATTGCCGCGGTCACCGAAACAGACCGGGCCGCCCACCGGGAATTCCTGGAGCGCATGAGCCGGATGCCGCCGGACGCCTGGCAGCATCTGCTGCGGGTTACCGGGGACTGCACCGGCTGCGGCATCTGCGAGAAGGTCTGCCCCTCCGCTTCCATCCGCCTGGCTGGGGGTAAAGCGGAGCACACGCCCGGAAACTGCCAGACCTGCCTGGCCTGCATCCACGCCTGTCCGAGCAAGGCCATCCGGCTTACGGTTCCGGAAAAGAACCCCGACGCCCGCTACCGAAACGAGCATGTCACACTGCAGGAAATCATCCGGGCAAATTGCCAGGTATGATAGATTCTAACCCGTGCAAGGAGGAACACAACATGGAACAGAAAGAAACTTATCGACAGGGCGCATTCGGCGAATTGGAAACCACGGACCCGGAATGGGCGGAAATCGTTGCCGCGTTTTCTCAAAATGAAGTCCCTGCCGCCAGCAGGCTGACGGAACGGGAACGGATGCTTTGCATTCTGTCCGTTTTGCTGGGCTGTCAGGGCATGGGAGAATTCCGGCGCGTGCTCGGCGCCGCGCTGAACGGCGGCCTGGACCCGGCTGCGGTCAAGGAAACCCTCTATCAGGCCACGGCTTACCTGGGAACCGGGCGCGTCCGCGACTTTCTGGAAGCAGCCAACCAGATTATGAAGCAGCACGGAATCGCCCTTCCCCTCCCGCCCCAGGGGACGACGGATTCGGATTCCCGGTTTGAAAAAGGATTGGCCAAACAGGTGGCGCTTTTTGGGGAGGAGATGGCAAAGCGGCAGACGGACTGCCCGCCCCTGCGCCGGAACATAAACCGCTGGCTGGCGGACAACTGCTTTGGGGACTACTACACCCGCGGCGGGCTCAGCGACCGGGAGCGGGAAATGATTACCTTCTGTTTCCTGCTGGCCCAGGGCGGCTGCGAAAACCAGCTCCGGGGGCATGCGGCCGGAAACTTCGGCGTGGGAAACGGCAAGGAGAGGCTGTACAGCGTAGTGGAGCAGTGCATGCCCTACATCGGCTATCCCCGGAGCCTGAACGCCATGGGCATTATTGACGAAACAGCGGCAAAATTTGAAAAACAGTAAGGAGGAGTTTTCCATGAAGCAATTTACCTTTACCTATCCTGCAAAAGTCTATTTCGGCGAGGGCATTGCGGCCGAGGCGCTGAAACAGGAGCTCCCGAAGGTCGGAAAAACCGTGATGCTCGCTTACGGCGGCGGGTCCGTGAAAAAAAGCGGCGTTTATGAGGAGCTGAAAAATCTTCTTGTCCAGGCCGGGAAAGAGGTGGTGGATTTTTCCGGGATCATGCCCAACCCCACCTACGCGAAGGTGCAGGAAGGCGCGGCGCTGGCCAAAGAGCGTCAGGTCGACTTTATCCTGGCAGTGGGCGGCGGAAGCGTTATTGACTGCTGCAAGGTGGTTTCCGCCCAGGCGGTGACGGAAGAGGATATCTGGGACATGGAGTACCGGTCCGGAAAATTCCCCTCCGCCGGGATTCCCATGGGCGCGGTGGTAACCGCTTCCGGCACCGGCGCGGAGATGAACGCCGGCGCGGTCATTACTTACGAAGAAAAGCTGTGGAAAGGCCCCGTCGTCGGCACCGGCGCCGCCTTTGCCGTCCTGGACCCCGCCTATACCGCGACAGTTCCGCCCATGCAGGTGCTTTCCGGCGCGTTTGACACCTTAAGCCACGCCATGGAAACCTATCTCGGCAATTCCGACGCGGACAATGTTTCCGACGACGTGGCGCTGGCGATTATGCGCAACACCGTCGTCAACATGCGCCGCCTGCTCGCCGATATCCACGACATGCAGGCCCGCGGCAACCTCATGTGGGACTCCGCCATGGCGGAAAACGGGATTCTGAAGGTGGGCCGCCTCACCGATTTCCAGGCGCATCAGATAGAGCACCAGCTGGGGGCGTATACCGACTGCAACCACGGGCAGGGGCTGGCTGTGATCCACCCGGCCTATTACCGCTATATCTTAAAGGACGCCGAGGATAAATTTACCCGCTTTGCCCGGGAAGTTTTCGGCCGGGATACGGCGGAGGACGGCTTAAACGCGCTGACGGATTTCATTCAGGAGTGCGGGCTTCCCACAAAGCTCAGCGAGCTGAAATCGAAAACCGAAATCACGCCGGAGCTGCTTCGCAATGTGGCCGATACCTGCAATATTATCAAAAGCAATCCCCGCGAGCTGGACCGGGATGAAATTTACGGGATTCTCTGCGAATGCCTGTAAAAAAGGAAACGGCATAGCCGAAGCTGCGCCGTTTCCGGATACAATTGTGTACGGGCCGCCATGCCGTCCGCCGGTCAGGCGAGCAGCGGCTGGAGCTGCCTGCCTTCCAGGGCGGCAAAAAGCGTCTGAGGAATTTGGGAAAAATCCGCCACCAGGGAGGTGGGCTTTTTCACCGGGTCGTCCTGGCGGAAGGGGACGAAATAGTAATGCCGGCGGTTGAGCAGCTTGCCGATGTTGGCGGCGCTGCCGGAAAGGGCGTCGTTGGTGGAAATGGCCAGCACCACCGGCCGCTGCCCCCGCAGATGGCTTTTGACGGCCATGGTAACGGCGTTGTCGGTAATGCCGCAGGCCAGTTTCGCCAGGGTGTTGCCGGTGCAGGGCGCCGCCAGAAGAATGTCGAACATCTTTTTGGGGCCGATGGGTTCGGCTCCCGGAATGTCCAGGATGGGCTCGCGGCCGCTGATTTGACGGATTTTCTCCAGAAAATCGGCGGCCTTTCCGAACCGGGTGTCGGTTCCGGCTGCGGCGGGGGAGAGGATGGGGAAGATGTCAAAGCCCTGTTCCCTGCACGCCTCCATGCTCCGGAGCATCGGCTGGAAGGTGCAGAAGGAGCCTGTTACGGCAAAGCCCAGCTTGATCGGTTCAGGCACGGGAATCCCTCCTTTCGGTTTCGATATTTCGGATGGTTCGGAAAAGAATTTCCGCCGCGGTTTCCGGCGCGGCTTTTCCCGGAAGGGAGAGGGCGGGCAGGGCCGCAATCCCCAGCCGGTTGGCCGCCGCAAAATCCGTCCCGCCCGGCGCGGAGGCAAGGTCCAGGAGCAGCGCGCCGGACGGCAGCAGCGCCAGCTCCTCTTCCTGGAAAATCAGATGGGGCACGGTGTTGAGGACCAGCCGGAACCGGGGGAGCTCCGCCCCCATCCGGGAAAGGGGAATGGGCTCCGCCCCGTCCGCTTCCGCCCAGGCCAGGTCCTTCCGGCTCCGGGCCGCCACCGAAACTTTGCACCCCACGCCGGCAAACGCCCGCCGGCAGAGCTTTGCCACCCGCCCGTAGCCGGCAATCAGGACCGGCAGCCCGTTCAGGACCACCGGCAGCTGTTCCAGGGCGATCTGCAGCGCGCCTTCGGCCGTGGGGACGGCGTTCAGCACCGCCAGCTCCTCCCTGGCGGCATAATCGTCAAAGCGAAGGCCGCGTTCGGCGCACAGCCTGACCGTCCGTTCTCCCGGCAGGCCCCCCAGCACCAGAGTGTCCCTCCGGCAGAGGTCCAGCACCTGCCCCAGCGGGAGCTTCTCGGCGGAGAAGGGGGCGGAAACGCTTTCCCCGTCCTTGGTGACCGGCATGGGCAGGATCAGGCAGTCCGGCGACTCCTTGAGCTCGCTCAGGGAAGCAAGGCATTCCACCCGCCCCGTCTCATCCGGATATTGCGAAAATCCGACGGCGCAGACCCGGGCGGTTTCCGCCAGCCGCACCCCCAGCCGGATGTACCGCCCGTCGCCGCCCGCAATCAGGTAAAATCTTTGAGAATCCACAGTGAACCCCCCGTTTTCTATAGTCTGGGATACCTCCATACTATGTGAAAAGCGGGGGGTTGGTGCGTTGGGATTCCGCGGCTTCCGGAAGTGTACCGGCGTCCGAAACGCCTCGGCGGTGCAATATTTACAATATTTTTTGCACAAAAAAACTATTGCACCCCCTTTTGGTTTGAGGTATGATAAAGAAGGAGATATTTTTGCGTACAAGCAAAAAAGATTGGAGGACTTATTGTGAAAATCGGTGCACAGCTTTTTACTGTCCGCGAATATACCAGAAACCTGGACGACTTTGCGGAAACTTTGAAAAAAGTAGCGGATATCGGCTATCAGACCGTTCAGGTGTCCGGAACCTGCCCCTTTGAGGCGGAATGGCTCAAGGAGCAGCTGGACAAAAACGGCCTGGCCTGCGTCATTACCCATACCAACCCCGACCAGATCGCCTACCACACCGAAAAGGTGATCGAGAACCATAAAATTTTCGGCTGCAACTATGTGGGCCTGGGCGCGATTCCGTGGGGCCTCAACCGCAATCCCGCCGGCCTGGACGCCTTTGCGGAAATTTTCCGGGAACCGGCGAAGAAAATCAAGGAAGCCGGCCTGAAACTCATGTACCACAACCACGGCTTTGAATTCCAGAAGGCCAACGGTGTCACTCTGCTGGAGCGGATTGCCGACGCTTTTCCGGCGGATGAGCTGGGCTTTACCCTGGACAGCTACTGGGTGCAGTACGGCGGCGGCGACCCCGCGCAGTGGGCGGAGAAGCTCTCCGGCCGCATCGGCTGCGTCCATGTCAAGGACATGAAGTTTGACGGGGAAAAGCCGCAGATGGCCTATATCGGCGAAGGCAACATCAATTTTGACCGGTTCCTGTCCGCCTGTGAAAAGGCGGGGGCGGAGTATGTTCTGGTGGAGCAGGACGACTGCCAGGGCCGCGACCCCTTCTACTGCCTGAAAAAGAGCTATGAAACCCTGACTGCAATGGGGTTGAACTGAATAAAGCGAGGTTTTGAACATGGAAAAAGTAAGACTTGGCATCATCGGTGTCGGCAACATGGGCACCAGCCACATCACCAACATTGAAAAGGACAAAAAGTGCCCGGAAATCACCGTCACCGCCGTGGCGGACATCAATCCGGACCGCCTGAACTGGGTCAAGGAAAACATCGGTTCCCACGTCGCCCTTTTTGACGACGCGGAGAAAATGATGGATTCCGGGCTGATTGACGCGGTTCTCATCGCCGTTCCCCACTACTTCCATCCGGTTTACGCCATCAAAGCCTTTGACCGGGGGCTCCACGTTATGAGCGAAAAGCCCGCCGGCGTTTACACCAAGCAGGTCCGGGAAATGAACGAGGCCTCCAAGAAAGCCGGCGTGGTGTTCGGCATGATGTTCAACCAGCGGACCAACCACATCTACCGCAAGATGCGGGAGATTGTTCAGAGCGGCGAGCTGGGCGAAATCAAGCGCACCAACTGGATCATTACCAACTGGTACCGTCCCCAGGCTTATTATGATTCCGGCGCGTGGCGCGCCACCTGGTCCGGCGAGGGCGGCGGCGTCCTGCTGAACCAGTGCCCGCACAATCTGGACCTGTGGCAGTGGATCTGCGGCATGCCGGTGAAGGTGGACGCCCACCTGCATTACGGCAAATGGCACGACATTGAGGTGGAGGACGACGTGACCGCTTATGTGGAGTACGCCAACGGCGCGACCGGCGTTTTTGTCACCACCACCGCCGACGCTCCCGGCACCAACCGCTTTGAAATCGCCCTGGACGGCGGCAAGCTGGTCAGCGAGAACGACAAGCTCTATATGTGGAAAAACGAAGTGTTCGAGCGGGAATTCTCCAGAACCAATACCGTCCCCTTCGGCTCCCCCAAGAACACCTTCTCCGAGGTGGAGACCGACGGCATGAATGAGCAGCACGTGGGCGTTCTCAACGCTTTCGCCGGACGGATTCTCCACGGCACGCCGCTGATTGCGGAAGGCTGCGAGGGCATCAACGGCCTGACC
>DVFM01000055.1 GCA_018713245.1 Candidatus Merdivicinus intestinavium
CGGGCCAAAGCCCGGGTCACCGTCCGGGCCAACATTGACCGCCTGGTAGGCGGCGCCGGCGAACAGACCATCATCGCCCGCGTCGGCGAAGGCATCGTCACCACCGTCGGTTCCTCCCTCTCCCACAAGGAGGTCCTCGAGAACCCGGACTCCATCTCCAAGACGGTCTTGAACAAGGGTCTCGACGCCGGTACGGCGTTTGAGATCCTCTCCATCGACATCGCCGACATCGACGTCGGCCGCAACGTCGGCGCACAGCTCCAGACCGACCAGGCCGAAGCCGACAAGCGCATCGCCCAGGCCAAGGCGGAGGAACGCCGGGCCATGGCGGTAGCCAGAGAACAGGAAATGAAGGCAGCCGTGCAGGAAATGCGGGCCAAGGTTGTGGAAGCGGAAGCCGAAGTGCCCAAAGCGATGGCCGAAGCCCTGCGGGAAGGCAAGCTGGGCGTCATGGACTACTACAACATGCAGAACATCAACGCCGACACCCAGATGCGGGAGTCCATTGCCCGCCCCGCCACCGCCGAAGGCCAGAAAATTGACCAGTAACGGCGCGCCGTCGGAAAGGAGCTGTCCCATATGGCCGATTTAACGGATCTGCTGGACATTGCCGGGGACGTCCTGGACAATGCGGACATGGATAAAATGATGAAGCAGGGGGCCAAATGGCTCCGGAAAATGGGGGTAGAGCTGCCCGCCCGCGGCGAATTCCGGCAGATGGACAAAGCCCAGGCCCCCGCCCCGGAAGCGGCTCCTCCGCCGGATGCCGGCGGGAGCCTGCCCCCCAGGGAACCCCTCCTCCATGAAACACTGGTCCCGGAACCGCTGGTTCCGGAGCAGATGCGGCCGGAAAACGTCATCCCCGAAGGGGAATCCGCTCTGGAAGAAGGGCCGCTTTTGCAGAGCCAGCCGGAGCAGTCCGCCACCCTGCACTACCTCACCCACATCTGCAACCAGGGCCTGCGCGGCGCTATGATTACCAACGAAATCCTGGAGCCGCCCCTGGCCCTTCGGCAGGGATACCTGGCGCGGTACCGGCGGAAGCTGCGCTGATATAAGGAGGAATACTGTGGACTTCAAAGTGCTTTTGGCCGACGATGACGCCGCCATGCGGCTGGTGATGCGCAAAATCGTGGAAAAAGCCGACGGTTTCTCGGTAGCCGGGGAGGCTGCGGACGGCGCGGAGGCGGCGGAAAAAGCGGCCGCCCTCCAGCCGGACGTTGTGTTTCTGGATGTCGAGATGCCAAAGCTCACCGGACTGGAGGCGGCCCGGAAAATTTCCGAAGCCGTCCCCAACGCCGCCATCATCATCGCCACCGCCCACGCCCAGTACATGCCGGAAGCCTTTGAGGTTTACGCTGCGGACTATCTGATTAAGCCCTTTAAGGTGGAACGGGTGCTCCAGACCCTCTCCAAGCTGCGGGTCATGTTTGAAAAACGGGCGGCCAACGCGGCGGCGGGGCGGCAGAAACTGCTCATCCGCAATCACGACGGGATGATTTTGGTGGATGTTGGGGACATCATTTTCATCCGGCGCGGCGAAGGTTCCACGGAAATCCACACCACCGAAGGGGTCTACACCACCGCCGACAGCCTGAACAAACTCTGGGAAAAGCTAAGCCCCTCCCTGTTTATGCGCAGCCACCGCTCCTACATCATCAACACCTCCGCGGTGAAGATGATTTACCCTTACGGACGCTGGACCTACCTGGTGAAATTCAAAATCGGGGAGGGCGACGCCCTGATTACCCGGGAGAAATTCGAGGAACTGCAAAGCATCCTGGAAAACTAATCCGGCCCCGCGACGGGACCGGAAACGAACATGCAGAGAACCGCTGCTGAAAACGGCGGTTCATCCCTCCCTCCGCCGTTTCCAAGTCTGACGCGGAAAAATGCTGCGGCGTTTATCAAATAAGGAGGAATTGAGATGAAACGCATATTCGCATGGACATTGGCCTTTCTGCTGGCCGCATCAGTCCTTGGCGGCTGTGCGGCAGATGAATCTCCCAAAACTGCGGATAACAGCCTTCCTTTTCCCAAAACAGAATGGGGCATGACTCCCGGCGAAACAGCAGAGGCTTATGGCTTCTCTCTGGAAGATGCCGCTATCCGAACCGCTTCCGGCCTTTTCAGCCCGAATGAGTCGGATTTTTTTGCCGCCTTCTGCGTGGAACCGGAGAAGGAGCTGGAGGTGCTGGGCAAACCGGCAAAGGTCACCTTCTATTTCGCCGACCTCTGCACCGGCGCCGCTGTGGAAGACAGCTTGGGGCTCATTTACGCCGAAGCGCGGTATGAGGATCTCTCGCTGGAACAGCGGGAAAGCATCCGGCAGCAGGTTTCCGCTCTGTCGGAACCGGGAGAGGAAGACCCCCGCATTGCCGGGCAGAGCGGCCTGTATATCGCAGACCTGGATTCCGCACAGACGGTGGAATCCTTCTGCACCCGCCGCGGGTTGGAAACAAGCCGCATCCTTTCGGATCCTCTGGTGACCATTTTTTTCTACGGTGAAACGGAAAACGGAGAAATTACCGATGACTGCCTGGGCTGGTACGGCTTAAATGCGGTTCTGGGCGAGTATTTTCTGGACCACCCGGACCCCGCAGAGCAGTATCTGAATGAGTAAACGCCAAAACACCCTCATCCGAACCGGACGAGGGTGTTTTTCATGAAATGTGCCGTTTATTTCAGGCTTTCGCCGAACTGGAAGCCCAGTTCCTCAGCCTTCTTCAGGTCCTCCTCGCTGGGGACAAAGACAACCCGGAAGGGATCGCCGTACACGCTCATCTTGAGCCCTTCCAGACGGGCCTTCAGGTTGGCGGCAGCTTCGCCGCTCCAGCCGTAGGAACCGAAGATCAGGGCGGGGCGTTTGGCGCTGTTGATGGCGTCCACCCGGCTCAGCAGATCCCACACCGGCTGCAGCGCATCCCGGTTGAGGGTGGGGGAGCCGACGGCAAAGGCGTCGCAGCCGTTCAATTTGGCGGCCAGGTCGCCCATGGGGTGCTTGATGATGTCAAAGGTTTCCACATTGGCGTCCGGCAGGGCGCGGCGGATGCCCTCGGCGATCTTGTGGGCCAGCTTGCGGGTGTTGCCGTAGGCGCTGACGTAGAACACCGGCACCTGTTTGGGGCCTTTCGCCTTGGGGGCGGACCACTCGCTGTATTTCTCCTTGGCGTACTCCAGGCGGCAGCCCTTGGTCAGGACGGGGCCGTGGCTGGGGCAGACCATTTCGATGTCCAGGTCCTTGATTTTCTCCAGGCCCTTCTGGACATAGGTCGGGAACGGCCCGAAAATGGCGTCGTAATAGCCCTTAAAGGAGGACTCGTAAGCCTCGGGGCGGGCAATGTTGTAGTCAAAGGTAAAGGGCTCGCAGTAATGGCCGCCCAGGAAGTCGCAGGGGAACAGGGTCTTATCCTCGGGAACCCAGGTGAACATGGAGTCCGGCCAATGGAGGAACGGCGCCACCAGGAATTTCAAGGTCCTGCCGCCCAGGGAAATCTCCTCGCCGTCCTTTACCACATGGAGCTTCAGGTCGGTGCGGTTGGTGATATTCTTGATATAAATGGAGCCGGCCTGAGAGCAGATGATCTCCATATTGGGATTCAGTTCCAGCAGCCGGGCCACGCCGCCGGCATGGTCGGGCTCGTTGTGGTTCAGAACCAGGTAATCAATTTCGGAAGGGTCGCAGACCTGCCGGATGTTTTCCAGATACCGGTCAAAGTAGGTCAGGTGGGTGCACTCGACCAGGGCGGTCTTTTCAGAGCCCTTTACGATATAAGAATTGTAGGAGGTGCCGTACTCGGTGGACATGATGATGTCGAACACCCGCAGACTGGGGTTCAAAATGCCGACCGACCAGATGCCGTCCTTGATTTTTTCAGCCATCATACTGTTTTTCTCCCTTTCTATCGCTTTCATGAAAACCGGCGGACGTTTCACCGCCCGCCGGAAACTGCTTTACTGCACTTCAAACATGTCCTTGCCGACGCCGCACATGGGGCAGGCAAAGTCCTCGGGAAGGTCCTCAAATTTGGTGCCGGGGGCGATGCCCTCTTCCGGCATTCCGGCCTCTTCATCGTATTCCCAACCGCACACGCTGCAAACATACTTCATGGCAATGGCTCCTTTCCAAATTTTTCTACCCTTACTATAACACAGTCCGGGCAGCCTGTCAACGGGATTTTGCAGATATTTTAAAATTATTCAAAAATATTCTGCCTCTGTTTTTAGGATGCCCGCCGCGTCCCGAAACATGCGCCGAATCGCGGAGTTTTCCACAGCTTCACCGGCAAAATGTGGAAAACTCCGCAGCTTTTCTTCGCGTCCGGCAAAATGACAGGAACACATCGGGCAGCCAGCAGAAAGAGCCGTCCCTACCTCACAGCAGCGGCCTGAGATACTGCCCGGTATAGCTTTCCGGAATGGCGGCAAGCTGTTCCGGCGTGCCGGCGCCCACGATGGTGCCGCCCCGGTCGCCGCCCTCCGGGCCCAGGTCGATGATCCAGTCGGCGGTTTTCAGCACGTCCAGATTGTGCTCGATAACCACCACGGTGTTCCCGGCGTCCACCAGCTTCTGAAGCACGTCGATGAGCTTCTGGACATCGTAGCTGTGCAGGCCGGTGGTGGGCTCGTCCAGGATATAGATGGTCTTGCCGGTCCCACGGCGGGAGAGCTCGGTGGCCAGCTTCACCCGCTGGGCTTCGCCGCCGGACAGGGTTGTGGCGGGCTGGCCCAGCTTAACGTAGCCCAGGCCCACCTCGTAGATGGTCTCGATTTTCCGCTTGATGCGGGGGATGCTGTCGAAAAAGTCCAGCGCCTCCTCCACCGTCATGTCCAGCACGTCGTAAATGCTCTTGCCCTTGTATTTGACCTCCAGCGTCTCCCGGTTGTACCGCTTGCCCTTGCAGACCTCGCAGGGGACGAAAATGTCGGGAAGAAAATGCATCTCGATTTTCAGAATGCCGTCGCCCTCGCAGGCCTCGCACCGGCCGCCCTTGACGTTAAAGGAAAAGCGGCTGCTGCTATACCCGCGCATCTTGGCGTCGGCGGTCTGGGCGAACAGCTCCCGGATGTCGGTAAAGACGCCGGTGTAGGTGGCGGGATTGGAGCGCGGCGTCCGGCCGATGGGGGACTGGTCGATGTCGATGACTTTATCGAGGAATTCCAGCCCGTCGATGCCGTCCGATTTCCCCGGCTTCAGGCGGGAACCGTTGAGGGTGGAGGACAGGGTTTTGAACAGCACCTCGTTGACCAGGCTCGACTTGCCGGAACCGGACACGCCGGAAACGCAGGTGAAGGTCCCCAGAGGGATTTTCACGTTAATGCCCTTGAGGTTGTTTTCCCGGGCCTTTTTGATGGTGAGGAAGTTGCCGTTCCCCGGCCGCCGTTCCGCCGGAACCGGGATTTTCCGCTTGCCGGAAAGGTACTGGCCGGTAATGGAGTTTTCGCAGGCCATAATTTCCGCCGGAGTGCCGGCGCAGACGATTTCGCCGCCGTGGACGCCGGCGCCGGGGCCAACGTCCACAATGAAATCCGCCGCCCGCATGGTGTCCTCGTCATGCTCCACCACAATCAGGGTGTTGCCGATGTCCCGGAGCCTTTGGAGGGTGGCCAGCAGCTTGTCGTTGTCCCGCTGGTGCAGCCCGATGGAGGGTTCGTCCAGGATATACAGCACCCCCACCAGAGAGGAGCCGATCTGGGTGGCCAGCCGGATGCGCTGGCTTTCGCCGCCGGACAGGGTGGCCGATGCCCGGGAGAGGGTCAGGTATTCCAGCCCGACGCTCTTCAAGAATCCCAGCCGGGCCTTTACTTCTTTTAAAATCTGTGCGGCAATCATGGAGTCCCGCTCCGACAGAGCCAGATTCTCCATGAAGTTCAGGGCCTCGTTGACCGACATTTTGCAGAAATCGCTGATATTTTTGCCCCCCACGGTGACGGCCAGATACTCTTTTTTGAGCCGCTCGCCTTTGCAGTCGGGGCAGGGGACGGCGCTCATCACCTGGGTGATTTCATCCCGAACGTAGTTTGACTGCGTCTCCCGGAACCGCCGCTCCAGGTTGTTGACCACCCCTTCAAACTCGGTTTCATAGGTGCCGGAGCCGTACTCGTTTTTCCGCACCATCCGGATGCGCTCCCCCTTGGTGCCGTAGAGGATGACGTCCTGCTGCTTTTTGGTCAGCCCCTGAAAGGGGGTGTCCAGGGAAAAATCGTAGTGCTTGGCCAGGGCCTCATAGTACATCTGGGCGATGGTGCCGCTCTCCCCGAAATACCAGCCGCTGGCTTTGATGGCCCCGCCCCGGATGGACAGGGACTTGTTGGGCACCACCATGTCCGGGTCCACCTTCATAAAGGTGCCCAAACCGGTGCAGGTGGGGCAGGCCCCCAGGGGGTTATTGAAGGAAAACATCCGGGGTTCCAGCTCGCCGATGGAAACGCCGTGCTCCGGGCAGGCGTAGTTCTGGGAAAAGAGGATATCCTCCCCCTCCACATCGGCGATGAGCAGGCCGCCGGACAGCCGCAGCGCCGTTTCCACCGAATCGGTCATCCGGGAGCGGACCGATTCGCTGACCATCAGCCGGTCCACCACGATTTCAATGCTGTGCTTTTTGTTTTTTTCCAGCTTGATCTCTTCCGACAGGTCGTACAGGATGCCGTCGGCCCGGACCCGGACAAAGCCGCTTTTCCGGGCGCTTTCAAACTCCTTGACATGCTCGCCCTTGCGGCCCCGGACGACGGGGGCCAGCAGCTGGATTTTGGTCCGTTCGGGGTAAGACAGCAGCCTGTCGATGATCTGGTCCACCGTCTGCTGCTTGATTTCCCGGCCGCAGACCGGGCAGTGGGGCACGCCGATGCGGGCGTACAAAAGCCGCAGGTAGTCGTAGATTTCCGTCACCGTCCCCACCGTGGAACGGGGATTTTTGGAGGTGGTTTTCTGGTCGATGGAAATGGCCGGGGAAAGGCCCTCGATGTAATCCACATCGGGTTTTTCCATCTGCCCCAAAAACTGCCGGGCGTAGGAGGAAAGGCTTTCCACATACCGCCGCTGCCCGTCCGCGTAAATGGTGTCAAAGGCCAGGGAGGATTTCCCCGAACCGGAAAGGCCGGTGAATACCACCAGCTTGTCCCGGGGGATGGTCACATCCACATTTTTCAAATTATGCTCTCTGGCCCCTTTGACCACCAGCTTGTCCATTGCCATAACTTTGGTTCCTTTCTATTTTTGTTTCGCGCGAATGGGGGTGTAATAGTCCATCTGATTGTATCCCAGGATTTCGCTGACAGAGGGCGGGGTGATGATCTTGCCCAGGTCAAAGCGGTCCGGGTCCCGTTCAAAGCCGCTTTTCTCCAAAAAAGCATCCACTTCCCGGTTCAGGGCCTCCATGTCCGCCTGCCCGTCAATATCCGTTGCCACGGCATACAGGCCGCCGGGAAAATCCATAATGTCAAATTCCGGCGGGACCTCCATCCCTTTCTCGTAAAGGTACAGCCACCGGAACCCCGCCCCGTCCCAAAACAGGAAATCCTTCGGGAAAATCCCCCGGGGCTGCCGGGAAAACCAGGCGTTGAACCGTTCCAGAACCCCGTCCCCGAACATCCCGGTTCCGGAGGAAACCATTCTGCACGGCGGGATCTGATAAATACGCACTCCCTGCATGTCTCGGCCCCCCTGATTACCGCACCGGCGTGTAATCCAGCGCGGACTCCTGTTCCGTGGCTTCCAGCTTGAAAATCACCGGCCGCAGGCCGTCGTTGCAGCTGCAAATGGCCACGCCCGGCTCTCTGATCCAGTCGCCGAAATAGAAAACGTCCTTCCCTGCCCCATGGGCCAGGGCGAAAACATACTGATAAATTGCCTTCCACGCCTCATCGCAGAACCCCTCCGGCTTGGCGTAATCGGCGAAAAATACCTGCCCTTCCTTCATCATGGGGCAGGCCGTCAGTCCCTCCGCGCCGTACTGGGCGGCAAGCTCCGCGTCAAAGGTGGTTTTCAGCACCGTAATTTTCACTTTATTCATCTAATCTTCTCCCTTCTCCGCCCATTCAATCAAAGGCCGGATCGACGCCCGGTCGGTAAAGTCAACGATTTTTCCGTAAGTGGCCAGAATCTGCCGGTCCTCGCCGGTCAGTTCCTGTTCCGGCTTGGATTCCAGCATCTTTTTTAACATCCCCATCATGGATTTGTGGACAAATCCCAGCCTGCTGTAATCAATGCCGCCCCGCAGGTGGAAAATAGGCAGTTCCATCTGTTCCGCTGTGAGAATTTTGGCCATCCCCTCCCGGATATGGGCAACATTTTGGGGCTCGGAAGGGTCCGCCACGCCGCAGGTAAAAAGGGCGATCCGTTTCCCGGCCAGGGACGGGAGCTGTTTGGCAAACCATTTCAAGCCGCTGACGCCCCCGGCGTACAGCCCGCCGCCGTAAATCAGCCCGTCATATTTTTGCAGCTGTTGGGGGTTCACGTCCTTCCGGGCTGCGCAGTCTCCGCCCAAATCCTCCGCAATCCACCGGGCGTACTGTTCCGTAAACCCATACTGGGAATCGTAAATCACCAGATATTGTTTGTCCTGGGCCATAGCTTACTCCTTTTCCCGTTTCATTCAAATCTTTTTATTCCAAATCCAGCCGGTAAATGTATTCCGGGTAAACGATGTCCGTCCCCCGCTTGCGGAAGGAGCCCTCCTTTTCCACAGAAAATCCCAGCTTCCGCAGAACGGCGTTGGACCCGGCGTTTTCCTTTGCCACTGCCGCCGTAAAGCTGCGGCCTCCCCGGCGGTACGCTTCTTCCATCAGGGCTTTTATCATTTCCGCGGCAAAGCCCTGCCGCCAGTAATTTTTATGGACGCAGTAGCCCAAATCCCAGGTTTTCCCGTCCTCGCCGGGGACGAAGGAACAGGTGGCCATCCGTTCCCCGGTGGATTTCAGCTCGGCCACAAAGGGATACCAACCTTCTTGTTCCTCGATGCCTTGGGCAAAATTCAGCTCCGCCTCATCCGCCTTGTCCCGGGGCGGGTCGGAAAGGTATTTTCCCATTTCCTCGTCCAGCCACATGCTCAGGCAGAATTCTCCGTCCTCTTCTCGAGTGCTGCGGATGAGCAGCCGCTCTGTTTCGATACTGTTTGTGGTCATAATATTGACTCCCCCATAATTACTCGGCAATTCTATAATGGCCAATGACATCATCCCTGTTTTCAAGAATATCCTGCTCATATGTTTTCTGCCATGGGTCATTATGATGTATTACATATGGTACGCCGTTCCTATTCCGTCGGTCAGAAACAATTCCTATATGGTTCTGAAATATTACAATATCCCCTCCCTGCCATTCTTCTATTGCGGAAATATCTGTGGTAAGACTTATAGCAGAGTGTGAAAAATAAACCTTTAAGTTTCTTACACGCCTGAAATCAATATTGATATCCGGCACATCAATGTTATAATCATTTGGGTTTGCTTTTATATCCTCCTGTATTAAAATCATGAGATCATAACCCGCATTATTTAATGTATGAGCAACTACATCCGTGCATACTCCATATTCATCATTGGAATAGCCTGTTTGATAATATTGGCTTTTATATTTAGGCTTGGACGCAATGTAATTCAATGCTCCCTGCAAAATATCTATCTGGTCGTCAATACCATCACTGTCTTTATCTACTGCACTGTGAATTTGCTCAATGGCACCATCATATCTGTCTGGCAATCGTTCTGAAGAAGTATTCTGGTAGCGAAAAAAAATATAACCGCAAATACATAAAATAGCTAATAAGCACATTATAAGAAGGATTCTGATTTTTTTCTTCACTATTATTTTTCTCCATTTCAGCCATCGTACAAATCCACCGGGACACAAAGCCAAAATCGAAGGGGGTTTTCATCCGGAAGGAAACGCCGTCCAAAATCTGGTCAACCATGGGCGTCCTCCGCCATCTCCCGATAATGCCCCAGAATTTTCGGCTGGATCCGGGGCCAGCTCCATTCGCCGGGGATTTCGTCCGCCGGGCGGACCTCCTCCATCTCGCTCGGGGGGATACTGCCCCGCCGGGTAATCTCCGCCAGGAACACCACGCCGGTGGATTCCCCTTTCTCATCTTTTGCCCAATAGTCAAAAACGGGCCGGATGGCGAATTCCTCCGCGCCGGTTTCCTCAAACAGTTCCCGCCGCGCAGCCTGTTCCGGGGTTTCGCCCGGCTCAATGTGCCCGCCGGGGATTTCCCAGGTGGTTTTCCCTTTCTGGCGGCACCAGAGGAATTTCCCGCCTTCTTTCGCCAAAATTACGGCATATCTGTAGTTTCCCATGCTGTTGACGGGGCCAAAGGACGGTTCCGGCAAGTTCATAAAAATCCTCCTGTCATTCTTTCAATCAGAACATATTCGGGGATGTCCGGCCAAGTTCTCCTACCGTTCCAGCGCCCGCTCCAGCACCTTCCGGTTCCGCCAAATCCAGTAAACACTCCGGGTCCGCCAGGCCATCCCCCAAAGGGAACCTTCGCTTTCAAAGGTCAGCCCCGGGTCAATAGCCTCGTGGGCGGTTTCGCAGATCACGGTTTCCAGAATCTGCTCCGTCAAGCACAGCCGCTGCTCCCTCGGCAGGCCGTAGCCCTCGCAGACGAGCCGCACCTGTTCCGCCCGCTTTTCCGGGGAAGGCAGGTCGTAGAGGGCCGCCAAATCGTCGTCCACCAGCTGCGGGAAAAGCCAGCAGACCCGGGACAGCTCCACCATAGGGTCGATCGGCCCGGCGTATTCCCAGTCGATGAGGGCTTTGGGCATGCCGTTTTCGGTCACCATATTCCAGGGGGCGAGGTCCCCGTGGCTGTAAACCCGCGGATTGCCCCCGATTTCCCGCAGGCACCAGGGTTTCCACCGGTCATCCGGCAAAACCGGGAAGTCCTCCGCCGCCCGGTGGAGCTGCGCGGTCATCTGTCCCACGGCGAAAAGGGCCTCGTCGGTCCATCGATAGGGGGAGACAAACTCCCCTTCGATGTATTCCAGCGTTTCGATGCCGTCCGCGATGCCGATGGGATGAGGCACCCGCAGGCCCTTCTCCTCAAAAAAACGGAGCAGCCGGTGGATGCTCCCCGACCATTCTCCCGCCGGGCGGGTGGTGGTTTTCCCCACGCGGTAGACGCTGTTCTGGGTGGAAAGCTGTTCTCTGTCTGCCATAAAATCCGCTCCTTCCGGCGGTCAGCGGCGCTTCTTCGGCTTGGCGCTGCCGTCCAGTTCGTCCTGTAATTTTTTGATTTTATCCCGCAGAAAAGCCGCCTGCTCGAATTCCAGGAGCTTCGCCGCTTCCTTCATTTCGGCGGTGTAAGCCTTGATGAGCTGCTGCTTCTCGGCGTCGGAAAGCCGCTTTTTCTTCTTGTCCACCGTGTCCTTGGCGGAAATCTCGATGATCTCGGCCACGGATTTGACGATGGTTTTCGGGGTGATGCCGTGTTCTTTGTTGTAGGCCATCTGGATTTCCCGGCGGCGGTTGGTTTCCCGGATGGCCCGTTCCATGGAATCGGTGACGCTGTCGGCGTACATGATGACCTGGCCCCCGGCGTTTCGGGCGGCGCGGCCGATGGTCTGGATGAGGGAGGTTTCGGAGCGCAGGAATCCTTCCTTGTCGGCGTCCAGAATGGCCACCAGGCTCACCTCCGGGATGTCCAGGCCCTCCCGCAGCAGGTTGATGCCGACCAGCACGTCGAATTTCCCCAGCCGCAGGTCGCGGATAATTTCCATCCGCTCCATGGTGTCGATGTCGTGGTGCATATACCGCACCCGGACCCCGAAGCCCTTCAGGTAGTCGGTCAGGTCCTCGGCCATCTTTTTGGTCAGGGTGGTAACCAGGGTGCGCTCCTCCCGCTCCACCCGGCCGTTGATCTCGCTCAGGAGGTCCTCAATCTGGCCCTCCACCGGCTTGACGATGACCTCCGGGTCCACCAGCCCGGTGGGGCGGATGACCTGTTCGGCCATTTGGGTGCTCTGCTCCCGCTCAAACTGGGCGGGGGTGGCGGAAACGTACACCACCTGATGGATTTTGCTCTGGAATTCGTCGAAGTTGAGGGGGCGGTTGTCAAAGGCGGAGGGCAGGCGGAAGCCGTAATCGATGAGGGTCTGCTTGCGCCCCCGGTCGCCGAAATACATCCCCCGCACCTGGGGGACGGTGACGTGGGACTCGTCGATGAACATCAGGTAATCCTCCGGGAAATGGTCCAGGAGGGTGTAGGGGGTGCTCCCCGGCGCGCGGCCGGACAGGATGCGGGAGTAGTTCTCGATGCCCTTGCAGAAGCCGATTTCCTCCAGCATTTCCATATCGTACCGGGTGCGCTGCTCGATGCGCTGGGCTTCCAGCAGCATCCCTTTTTCCTTGAAGTATTTCACCCGCTCCTGGAGCTCCGCTTCAATTTCGTCCACGGCCTCCTTGAGCTTGCCGGGGGGCGTGATGAAGTGGGAGGCGGGGTAGATCATCACATGGCTCATCACCGCCTTGACCTCCCCGGTCAGGGGGACGAACTCGGAGATGCGGTCGATCTCGTCGCCGAAAAACTCCACCCGGACGGCGGTTTCGCTGCTTCCCGCCGGGAAAATCTCCACCACATCCCCCCGGACCCGGAATTTCCCCCGGACAAAGTTCAAATCGTTGCGGTCGTACTGGCGGTCCACCAGCCTTCTGAGCAGCTCGTCCCGCTCCATCTGCATGCCGGGCCGCAGGGAAACGACCATGCTCCGGTAATCCTCCGGCGCGCCCAGGGAGTAGATGCAGCTGACGCTGGCCACGATAATCACGTCGTTGCGTTCCCCCAAAGCGCAGGTGGCGGAGTGGCGCAGCTTGTCGATTTCGTCGTTGATGGAGGAATCCTTCTCAATGTAGGTGTCCGTGCCGGGAATGTAGGCTTCCGGCTGGTAGTAATCGTAGTAGCTGACGAAATACTCCACCGCGTTCTCCGGGAAAAATTCCCGGAACTCGGAACAGAGCTGGGCCGCCAGCGTCTTGTTGTGGGCCAGCACCAGGGTGGGCTTGTTCACCCGGGCGATGACGTTTGCCATGGTAAAGGTCTTGCCGGAGCCGGTGACGCCCAGAAGCGTCTGAGCCCGGTCCCCCCGCAGAACCCCCTCGGTCAGCTTGTCGATGGCCTGCGGCTGGTCGCCGGTCGGCTGATAATTGGACACTAATTTAAATTTCCGTTCCTTCTCCATCTGCACCCCTCCGCTCCGCCCCTTGCGGGGCAATCAGACGACTTTATTGTAGCACACTGCGCCCGCTTTTTCAAGCCGTTGCCGAACAAATATTTGCACTCCGGTTGTGCAAAATTTCCGAAAAACGCAAGGGAAATTCTGCCGGGCAATTTTGGAAAACCGATTGACATTCCATCCCCCAGGCATTAAGATAAAACCGATAGAAATCCACCGCTGAAACCCGCATTTTTATCAGGAAGGGATGAATTTTACCATGAACAAGCTCAGAATTGCCATTATCGGCACCGGCGGCATCGCCAACGCCCACATAAACGCCTATCTGCAAATGGAGGATGTGGAAATTGTCGGCGGCTCCGATATTATCCCCGGAAAAGCCCGGGCCTTCTTCGACCGCTACAACCTCCCCGACGCCAGGGATTTCGAGGACACGGAGGAGATGCTCCGGACCCTGAAGCCCGACGCCGTCAGCGTCTGCACCTACAACTCCACCCACGCCGTCTGCGCCATCGCCGCGCTGCGGGCGGGGTGCCATGTCCTTCTGGAAAAGCCCATGACCGTCACCCTGGAGGACGCCCAGGAAATTCGCCGGGTGGAAAAGGAAACCGGCAAGATCGTCACCATCGGCTTCCAGCCCCGTTATGACGGCCGGATGAAAAAAATCAAGGAGATCGTCCAGAGCGGCAAGCTGGGCAAAATCTATTATATCCAGACCGGCGGCGGCCGCCGCCGCGGCATCCCCGGCAGCACCTTCATCGAGAAGCAGTACGCCGGCGTGGGCGCCCTGGCCGACATCGGCTGCTACTCCCTGGATATGGTCCTGAACGCCCTGGGCTACCCCAAGCCCCTGACCGTTTCCGCCGTTTCCTACGATTATTTTGGCAAAAACCCCAAATATAATTCCGAGGAGGACGCCAAACGCTTCTCCGTTGACGATTTCTGCGGGGCCTTTATCCGCCTGGAGGGCGGCATTACGCTGGACTTCCGCATGTCCTGGGCCATGCACATGGACACCACCGGCAGCACCATTTTCCTGGGCACCGACGCGGGCTTAAAGGTGGAGCCCGCCAACCCCGAGTCCCTCTGGGGCGGCGCCTGGGACGGCAGCTGCGGCAATGTGACCCTGTTCCACGACGAATTCGGCGAGCCCACCTCCACCCCCATTCCCCTCCACGACGCCAAGGAGGACCGGTTCTTCCTGAAATGCCGCTCCTTTGTGGACGCGGTGGAACAGAACCTCCCCGCCCCCATCCCCACCTCCCAGATTATCTACAACCAGGCTATTATCGACGGAATCATCCGCTCCGCGGAATGCGGCCATGAAGTGGAAATCCACGTGGAGGAAATCTGACCTTTTCCCGATATGCAGAAAGCCCCCGCCGGAAAAGCCGGGGTGCCATAAGAAAGTAATTGTGTTTTAGAGGGAATGGCATGGCCTTTCGGGGTCATGCCGTTTCCTCTTTCATCAGTTCATTCAGCGGGATAAAGCCCACAAGGTCATAAACGATGCGGAT
>DVFM01000056.1 GCA_018713245.1 Candidatus Merdivicinus intestinavium
GTCGATATCATCCTGTATTTCCGCAATAAACGGCTGGATGCGATCGCTGACCGCAAGAACTAAGGAGGTAATTTCCATATGAAACTTACCGTTTGTCTCGGCAGCTCCTGCCATGTGCGGGGTTCTCATCAGGTCCTGGAAACCATCCAGCGCCTGATTCAGGAAAATCATCTGGAGGACAAAATCACGCTGGCCGCCTCCTTCTGCACGGGGAACTGTGAAAAAGGCGTTTGCGTGACAATTGACGGCACGCTGTTTACCTTCACGCCGGAAACCACAGAGGAGCTGTTCCGCAAGGAAATTCTTGCCAAATTAAACTGAGACCTGCTTCGGCACGTGTCCCGCAGCTTTAAAAGACGGCATGGCCATTTTCGGCCATGCCGTCCTCTGTTTTTGGGCGCAGAAATGCCTCCCGCTGCATCTTTTTCCGCAGCGGGAGGCATTTTTTCGTTTGTTTATTCCTTACTGCATATTTGCGAAGCGCTCCACGGCTTTGGTGAAGTTTTCGATTGTCTTGTCCGCATCGCCGTGTTCGATTCCGTCCTTCACGCAGTGCTTGATGTGCCCTTCCAGGACCACCTGGCCCGCCTTGTTCAGAGCCGATTTCGCCGCGCTGATCTGAGAAAGGATGTCCTCGCAGGGGACGTCCTCGTCCACCATCCGGTCAATCGCCTGCACCTGCCCGATGATTTTTTTCAGCCTGCGGTGCAGATTTTCCGCGTCCATGCATTGTCTCATTCCAATCCCTCCTCTGCTCGATGGACATGTGTTCATTATATGCAAAACGGAGGGTTTTGTCAAGAAGCGGCGTTCAGGGAACCCGCGGCCCCTGCAATAACGAACACGACTATTGTTCATACAGCCAACCGGCGGATTTCGCCGAATACGGCGCACCATTTTTTTGATTTTTTCATCTGCCTCCTTGACAACTGATACCCCTGGGGGTATAATATACGCATACCCCCATATGTATGAAAGGAAGGCGCGGTATGAAATCCCTGATGAAAAAGCTGGAGCATCTGCTGGAACTGGGCGGAACCAAAAAGGACATTGTCCTCCTGACGATTTCCGGAATCAGCCTTGTCGTCAGCATCTTTGACCTGGTTCCCCTCCCCTTTGACGCGGCGTGGGCGGCCATTATTCTCTGCGGCATCCCCATCATTCTGGAAGCGGTAATCGGGCTCGTGACAGCCTTCGACATCAAAGCGGACGTGCTGGTGTCGCTGGCGCTGATCGCATCCGTCTGCATCGGCGAGGATTTTGCCGCCGGGGAAGTGGCGTTCATCATGCAGCTGGGCGCGCTGCTGGAGGACCTGACGGTGGCGAAGGCGCGGGCCGGCATCGAAAAACTGGTTCATCTCACCCCCCAGACGGCGCGGGTACTGCGGCACGGCGGGGAGGAGGTCATTCCCGCGGAGGATGTTCAGGTGGGCGACCTGCTGCGGGTCCTTCCCGGAGAGACGGTCCCGGTGGACGGCGTGATTACCAAAGGCCAGACCTCCATCAACCAGGCTGTTATGACCGGAGAATCCCTGCCTGTGGACAAATCCGCCGGGGACGAAGTGTCCAGCGGGACGGTAAACCAGTTCGGCGCCTTTGAGATGGAGGCCAGAAAAGTCGGCGAGGACAGCTCCATCCAGCGGATGATCCGCCTGGTCCAGTCCGCCGACGCCGGAAAGGCAAAAATCGTCGGGCTGGCGGACCGCTGGGCCACCTGGATTGTCGTCATCGCCCTTACGGCCGCAGCTCTTACCTGGCTCATTTCCGGGGAAGTCATCCGGGCGGTCACCATTCTGGTCGTTTTTTGTCCCTGCGCGCTGGTCCTGGCCACGCCCACCGCCATCATGGCGGCAATCGGCAATGCCACCAGGCACGGCTTTCTGGTCCGGGAAGGGGACGCGCTGGAGCGTCTTGCCAAAGTGACCCGCATCACCTTTGACAAAACGGGTACCCTGACCTTCGGCGCCCCCAAAGTGACGGAAATCAAAAGCCTTTCCGACGATTACTCAGAGGACGGCCTTTACCGCCTGGCGGCAGCCGCCGAGCAGCTGTCCGAGCATCCTCTGGGCAAGGCGGTAGTGCAGTGCCGCCGCGAATCGAACGGGGAGCCCCTTCCCCCTGCTGCGGAATTCCGCATGATCCCGGGACAGGGCGTGTCCGCCTCGGTGGAAGGGCACAGCGTTATGGCGGGGAACGCCAAAATGCTGGCGGAAAACCATGTTCTGCTGCCGGAAAGCGCCAAGGCAGAAGCGGCGCGGCATCAGGAGAAGGGCCGCACCGTCATCTATCTCGCCGTTGACGGCAAACCGGCCGGCTATCTGGTCCTGGCGGACACGCTGCGCCCGGAAAGCGCCGCCATGGTCCGCAGCCTGCATCAGATGGGCGTCCGGCCGGTACTGCTGACCGGCGATCACAAAAACGCCGCCGCAGCCATTGCCGGACAGCTCCGCATGGAAGAAGTGCACGCGGACTGCCTGCCGGAGGATAAGCTCCGCTGGATCGGCAGCTATCAGGCGCAGCAGCAGGCGGTCTGCATGATCGGAGACGGGATCAACGACGCGCCCGCCCTGAAAAAAGCGGATGTGGGCATCGCCATGGGCGGCGTGGGGAGTGATATCGCAGTGGACGCCGCCGACATCGCGCTGGTTGACGACGAAATTCGGGAGCTCCCCCATCTGGTAGCCCTGTCCAGAAGGATGATGACGGTTATCAAACTGAACCTGACCTTCTCCATGGCGCTGAACTTCCTCGCCATCGCCCTTGCCATCACCGGTATTCTCAATCCCGTGGTAGGCGCTCTGGTACATAACGCTGGGTCGGTCCTGGTTATCATCAATTCGGCGCTTCTGCTGAAATGGCGAAAAAAATCCTGATTCTGCCAAAAATCCCCGGCTGTTCCGCAAGGGCGCAGCCGGGGATTGATTATTCTCCGCGGTATTTCCGGATAGCAAAATATACCAGCACGGCCAGCGCTGCCGCCGTCAGCCCCAGCATGGGGAAGTAGATGGAAGAGGAGAGCTTTCCGACCGCCGGATGGCTCATCAGGCACAGGCCGCCGAACACCACAGCCCCCAGCAGGCTGACAAGAATGCCTGCCGTGCTGCGGTCGGCGCGCATCTGCGGCGCAACCTCGGACTGCTCCATCCGCTGCAGGACGGAAATCAGCTCCTCCTCCCCTTCCAGCCCTCTGGGCAGAATGAAGGTGCGGGTTCCCTCCCCGCCGTTTGGATAACGGACCCGGCAGACCGCAGCCCAGCTGTTCCGCCGCTCCCGAATATGTTCCGCAGACAAAAGCCGGATGCCGTTTGCCTGTATCCACGAAGGGACCTCTCCCTCCGGAATCTGATCCAGCAGCTTTTGGACCCGGAGCGCCGCGCCGATTTGAGAAAAAATATCCCGGCGCGCGGGGGCAAACTGCCGCAGATCCGCCGCAAAAAGCTGCTCTTCACTGTCCTGCCAGAAAATCTGCCCGTCACGGAGACTCTTCCGGCCCGTCCGGACTGCCAGCCAGATCAGCAGGGCCGTAATCAGGAGGCAGGCCGCCAAAGTCAGCTGCTCCATGGGGAGCCCGCAGCGCAGCCCCAGGACAACGGTTCCCGCCAAAAGCGCCATGGCGGCCGGGATTCCAATCGCCAGCGGCAGAATGAGCCCCGCCGCATAATGGCTTTTTCCCCCGTCCCGCCGCATGATCCAAACTTTCTTCTCCATCAGAGCTTCCGCACCAGCGCGTCCGGGTTGACCGAGTAAAGGAGGGCGTTGTCTTTGGAAATGACGCCGGATTTATAAAGCCGCAGGATATCCCCGTCCATGGTGCGCATCCCTTCCGACGCACCGGTAAAGAGGACATTGTCGATCTGGTAGGTCTTTCCTTCCCGGATGAGGTTGCGGATGGCGCTGTTGACCAGCATGATTTCAAAGGCGGGGACCAGTTTCCCGTCCACCGTCGGAATCAGCTGCTGGGAAACCACCGCTTCCAGCACCATGGAAAGCTGAATCCGGACCTGCTGCTGCTGATCGCCGGGGAAAACGTCCACAATGCGGTCCACTGTTTTGGCCGCGCCGATGGTGTGGAGGGTGGACAGCACCAGCTGGCCGGTTTCCGCTGCGGTAAGCGCGGTCTGAATGGTGTGGAAATCCCGCATTTCCCCAAGCAGGATGACGTCCGGCGACTGCCGCAGGGCGGCGCGGAGGGCCTGCGCATAGCTGGCGGTGTCGTGGGAGACTTCCCGCTGGCTCACAATGCTCTTCTTATGGGAATGGAGGAACTCAATGGGGTCCTCGATGGTGATGACGTGGCTGCGGCGGGTGTTGTTGATTCGGTCGATGATGCAGGCCAGGGTAGTGGATTTCCCGCTGCCCGCCGAACCGGTAATCAGCACCAGCCCTTTCTTTTTGGCGGACAGCTCCACCACCGTTTCCGGAATATTCAGCGTGCGGTAATCCGGGAGGCTGAAATACACCGCCCGCAGCACCGCCGCCAGGGAATTCCGCTGTTTATAGGCGTTGCAGCGGAATCTGCCCAACCCCGGGATGGAAAAGGAAAAGTCGTCGTCGCCCTCCCGGTTCAGGATGTCCATCCCGCGGCTGCCTTCCAGCTCGTAAATCTGCCGGATGAGGGATTCCGTCGCCTCCGGCATCAGCCGCTCCGCGTCCACCGGCTCAATCACGTCGTTAATCTTAAAAGCCATCGGAAAGCCGGATACGATGAAAATATCCGACGCCTTTCGCTCGATTGCCACTTGCAGAGCTTGCATCATATCATTCATAAAAAATACCATGCCGACCGTTTCACTGTCGGCACAGATAGAAAGAGTGCAGACATCCGGTCGCCTTTCACATAAATTCGGCCTGAGGAGAAGCATATTACAACGCGCGTCAAGGCGAGTCAAAAACCTCTCCCGGAGTTTAAGCATTAGCCGCCTATTTTACAGATATCCGGCGCAAAATCTTCGACAGGTGCCGGAAAAGGCTTTGCCAAATGAATCTCTCCTTCATCCCGGTACCCTAATTTTCGGTACAATGCTTGCGCTATATCATTGTCATCCCCCGTCAGCAGGATAATTTCATGAAACGAAAAATTTTTCACACAATAGTTTTCTGCAAATAAAAGCATTTCTTTTGCAATCCCACGCCTGCGAAAACCCGGCTTCACATAAAGCTCCGTTATTTCAGGCATATATTCCTCATAACAAAACGATTTCTTCAGTTGGACACATAGGAAACCGGCAAGAATCTCCGCTTCCTCATCTACGATAACAATTTCCTGCCGGTTATGCAATAGCGATTCCTTAACCGCCTCCAGGCATGTCTCACCGTCTCCGTTAAATTCAGCATTCAATATTTCCAGTTGTTCCGCATCCCTTACCGTAGCGAAACGTACCATACAAGTCTCCTCCTTTTGCGAATATGCCGCAGCCGTCTACTGTCCGTCCCAGACATCCAAATGCTCCTCTTCCCAGACCGTGTTATCCTCGGTTTGGCGGGCTGTTACGGCATATTCCCCGTTTTCAATCCGAACCCGCAGCCGGTAGACCCGCGTGCCGTCCACCGGGATTTCCAAATCTCCCGTTAAAGCGCCTTCTTCCTCCGACACGGAAAAACCGGCAGCCTCCAGCGCCTCCTCGCCGGGCATCGCCGAAAGCGCTTCGTCCAGCCGGGCGAGGGCTTCTTCCGCGCGGGTGTCCGCCGCGTAATAAGCCTGCACCATCTGGGCCGACCGCTGGGTCAGACGGTGGTCCGCCCGGGCCGTCATATAGGCCAGCACCCCGAAAACGGTCAGGCACAGCACCACAAACACCATCAGCAGCGAGGAAATCCCCACGCCGAACGGGGCGGCTTCCTTTTTTTTCGCGCTCATCGCGCCCCCTCCTTTTCCGGCCGGTATCGCGCGGTGTCCAGGGTAAACAGCGGTTCCGTTTCCCCCTCCGCCGTCACGGCAATCTCATAGCGGTACAATACCCCCGCCCCGGTCTCTTCCGGGAGGGCGGAAACGTCCAGCCGGAAAGCGGCCGGCGTTTCGGAGGGATTCCAGTCGGCGTCATAATAGACGGACCATTCCGTTTCGCCGGAGGGAGCGCTTTCCGCCGCAAGGCTCTCCGCCATGCTCTGAGCCGCCAAAACGGCCCCGTTTACATCGCGGCTGCGGTTGCTCAGTTCATTCCCCGCCGCAAAAAAACGAACCACCACCGCGGCAGCCAAAGAAAAGAACAGGATCACCATCGCAAGCTCCAGAAAGAAACTCTGCGCCCGGGTTGGTCGGCTCATGATTCCAGCCCCCCTTCGCTCCGCACGGAAACCGTCAGGCTCATCGTCCCGCCCTCAACGGCTTCGGCTGTCAGCAGGAGCGCATCCCCCTGCCGTTCCATGGAAAAATCCGCGAGTTCTGCCACCTGTTCGCCGTCATCGGGCGAAAGCTCATCCGCATAACCCGCCACCGCCGCATATTCCCGCAGCCATCCGTCTGCAAAAAACAAAAGCGTTTCATAAGTCTCGCCGTCCACTGTTTCGGACAGGCAGAGCACCTGCATGCCGTTGCGCTCTTCCAGCGAAACGCCGCCGGAATGGTCGCCGGCCCGCACCTTGTTGGCCACATAGGACAGGGAGGAACGAAGGCTGTTGTTTTCCTCCATCCTGCCGGCAATTCCGCGGTAAGCCTTTGCGCCCATCAGGGTCAGCAGCACTGCCAAAAAGGCAAACACGCCGAAAACGCCGACCATCAGGAAGGTTTCGGCGGAATTCCTGTTTTTATCCCGCAGCATCGGGGCTCCATCTCCTTCCACGGTCAAAAGCTGATATCCAGCCGGGAGCGTCCGCCCTTGGGCACTACCTCAATATAGGGCAGCGTATTGGAACCCATGACGCTGTAGTTGACCACATATTTCTGCGTATCCAGCTGGACGCCGTAATGCTCGACCAGATAGTCCACATTCTGCGGGTAGCTTCCCTCCGCAGCGTAGCAGCTCACGGCCGCCCGGCGGATGGACTCCTCCGCCATGCGGAGCTGCTCCGCCTCGACCGTGTCGGAAGCGCTCCACAGCCCCAGCAGGAAGGCCCCCAGAACGGCAAGTCCGCCCGCAGCCGGAAGCCACGCCTTGACCCGGGTCCAAAAGGTGTCATGCTGATATAAGTGCATCCCGCTCCCTCCTTATCCGATGGAGGACATAATGCCCAGAAGGGGCAGCATGACCGAAAAGAGGATAATTCCCACCGCCGCGGAAAGCACCCCCACCAGCAGCGGCTCCAGCGTCCCGATCAGGGATTGTATCGCGTTGTCGGCTTCTTCCTCATAAATGCCGGCCAGCTTTTCCATGACTGTGTCCATGGCCCCGGTGCGGAAGCCGATGGCGACCATACGGGAGTAAAGGCCGGGAAAAATGCCTTCTTCCTGGATTGCTTCGGGGAGGGTTTCCCCTTCTCCCATCCGCTGGCTGATGCGCCGGACTTTCTCTGCGGAATCCCGGTCCGGAAGGATGGCCGGAAGAAACTCCAGCGCCTCCTCAATCTGATACCCGCTGGACAGCAGCATGGAAAGCACCGACGCAAAGCGCGACGCCGAAACCTTCTCCAGCGTCCTGCGGACCGGCCCGATTCTGCTGAACGTCCGGCGGAGCCATCCGCCTTTCCCGGCTTTGACCAGGATTGCGGACGCCGCCGCCCCCAGGATCAGCAGCCCCAGAAACACCAGCACGCCGATGCCGAGCCCCGGCCCCAGCCCGGAGAGCATCCCCGCCGAACCGCCCAGAGATTCCAGCACCTCTTCAAATATGGGCAGCACCTTCCAAACCAGCACCGCCACAACCACCGCCATGGCGCACACGGACACCATGGGATACAGCACCGCCCGGCGGATCTGTCCCTTCATCCGGGAATCCCGGTCATAATAAGCGCTGAGGGCTTCCAGCACCTCCTCCAGCTTGCCGGAGCGTTCGCCGATGCCCACCATCCGGACCAGATAGTTCGGAAAAACCTTCGCGTTTTCCAAAGCGGCTTCCAGGGAGTAATTCTTCTGGTACTCCTCCTCCACCTGGGACAGAATTCTTTTTCCGCCTTCCGGCATCGTTTCCCCGATTGCCTGGAGGCCGTCGTCCAGCGGGATGCCGGACTTTAAGAGCAGGGCGGCCTGGGAGCAGAACAGGGACAGGTCCCCGGCCGGTAAGCTGGCTGTCTGTTTCATCATCTGTCAAACCACAGCCATTTTCGGCCGTGGTTTCCTCCTTCCCACATTCTATTTCCTATTATAGAGGGATTTCGGCAGGAAATCAAGGCCTATCCCTCCTATAAAAGAAAGGACGGGCGCAAAGCCCGCCCTCTCACAAAGGCAATCCTTTTCCGGCAGGGACGAATCTCCCTCCGGGATCAATAAATCCGCAGCGTTGTGTAGTTGCTGCCGTCGCCGATGTACTGTTCCACATTGGCGTTGCCGGACGCACCGAAGGTGGGGTCCATCCGCTCCCATGCGGAGCCTTCAAAGTACAGGCGGACGGTTACCCAGCCCTTTCCTTCCAGGTAAACCTCATTCCAGGCATGATTCAGGTCGGCGGCCGAAACCGTCCCGACCACCAGCTTGGTGGGCACCCCCTGGGAACGGAGCATCGCCGCCATCACCGCCGCATAGTCGAAGCAGATGCCGGTTTTGGACTGCAAAATCGTATCGACGCTGGGAAGGTAACCCGTCTGAACCGTTGCGGCCTTCTGGGTGTCGTAGGTAATATTATTGATGATCCAATTGTAAACAATCGTCAGCTTCTCCACATCCGTCGCTGCGGCGGAGCAGAGGTCAAAGGCCTTTTTCACGGTGGCGGAAGAAGCGTTGTAATTGACGTACTGGCTGGGGGCCAGGAACGGCGCATACTCGGAATCCAGGGTCACGCCGATTTCGGCGGAATACAGCTCAAAATACGTGTTCCCTTCCTTGTTCTGCATGATGCGGATTTTATAGGTCCCGTTCCCCATCTGAAGCGGGAACGCCTCGTAATTTCCCGCATTGTTCAGGTCGTAGTTGTATTTTTTATCATCCTTGACAATCTGGACCTTCAGCCGTTTGGACACACCGGTCTGCCGGACCATGACATAGCCCTTGCTCGCGTTGCTCACATCAATGGAAGAACCGTTTTTCTGATAGACTGTCGTGCCGGGCGCCTGATTTTCCACAATGTTGATGGCGCCGGTATAACTGCCGTCCGCGCCGGCTTTCAGGGAAGAACCGCCGGAGCCGCCGGACCCGCCAGCGCCGCCGTCGGAAAGGGGCGTATCCATATCCTCCACCAGATATTCCGGCGCCATTTCCTCCTGAAGCTCCGAAGCCTCCGCGTAGGAGGGTTCCCCCTCCAGCTCTTCCGCCGACTGCCCGCAGGCTGTAAACAGGCACCCGCAGAGCATCAGACTGGCCAAAACGGCCGAAATCACTCGAACCTTTTTCATGATATCTCCTCCTGTTGCCGCTCCCCTGCCGCAGCCCTTTCCGGCTCCGTTCAAAATCCCGGCAGATGCAAATAATTCCAGGATCGGAAATCTGATCCTGGAATTATTATAACACAGTTTTCCCCTTTTTTCAAGGCTTTTTCTACAATTCAGAAGTCAGCAATTTGGGCAATATGCACGCATTGCATCTCTGACAGCGGATCTTTTCTTACGAAAGAGAAGCATTCACTTCCTGTGCCGCGGCAATATTTTCCTTATGCTCCGCCAGCGTTTCCGCGAAGTAGAAATGCCCCGTCCGGTCGGTGCAGAAGAAATAGGCGTCAAAATCCTCCTCCGGATTCAGCACTGCCTGAATCGCATCCATGCCGGGGTTGCAGATGGGGCCGGCAGGCAGCCCGGAAACCTGGTAGGTATCATACGCGCTCGGGTCGGCGGAAGCGTTTGCCCCCGGCAGGCTGGATTCTGCATACTCGGTGGTGGGGTTGGACTGGAGTTTGGGGAACTGGGAGGGGTTTTCAAGCCGGTTCCAGAACACCGCCGCAACCTTGGCCATATCCTCCGGCTTCCCGGCCTCCTGCTGCACGATGGAAGCGAGCGTAATCGTCTCCAACAGGGACAGGCCCTTTTCCTCCATCTGGGCTTTCAGTTCATCCGTCATTTTGTTGTCGAAATTGATGAGCATCCGGCGGATGACAATGGACGGGGCGGAATTGCAGTAAAACTCATAGGTGTCGGGATAGAGGCAGCCTTCATAGTAATAGAGCAGGTCGGGGTTGTTTTTGAATTCATCAAAGGTGGCCGAAGTCGTCTGATACTGGTTCAGCTCCCGGAGGAAATCCTCCGCCCGGCAGACGCCCTTGGATTCCAGAATCTCCGCAATCTCCCCGGCGCTCTTGCCCTCGGGAATGGTGACCCAGACCGTTTCGCCGTCCTCTGCCTGGGTGACCAGCTCCGCGGGCTTTCCGTCGGAGGTGAAGGCGGCGCCGGCAAAGACCGTGCCGCTCCGTTCGCCCAGAAGAGCGCCGCTGGCGTTGAATTCATAGTTGACGCCGTCAATCTGAATGACGCCGGTCTGCATTTCCCCGCTGGAATTGCAGAAATAGGACGCGCTTCCGTCCTGAACCCAGCCTGTCTGCATTACGCCGCTGGCATTGCAGTAATACCAATGGCTGCCAACCCGGACCCAGCCGGTGCGCATCGCGCCGCTGGCGTCGCAGTAGTACCAGTGGCTGCCGTCCCAGATCCAGCCGGTCTGCATCGCGCCGCCGGCATTGCAGTAGTACCAGTGGCCGCCGTCCCAGACCCAGCCGGTCTGCATCACGCCGCCGGCATTAAAATAATACCAGCTCCCGTCAATCATCCGCCAGCCGGTAACCGCCTGGTTGGCGCCGTCCGTATAGCGCCAGCCCACCGCCGTATTCTGCCAGGCTGCCGCCGCCGGCATAGCCGCCATTGTCATAACCGCAGACGCCGCCAGTATGACGAGCATCGTCCGTTTCCAAACTTTTCGCATGAATATCACTCCTATTCGTCCAGTTCGGCGCATTTTCGGGAAAGCCACGCCCGGGCTTCCTCCAATCCCGCTTCCGTCAGAGGAAATTCCTCCCGATGCAGGCGCTCCGGGTCGGTGCATTCCATGCAGTTGGGACCCGCCCAGGCAATTCCCCGCAGCAGTTCGCCGTCCGGCTCCAGGCGGTACCGAAAGCCGCCCAGGCTCCCGCTGAACATGTTTTTCGACCGGAAATAATGAAAATTCGGCAATTCCATCATGCTTTCCCGCACATCCTTTCGCACCTTATTATACCGCTCTTTGCCCTGTTTGGCAAGGGGATTTTTCTGAATTGATTAAAACGAAGAAGCATTGACGCAAAAGCGCCGCCCCAGCCGGGACGGCGCAGAAAGCAGACGGTTCAGGGGCGCTCCGCCAGGGGAACGTAAGCCTGGCGCTCGCCGATGCTCCGATAGGACGGGCGGATAATCTTGCCGCCGTGGACGATTTCTTCCATCAGGTGCGCGCTCCAGCCGGCGATGCGGGCCATGGCGAACACGGGAGTGTACAGCTCGGGCGGCAGGCCCAGCATATCGTACACGAAGCCGCTGTAGAAGTCGATATTGGCGCTGACGCCCTTGTAGATCCGGCGTTCCTCGGAAATGACCTTGGGGGCCAGCTGCTCCACCAGGGAATAGAGCTTGTATTCCTTGTAAAGCCCCTTCTCTTCCGACAGGGATTTGACGAAGCCGCGGAAAATGTCGGCGCGGGGGTCGGACAGCGAATAAACCGCGTGGCCCATGCCGTAAATGAGGCCGGAATGGTCAAAGCGCTCTTTGTGGAGCAGGCCCAGCAGATAGGCGCGGATCTCGTCCTCGTCCTCCCAGTCCCTGACGTTGGCCTTCATGTCCTCGAACATCCGCATCACCTTGATGTTCGCGCCGCCGTGGCGGGGGCCCTTCAGGGAGCCCAGCGCCGCCGCAATGACGGAGTAGGCGTCGGTCCCGGAGGACGCCACCACATGGGTGGTGAAGGAGGAGTTGTTGCCGCCGCCGTGCTCGGCGTGGAGCACCAGGGCGAGGTCCAGAATCCGGGCTTCCAGCTCGGTATAGCTGTTGTCAATGCGGAGCATGTGGAGAATATTCTCCGCGGTGGACAGCTCGGGACGGGGCGCGTGGATGAAAAAGCTGTTGTGCTCCGGGTCCACGTCGTGGGCATAGGCCTGATAGCCGTACACCGCCAGCTGCGGGAACAGGGCGATCATTTCCAGGCACTGGCGCAGGATATTGGGCAGGGAGGTGTCGGTGGCCTTTTCGTCGTAGGCATAAAGGGTCAGGACGCTCCGGGCCAGGGTGTTCATCATGTCGGAGGTGGGGGCTTTCATCACCACGTCCCGGACAAAGTTGGTGGGGAGGGTGCGGTATTTGGACAGGAGCTTTTTAAAGCTCTCGCTCTCCTCCTGGTTGGGAAGCGTGCCGAACAGGAGCAGATAAACCGTCTCCTCAAAGCCGAAACGCTTTTCCTTAATAAAGCCGCCGGTCAGCTCCTTGATGTCGATGCCGCGGTAATACAGCTCCCCTTCGCAGGAGACCGTCTCGCCGTTTACCGTTTTGCTGGAAATAATGTCGGAAATTTCGGTCAGCCCGGCGACGACGCCCTTGCCGTTCAAATCGCGCAGCCCGCGCTTGACGTCATATTTCACGTAGAGCGAAGGGTCGATGGCGTCATGGGCGATACAGGCTTCGCTTAACCGGAGGATTTCGGGGGTTATTTCAAAAAAATCGCTGTTCTTTGCCATATCGGTTCCTGCCTTTCCATTGTCGTCGTTGGTGTCTGGGGTTCCGCCGATACAGGCGGCCCCATCGGATCTATACAGCCATTTCCCGGCGGATATCACGGCCCTGTACAGCTGTTCCCAGTCCTTCAGGCCCTCTTCCTTGCGAAAAAACTGTTTTTCAAACTGTTTCCAGCCGCGGTCCAGGAGTTCTTCCCCCATGGGCGTGGCTTCCAGCAGAAGCCGGCGGCGGTCGTTTGCGTCCGTCCGGCGGAACAGGAGCCCTTCCGCCGCCAGATTGTCCGCCAGGCGGCTCGCCTGCTGCTTGGGAATATGGAGGACGCAGGCCAGGTCCTGGATGGAAATCGGCCCCCGGCTGTCGATACAGCTGAGCGCCCAAAGCTGCTGCCCCGTCAATCTGCCGCGGAAACATCCTCCGAAAGGCAGCGCCAAATTCTGATAGACGCTGAGCAGAAACTCCTGACAAGCCCTTCTGCGGTATCCTCCCGGAATTTCATCCTTACCGTTCACAAGCAACCTCCAAAATTAGTAATGAAATGATTACTAATTATTATAATGCATTTTTACCCCCCTGTCAAGGAAGCAAATGTAAATTTTTCGCTATATTACAAAAAATCGACACAAAAAATATGTGAAAATCTCTTGCAAAATTATTCGGAATCCCTTATAATGAAGGCAAAATTGAAAAAGGGGGCATTTTTATGCCATATCCGTTCAACGGCATCACTTTCGGACTGGACCAGCTGTTCCGGCTTTCTGACGCCAAAAGCCGCTCCATTTCCCCGGAAAACCGCACCGGCGGCAAAGGAATGGGGGCCATGTGCGAGCTGGCCGACGGGACGGCCCGCAGCTGCGCCCGGGACCTTGGCAAAGGCTGGAAGGTCAATCCCCACCTTCCCATCCGGCCGGGCGAAACGCTGGTTTTGGGAGAAATTGAGGGGCCGGGCTGCATCCAGCATATCTGGCTCACCCCCTCCGGCAAATGGCGCAGCCAGATTCTCCGCATTTACTGGGACGGCCAGGAAACCCCCTCTGTCGAATGCCCGCTGGGGGACTTTTTCGCCTCCGGATGGGAGCAGTATGCCCAGATTTCCGCGCTGCCGGTCTGCGTCAACCCCGGGCGGGCCTTCAATTGCTACTGGCAGATGCCTTTCCGCAAATCCTGCCGCATCACGCTGGAAAACCGCGGTCCGGAACCGGTGACGATTTATTATCAGATTGACTACGCCCTGACCGACATTCCGGAGGACGCCGCCTATTTCCACGCTCAGTTCCGGCGGGTCAATCCCCTTCCTTATAAAGGGGTTTACACCATTCTGGACGGCGTTCGGGGAAAAGGCCACTATGTGGGCACCTATCTGGCCTGGGGCGTCAACAATAACGGCTGGTGGGGCGAAGGGGAGATCAAATTCTATCTGGACGGAGACGGCGAATACCCCACCATCTGCGGCACCGGCACGGAGGACTATTTCTGCGGTTCCTACAATTTCGACACCGGCGGAAAATACCAGGAATTTTCAACCCCCTACACCGGGCTTTCCCAGGTGATCCGCGGGGACGGCCTTTACCAGTCGCAGCAGCGGTTTTCCATGTACCGCTTCCACATCACAGACCCGGTGCGCTTTGATTCCGACCTGAAGGTGACGATCCAGGCGCTGGGCTGGCGGGAAGGCGGGCGGTATCTCCCGCTGCAGGACGACATCGCGTCGGTGGCCTATTGGTACCAGACTCTCCCGGCGGCGCCCTTCCCCGCCCTGCCGGACCAGGATTATCTGGAAATCATCTGACACGCTCTATTCACAACAAAACCGGAGGACGCATCCTCCGGTTTTCTCTTTGCCATTTTCTCAGTCCCGCCAGGAAAGTTCCTCCTCATCCGGGGGTTCAAACAGCGCCGCCCAGGCAAGCAGGTCCTCCCGGGACACGCGGAACACGTCGCCGTCGTTTTCCCGGTTGCGCTTTTCCAGCCGGGAGAGAATCTCTTCCAGCGGGACGTCCATATAGTGGACCTCGCATCCCGCGCCCAGCGCATGAGCGCGCTCCCGGAAGTCCTCCCGCTCCTCCCTGGCCCAAAAGCCGTAATCCAGCACGACATTTGTCCCGATTGCCAGCAGCTGGGCGGCCAGGTCCCAGAGCAGCCCCTCAATGCGGGTGTGCCGCGCGTCATGCTCGGCGCTGTCCTCCGCACCGCGGAAATCGTCCCCGAACAGGGCCGTCTGCCAGACGTCCGGGGTGAGCACCGCCGCCTGCCACTCTTTGGCGTGCGCCCGCGCGAAGGTGGTTTTTCCGGAACCGGGCAGCCCTACCATCAGGTGAAGAACAGCCATATTCTCACTCCTCGCTCAATTCCATCCACTCGTCCATGGCCTCGCTCTGCTGGTTTTTCTTCTCTTCCAGCATGGTGCAGAGCTCCTCCATCTTCTGGTAATCCGAAGCAAGGTCCCCCGGATTCTGAAGGGTCTCCTCAATTTCCGCGATCTCGCCGTCCAGCTGCTCTACCAGCTTTTCCAGCTCCCGGATTCTGGCCCGCCGCCGGGCGTCCTCCGCCTTCTGCTGCTTGGTGCGGTAGTAGGCCGTACTGCCGGCGGAGGGCTGCTTTTCCGCTTTGGGGGCAGGGGCGGCTGCCGCCGCTTTTTCCCGCTGCTTCTCCAGATAATAATCGTAGTTGCCGTTGAAAACTTCCACGTGGTCGTCAAAAATCTCGATAATCCGGTTGGGCACCGCCTTGAGCAGATACCGGTCGTGGGAAACAAAAAGCAGCGTCCCCTTATAATCCCGCAGGGCGTCCTCCAGGATTTCCTTGCTCTGAAGGTCCAGGTGGTTGGTGGGCTCGTCCAGCATGAGGAAATTTCCCCGCTCCATCATCAGGATGGCAAAGGCGAGCTTGGCCCGCTCCCCGCCGCTCAGGACCCCCACCTTTTTGTAGACGTCCTCCCCCTGAAGCAGCACCCGCCCCAGCATGGTGCGGATTTCCGTTTCGTTTTTCCGCGGCCAGCGGCTCCAAAGCTCCTCAATCACCGTGAGCGCCGGGTGAAGCTGGCGGTTCTCCTGATCGAAATAGCTGGCTTTCACTTCCTGGCCCCAGCGGATTTTTCCCCTGTCCTGCTTCAATTCCCCGCGGAGGGCGTGGAGGAAGGAGGACTTCCCGATGCCGTTGGCTCCGATGACGGCCACCTTCTCGCCGCGCTGGATATGGACGCTCAGATTGTCGAAAAGATGCTTCCGCTCCAACCCCTCCCCGACGCTTAAGGAAAGCCCGTCCACCAGAAGGACGTCCTTAACGGGGTCCCGGTCGAAATCGAACTTGAGGAACATCTTTTTGCTGTATTCCCGGGGGCGCTCGATGATCTCCATGGCCTCCAGCTTTTTGATGCGGCTTTTGGCCATTTTGGAGGTGGTGGCGCGGACGATATTTTTGGCAATGTAATCCTCCAAATCGGCAATCTCCTCCTGCTGGGCTTCGTATTCCTTTTCCCAGCGGGCCATGAGCTCGGCCTTAAGGCCCTTATATTTGGTGTAATTTCCCGGGAAAACCCGCAGATGCCCAAACTCCATTTCCCAGATTTCCCGGACGGTCTTGTCCAGGAAATACCGGTCGTGGGATACCACAATGACCGCGCCCTTGTAGTGCTCCAGATGGTCCTCCAGCCAGATCAGGGTTTTAAAGTCCAGGTGGTTGGTGGGCTCGTCCAGAATGAGCAGTTCGGGTTCGCTCAAAAGGAGCTTGGCCAGCGCGAGACGGGTCTTTTCCCCGCCGGAAAGGGTGGAAATCTCGGTGCGGAGGTCTTTGTCCTCAAAGCCCATGCCGTTTAGGACCGTTTTGATCTTTACATCCACCAGATACCCGTCGTTTCCTTCAAAATACGCCTGATTGCGGTCGTATTCCTGGGACAGGCGGCGGTACTCCTCCGAATCCGGCCGGCAGCCGGACATCTCCAGATGAAGGCGGTCCATCTCGTCCCGGGCATGCAGCACCGGCGCAAAGACGCTCCGCATCTCCTCCTCGATGGTATTTCCGGTGGAAAGGCCGCTGTTCTGCCGGAGATAGCCGGCGTTCAGGCCGGATTTCCGGTCCAGCTCGCCGGTTTCATATTCCTGCGCGCCGCAGATTGTGTTGAGCAGGGTGGACTTTCCCGCGCCGTTGGCCCCAATGAGGCCAATCCGGGAATTTTCCTGCACTTCGGCGGTGACGCCCTCAAAAATCACCGTACTTCCAAAAGAAACGCCCACATCCCGCAAGGATACCAGCATAACGTCCTCCCCTGCCATTCCGGCCAGAATTTTCCGCAAAGCGGTCATACTGATTCAGTATAGCATATTTTTTGAAAAATGAAAAGATATTCACCCAATATTTTCCCGGTTCCTGCAAAAAACGCGAGATATTGTGCGAAATATATAGTTTTAATTGTTAATTTAGCGAAATGTCGGCATATTGCCGGTGTTATTTTCTCCGCAATCTGGTACTGTATTAGCGAGGAATCCTTGATTCCCATGACATCCATTGAATAAAGGAGAAAAATATGAAAGTAATGAAAATTCCGGCTCTTCTGCTCGCCGCCATTCTGGCCGCATCCGCACTCGCAAGCTGCGGCGGCAGCGGCGAACCCTCTTCCGAAATCTCTGAAGAATCCTCCGTTTCCTCCGGCCTGACAGAGGAATCCTCTGCGGAAAGCAGCGAAGAAAGCAGTGAGGAATCCTCCGCGGAAGCGGAAGAAAGCAGCGAAGAATCCTCCCAGAGCGAAAGCGCCGAACCTTCCGAGGATTCCGCTCCGGCCGAATCTTCCCAGACTGCACCGGAGTCCTCCGCTTCCTCGAAGCCCGCTTCCAAACCCGCAGGCGGCAGCGCTTCCTCCTCCAAGCCCGCCTCGCAGCCTTCCGGCGGCAGCAGCTCCTCCCAGCCCCCTGCTGAGGAAAGCTCCACCCAGGCCCCGCCCCCTGCCCAGTCCGTCAACACCGACGACACCACGCCCGACGGCGCGGAAGCTTCCCTGGAAACGCTGATCGACCAGCTTTATGAAGGCATCGCGGAGGAAAACATGCCCATGGTCATGAACATCACCCTTTCGGCGGAAAACTCCGAATATTATGTGGGCGTCCCCTTCTCCTCCTACACCGAGGGGCTCGCCTCCGATTCCGCCATTGGCTCCATCGCCCACTCCGTCTGCCTGCTGCGCGCTTCTGACGCCGATGCCGCGGCTTCCCTGGCCAAGGAAGTGGAAGCCAACGCCAACCCCGCCAAATGGATCTGCGTCACAGCCGAAAAGATGATTGTGAAGCAGAAAGGGGACCTGGTGCTTCTCATCATGGCTTCCTCGGACAACGCGGACATCATCAGCGCCAATTTTGACGCGCTGGACATCTGACCATGATGAAAAAACAGGGAAAACTTGTCATCTGCGTCCTGGCTGTGCTGCTGGCGGCTGTATTGGCGCTGGCAGCCTGGGCGGCGCTCGGCTCCTTCTCCGAAGAAAACAGCCCGCCGGAACCGGATGAAAACGGGATGTACCAGCTGGACGGGCAGTGGCTGGAAGCCATGCCGGAGCTGGATGAAGATTCCGTCACCAGCTTTGCCGGGCGGCTCAACGCTTATGTCCAGGGCTCTCTCGGCGGCGCGGGGTCTGTTTACTATGCGGCCATCCCGGACAAGTCCTGGTATCTGGCCGGAGAAGGCGCTCTCACACTGGACCACGGGCGGCTGGAGGAGCTGCTCGCTTCCTCCGTAACGGAGGCGGAAGGAATCTCCCTGACCGGCGCGCTGGGGCCGGGAGATTACTACCTGACCGACCGCCACTGGCGACAGGAACGCCTGCAAAATGTGCTGGATACGCTGGGGAAGGCGATGAATTTTTCTGTAAAGCTCGATTCCTTTACAGCGGAAAGCTACACGCCTTTCCGGGGGAATTACGCTCAACACTTAAATTCCCCGCCCGAGGAGAGCTTTTCTTACCTGACCGGCGGCCTTTTGGATGAAATCCGGGCCGACAGCTACCAGTACCCCGACCTGACCGGCATTTACGACCGAACCAAGCTGGAATCGGATAACACCTACGATTTCTTCCTGGGCGGCGTCAGCCCGCTGGTCACGCTGGAAAGTCCCGGCGCGGCGGGGGACCGGGAACTGGTGATTTTCGGCGATTCCTATGCAAGCTGTCTCGCCCCGCTCCTCTGCGCAGAGTACAAGACAGTTACAATTGTGGACCTGCGCTTTATTTTCTCCACCTTGCTTTCGGATATGGTGGACTTTGAAGGCAAGGACATTCTCTTTCTCTACAGCGATTGGGTGCTCAACAACAGCGCCATGCTGCGGTTTTAGCGGACGCCCGCCCCTTTCCGGATATACCTGCGCCCCCTTCCATATAGAAGGGGGCGTTTTTCATGCCTGCGCTGTAAAATCGGTCTCGATGATCTTGCCGCACTGGGCGGTTGAATACACCCACCGGTCCAGATGCCCCTGGGTCCGGAAATACCGCAGCGGCTGGGGCGGCGCATCTCCGCTGAAAGCGTCGATGAGGATGAGCTTCACCTTCATTTTGTCCGGGAGAAGGCTTTTGATGTACACGCTGGCCTGCTGCCCCGGAAACACCCCCTCCCGCTTTTCCGCAAGCCCCGCCAGGTTTGGGGTAAGCTCCACGAAAATGCCGTAATCCTCCACTGACCGGACCACCCCGCTGACCGTTTCGCCCGGTGAGAAAAAGGCGGCATTTTCCTCCCAGGTGCCCAGCAGCTCCCGATGGCTTAAGGTGATGCGTCCGCCGTCGACGCTCCGCACCACTGCAAAAATGTCCTGCCCCACCGTAAAGCGGTCCCGCGGGTGGGAGATGCGGGAAACCGATATGGCGTCAATGGGGATGAGGGACACGACACCGCAGCCGATGTCCACAAACGCGCCGAATTTTTCCAGGTGGGTCACCCGGGCGGGCAGGATATCCCCCGGCGTCAGGCGGTCCAGATACTGCCTGCGGCAGGTTTCCTGCGCCTTCCTCCGGGAGAGAAGCGGCCGCTGGTTCCCCCGCTGGTCGGTAAAAAAGCCGGTGACCTGGAAGCAGACCGGCTTGTTCACCCGGGAAAGGATGGCAATGTCCCGCACCGTCCCCTCGGCAATGCCGATGGCGCATTCCTCCCGGGGGATCACCCCCTTGAAGCCGCCCATATCCAGGATCAGGTTGTGGCTGCTGTCGCAGACCAGCGCCCGCGCCTCCAAAATCTCCCCCGATGCGGCGGCCTCCCGCAGGGCGGAAAGGGAAGCGCAGCGGCTTTTGTTCTCCTCTGATTCAAACAGGAATCCTTCTGGTAAATACTGCATGATGTCCTTCCGCGACTTTCCATTATCCGGCAAATGAAAAATCTCCTTTCTGTCATTTCTCTGCCCCGTGGGCCGGACGGCCGGATGCTACATCCTATGCCGTCCGGGCCGGGATTATGCGGCGCCGGTCCGGAAAATCCGCAGCCGGAACCCGCGCAATATTCAGAATATTTTATTGTTTTTTAATATCCTCTTGACTTTATTTTGGTAATCCTGTATTGTATAGTCAATGGAACACCGTTCCAAATACGATCTGTCAGGAGGTCTTATAATGGCGGAACTTTTGAGCAAACGAGCCTATGAGGAGAGCATTGCCCGGACCCGGGATGAACGCATGAAATGGTGGCGGGAAGCGCGCTACGGCATGTTCGTCCACTTCGGCCTGTATTCCCAGATCGGCCGCAACGAATGGGCGATGTCGGTGGAAAACTGGGATATTAAGGAATATGAAAAGCTGGCCGACACCTTCCTCCCCGAACCCGGCGCGCCCCGGAAATGGGCGGAACTGGCCAAAAAAGCCGGCATGAAGTACATGGTCCTCACCACCCGGCATCATGAGGGCTTCAGCCTGTGGGATTCCAAGGTAAACCCCTACAACTCGGTCAATTACGGCTGCAAACGGGACATCGTCCGGGAATTCGTGGACGCCTGCCATGAGTACGGCCTGAAAGTGGGCTTCTACTCCTCCCTGATGGACTGGCATCATCCCGACGGCTGGCGCTGCGCCTTTGATACCGAAGCCCGCCGCCGCTTCAATCAGTACATCAAGGACCTGAACCGGGAACTGATGACCAATTACGGGAAAATCGACATCCTCTGGTACGACGTTTCCTGCCCCATGGAAAGCTGGGAAGGCTGGGATTCGCTGGAACTCAACCAGATGGTCCGGGAACTTCAGCCCGACATCATCATCAACAACCGCAGCAAGCTGGACGAGGATTTCTGCACCCCCGAAGAGCATATCACTGCCTCCGATAAGGACTGGGAAGCCTGCATGACCTTCAACGGCATCAGCTGGGGCTATGTGGATTCCGAACAGGCAATCCCCTACAGCTATAACGCCCAGGGCATCCTCGGCATGCTGGCCAAGGTTTCCGCCGGCGGCGGCAACCTGCTTCTGAACATCGGCCCGGCGCCGGACGGCTCCGTTCCTCCGGAAGCGGTGGAACCCCTGACCACGGTGGGCAAATGGCTGGAAGAAAACGGCGCGGCGGTCTACGGCAAGAAGCTCCCCACCCCCTGCCACGGCTCCCCCAGCTGCATCTGCTCCACCTCCTACGACGGGGAAAAGCTCTATCTGTGGGCAAAAATCACCCCTCCCAACGGCGAAATCGCCCTGGGCGGCTTCGATACCCCTCTGAAATCCGTCCGCAAGCTGTCTGACGGCTCGCCGGTGGAATTCACCCAGAAGGGCCAGCGCATCGTCCTGAAAGCGGCGGCCCCCGACCCCATCGCCAACGTAACCGTTTATGAGCTGACCTTCGACGGGGAGATCCGGCATGAACACTGCAGCGGCTATCCCCAGCTCCACGGCGGCTATGAGTGGTTCAAGCGCTGAGCAATTCTTCCCGGGATAAACGCATCCGGGCATCAATGTGACGGTTTTGTGAACTGGCTTTCACAAAGCCGTCACTTACTTTTCACGGGAATTCGGTTGCGTTTTCCCGCGCCTTGTGTTATAATAAAAAAACAGCGGGGAAAAACCCGAAAAAGTTGACACTTATGCCCAAACGGTACAGCAAAATATTGGCGGATTTTCCGCCACAACCGCCAAGATACCGTAGAAAGCTGCATCTACGGTATTCTTTTTGGACAAAAGCGCCGGCTGAAGGCCCTCTCCGCCCAACACACATCATACAGAATGGAGTTTTTGGAATGATCGAGGTAACAAACCTCACCAAGACTTACGGCAACAAGCGCGCTGTGGACAACATCAGCTTTGTCGTAAATCAAGGTGAAATCTTAGGCTTCCTCGGCCCCAACGGCGCCGGGAAATCTACGACGATGAATATCCTCACCGGGTATATTTCATCCACTTCCGGGTCTGCGAAAATCGATGGCAAGGATATTCTGGAGGATCCCATCGCAGCCAAAAAGCACATCGGCTACCTGCCGGAGCATCCCCCCCTGTATCTGGATATGACGGTTCAGGAATACCTGGAATTTGTCTATCAGCTGAAAAAAGCCCGGCAGCCCATGAAAGAGCACATCGACGACATCTGCCGCCGCATCAAAATCACCAATGTGCAGAAGCGCATCATCAAGAACCTCTCCAAAGGGTACCAGCAGCGCGTCGGCCTGGCGCAGGCCCTCATCGGGAACCCGGAGGTTCTGATTCTGGACGAGCCTACCGTCGGCCTCGACCCCAAACAGATTATTGAAATCCGCAACCTCATTAAAAATCTCGGCAAACGGCACACCATTATCCTCTCCTCCCACATTCTGCCGGAGGTGCAGGCGGTCTGCGACCGGGTCATCGTCATCAACAAGGGCAAGCTTGTGGCGGACGACACCGCGGAAAACCTTTCCCGCAACCTTTCCGATGATTTCCGCTACATCGCGCGCGTCGAAGGACCTGAGGACGAAGTGCAGAAGCTCCTCTCCACCATCGGCGGCATGAAGGAAGTTCAGTCCCTCGGCGAGAAGGAAAGCGGCGTTTACGAATTCTCCCTGGAAGCCGAGCCCGGCTCCGATATCCGCCGCGAACTGTTCAAGCGTCTTGCCGAACGGAATTACCCGCTGCTGGGTCTCAAGAGCACCGAGCTCACCCTGGAGGACATCTTCCTCCAGCTCACCCAGGATACCGGCAACCCAACATCCACTGACGGAGGTGCACAATAATGTTTGCGATTCTGAAGCGGGAGATGCAGAACTATTTCACCTCCCCCATCGGCTATATTTTCCTGGCGGTGTTCTACTTCTTCGCCGGCATGTTCTTCTCCAGCGTCCTCTACTCCAACACGACGGACATCACCTATGTGTTCAGCAGCCTGTTCACCGTGCTGATTTTCATCATTCCGCTTTTGACCATGCGCTCCATGAGCGAAGATAAAAAGCAGAAAACCGACCAGCTGCTCCTGACCTCCCCCCTCAACCTGACCGGGCTTGTCATCGGAAAGTTTCTGGCGGCATTCCTGATGTACTGCATCGCCCTGGCGGTGACGGTGGTTTACGCCCTGATTCTGGCAACCTTTGCGGCGCCGGAATGGACGGTGGTCGTGGGGAATATCTTCGGCGCTCTGATTCTCGGCGCAGCTCTGATCTCCATCGGCGTTTTCATCTCCTCGCTGACGGAAAACCAGCTCATCGCCGCCGTCGGCAGCTTCGCCGTTATGATGTTCATCATGATGATTGACGGGTTTGCGAGCCTGATTCCGGTCGATTTTATCTCCAACATCATCCTGAGCCTGTCCTTTATGTCCCGGTACGAGGACTTTGTGGCCGGCATCCTCAACATTTCCAATGTGCTGTTCTTCGTCAGCATCGCGGTCGTGTTCATTTTCCTCACTGTCCGCGTGCTGGAAAAACGCCGTTGGAGCTGATCCGGGCCATTATCTTGCTGTAAGGAGATCAAAACATGAAGAAACACACATTTAATAAACAGCGCCTGAAACATGGCTCCCTGGCCACGGCCATGACCGTGGGCCTGGTGGCGGTTGTGGTTCTGGTGAATGTGATCGTCGGGATGCTGGTGGAGCGCTTCCCCATGGACATCGACCTGACGACCGACAATATCTTCCAGCTGAGCGACGAAACCATCGATTACATTGAAAACCTCGATCAGGACGTCACCATCAACGTTCTGGCGGACGAGGAGACCTTCTCCGGCAACAACGATTATTACCGGCAGGCCAACGAAGTCATCCAGAACTACACCCGGTATTCCGACCATATCACCGTCGCCTATATCGACCTTTACACCAACCCGGAATTGCAGAGCAAGTATCCGCGGGAAACGCTGAGCGTCGGCGGCATCGTGGTGGAATGCGGCGACCGCTATCAGACGCTGACGGCCTATGACCTGTTCAATACCCAGACCAGCCAGAGCGGCAGCGCTTATATCACCTCCTCCAAGGCGGAACAGGCCATGACCAGCGCCATCATGAACGTGACCGACGCCGATCCCCCCTCCGTGGCCGTCCTGACCGGCTTCAATACCACTGATATTTCCGATTTCACCGACATCCTGGAATCCAACGGCTACGTCGTGGAGGAAGTAAACCTCATGACCGGCGACCTCTCCCCCGACACCTATGATATGGCCATTCTGGCCGCTCCCACAGCGGACCTGAGCGAGTCGGAGCTGTCCAAGCTGGACGCCTTCCTGGACAACAACGGTCGGTTCGGCAAAAACCTCCTTTACTTCGCCAGCGCCAGCCAGCCTGACCTTCCCCTGCTGGAAGAATTCCTGACCGAATGGGGCATTGTGGTCGGCGACGGCTACCTGTATGAAACCGACGCCAGCTACATCTATTTTGATCCCAGCTGGACTTTGCAGGAATACGGCGACGAGGCCTACACTGAGGAACTGGCCACCACCGACCTGCCCGTGATGATCCCCGCCAGCCGTCCGCTGGAATCCGCTTTCGGCGAGCTGGGGACCGACTCCAACCGCTCCACCAGCATCCTGCTGCAGACGCATGATTCTGCGGTTGTCGTGCCGCTGGACGCGGTAGGTTCCTCCGAATCCACCTGGGACCCCGAAACGGACGGCGAGCAGGACTCCTACGCCACCGCCATGGTCGGCTCCCGCACCCAGTATGACGGAACAACCCCGCTGATTTCCCGCGTCGTCGCTTTCGGCTCCGTTGACACCATCAATTCCAGTTTCTTAAACTTTGCCGCCATCAACAACGGCGACTATGTGCTCAACGTCTGCAATACCATCTGTGACAAGGAAGCCGGCATTTCCCTCGTTCCCAAAACGCTGGGCACCACCAGCCTGGGCATCAGCGAACAGCAGGCCAACGTCATCGGCGGCTGCGCCCAGTTCGCGCTTCCCATCGTCATCTTAATCGCCGGGGGCGTCATTTGGCTCCGTAGGAGGAACAGATAACCGTGAACAAAAAAATTCGCAACCTGATTATCGGCGCAGTTGTGCTGGTCCTTCTGGTGGGCGTCCTGCTTCTGCTGATCTTCCTGCCTGAACAGGACACGACGGAGGAGGAATCCTCCGCCGCAGAATCCTCCTATACCTCCAGCACCGTGGAACTCTTCTCCCGAGAGGCGGAGGAGGTGGAGTCCATTACCCTGGAAAATGAATCCGGTTCCATCGTAATCAACCGGGAAGAGGAGGACGATTCCTCCGTCTATACGGTGGAAGGGCTGGAGGATGTGGACACCAATTCCAGCGCATCGTCCCTGGCAAGCTCCCTCAACACCGTCAGCGCCACCCAGCTGGTTGAGGAAAATCCCTCCGATATCGCCAAATACGGCCTGGATTCCCCCTCTGCCACCATTACCGTCAACTACACCGACGGCACATCTAACGTGCTGTATTTCGGAGACACCCTGCCCACCGGCAGCGGCGCTTACGGCATGGTCAATGACGACGCCAGCGTTTATGCCATGTCCTCCACCCTTGTCTCCTACACAGGCAGCATCCTGACCGATTTTGTGGACACCACGGTGGTCCCGACCTGGGAAGCGCCCGCTTCGGAGGAATCCTCCGGCACCACCAAGACCGAACCGGATATCCGCTCCATGAGCGTTACGGGCGGCACGCTGGGAGATGTTCTGGGCGATACCCCCTTCACCTTTGTGATGGGCGAGACCAATGAGGAGATGGAGAGCTACGGCGTCAGCGGCTCCACCTGGACGATCACAAGCCCCGTCACCGCTTCCCTCCACACAGAGAACACCGCAAGCATCCGCGAAGGCGCCTACGGCCTGAGCGCAAGCAGCGTTGCGGCTGTTCACCCGGACGAGGCAGCACTGGCGGAATATGGGCTGGCTGATCCGTACTGCGTGGTGGAATTTGACCGCGAAGGCGAGGAATTCACCCTCACAATCGGCAATTCCGACGGCGGCACCGGGCGTTACGTCATAGTGAACGGCAAGGACGTCGTCTTTGTCGTGGCCGAATCGGAACTCCCCTGGATCAGCATCGATCTGAATCAGATGCTGTCCACCCTGATTTTCCTGCCCTATATCGACGACGTTTCTCAGGTTGACCTGACCATCGGCGACGAAACCTATGTGTTCGAGCTGACGCTCGGCGAACCGGAGGTCAACGAGGATGGGGAGGAAGAAGAGCCCACTCTGGAATCCGTCACATGCAACGGCGAGGAAATCAGTCTGGACAACTTCCGGACCATGTACCAGTACCTGCTCTCCGCGCCTGCCGAGGAAGTCAATCTGGACGGTGCAACCGGCACGCTGCTTGCCAGCTTCACCTACCATTATCACGACAACCCCGACCAGACCGACACCATCGAAATCTTCCAGATTTCGGAACGGAGATGTTCCATCGCCCTCAACGGCCGCAATGACTTCACCTGCCGCATGGCCTACTACACCAGGCTGGTGGAGAATATGGAAGCCCTGCTGAACGGCGAGGAGCCTGTCCTGGATTACTAAGCAGTCTCTGCGCCAGACCCGGGCGGGATAAGGGAACCCTTATCCCGCCCTGTTTTCTGTTTTGATTCTATGGAAAGGAATGAGTCCCATCGACATCATCAAAAAACTTGCCCAGGAACTGAACCTGCCGGAAAGTCAGGTTTCCAGCGCCGTTCAGCTGATGGACCAGGGCAACACCATCCCCTTCATCGCCCGCTACCGGAAAGAAGCCACCGGCTCCCTGGACGACCAGGTGCTCCGGCGGATGCAGGAGCGGCTGGAATATCTGCGCAGCCTGGAAAAGCGCCGGGAGGAAATTTCCTCCGCCATTGCGGGCCAGGAAAAACTGACGCCGGAGCTTGCCTCCGCCATCGAGGCCGCCGCGACCCTCACCGAGCTGGAGGACCTCTACCGGCCCTACCGCCCCAAACGGAAAACCCGCGCCTCCGCCGCCCGGGAACGCGGCCTGGAGCCCCTTGCGGCCTGGCTCCTCTCTCAGGAGACGGGGGACCCGGCCGCCCGCGCCGAAGCATATGTGTCAGAGGAAAAGGGCGTTCCCAGCGCCGAAGCGGCGTTGGCCGGGGCGCAGGATATCCTGGCGGAGGACATTTCCGACGACGCAGGCGTCCGCCGGGACCTGCGGGAGTTCACCTTCCGCACCGGCGTGCTCCAGGTAAAGGCCAGCGACCCGTCGGCGGCTTCCGTGTATGAAACCTATTATGACTTTGCCGAACCGGTCCACAAGGCGGCGGGCCACCGGATCCTCGCCATCGAGCGCGGAGAACGGGAGGGATTCCTCAAAGTTTCGGTGGAAATTGAAAGCAGCGCCGCCGTCACCGCCCTCCAGCGGAAATATGTAAAGAATCAGACGCCCGCGTCCCAGCTGGTCGCGGCCGCCTGCGCCGACGGATTCGCCCGCCTGATTTTCCCTTCTATTGAACGGGAAATCCGCAGCCAGCTGGCCGAGGAAGCCTCCGAAAAGGCCATCCGCGTCTTTTCGACAAACCTGCGCCAGCTGCTGCTCCAGCCGCCGGTCAAAAACGCCGTCACCATGGGCTTTGACCCGGCCTACCGCACCGGCTGCAAAATCGCCGTTGTGGACGGTACGGGGAAGGTGCTGGAAACCGCCGTCGTCTACCCCACCGCCCCCCACAAGGATGTGGAAGGCGCAAAAAAGAAGCTGACCGACCTCATTCGCAGGCACGGCGTCACCGTCATCGCCATCGGCAACGGCACAGCCTCCCGGGAAAGCGAGCAGTTTGTGGCGGAGATGCTCCGGGAAATTCCGGAAAAGGTCTCCTACATGGTGGTGTCCGAGGCGGGCGCATCGGTTTACTCTGCCTCCAAGCTGGGTGCGGAGGAATTCCCCCAGTTTGACGTTTCGCTGCGCTCCGCCGTGTCCATCGCCCGGCGGCTCCAGGACCCGCTGGCCGAGCTGGTGAAAATCGATCCCAAGGCCATCGGCGTGGGCCAGTACCAGCACGACATGCCCCAGAAGCAGCTGGGAGAGGCGCTGGACGGCGTGGTGGAGGACTGCGTCAACGGCGTCGGCGTGGACCTGAACACTGCTTCCCAGCCCCTGCTGGCCCGGGTGGCCGGCGTCAACAGCGCCGTCGCCCGGAACATTGTGGCATACCGGGAGGAAAACGGCCGGTTCACCGACCGTTCCCAGCTGAAAAAGGTGCCGAAGCTGGGCGCCAAGGCTTTTGAACAGTGCGCGGGATTTCTTCGGGTGACCGGCGGAAAAAATGTGCTGGACAGCACCGGCGTCCATCCGGAATCCTACGCCGCCGCCAAGGGGCTTCTGACGGCCTGCGGCTATTCCCTGGCCGACGTGGGCGGCAGCTCGCTGGACGGGCTGCGGAACCGTGCGGAGGAGAAGGGGCTGCGGACCCTGGCGGAGGAGCTGGGCGTCGGCGTCCCCACCCTGCGGGACATCATCGGCGAGCTGCAAAAGCCCGGCCGCGACCCCCGCGACGAGCTTCCCCCGCCCCTGCTCCGCACCGACGTTATGGAAATGAAGGATCTGAAGCCCGGGATGGAACTCCGCGGGACCGTCCGCAACGTCATTGATTTCGGCGCTTTCGTGGACATCGGCGTCCATCAGGATGGGCTGGTCCATATCTCCCAGATCTGCGACCGCTATATCCGCCATCCGCTGGAGGCGGTCAAGGTGGGGGACGTGGTGACGGTCTGGGTGCTGGATGTAGATTTAAAGAAAAAGCGCATCTCCCTTACCATGAAGCGGCCGGCACAGGCATAAACAAAAAGGTTCCAACCCCACTGCAGGGCTGGAACCTTTTTTCTGTCCGTTATTGCGCGGCTGTTGCCAGAGAAATGTCCCCGGCGCCGCCGGTGACTGCAATCAGGGGCGCGCCGTCGCGGGCGTCGCGATAGCGCCCGGAAATCGTCTCCCCGTTGAGGCGGATGTCTCCGATTCCCCCGGAAAGGTCGTAGGAATAGTCCGACTGCCGGCCGTCCAGGGTGATGGTCAGATTGCCAACGCCGCCGCTGGCTTCCATTCCTTCGGACGCGCTGCCGGAAAAGCTGGTGTCGCCGATGCCGCCGGTGAGGACGGCCCGCCCTTCCGCCGAAACATTTTCCGCCTTGACATCCCCTACGCCGCAGGCAACCGCAAAGCTCCCGGAACGGATATCCCGCAGCTCCGTATTCCCGGCCCCGGCCGCGCAGGAGAGCGCCCCGCAGGACAGCTCCCGAATCTCCACGTCGCCGACCCCGGCGGAGAGCGTCACGTCGCCCGCCTCCAGCTCCTCCAGCGACAGGCTGCCCACGCCCATTTCCACCAGGACGCCGGGCCGGACGGAATCGGGAAGGTACAGCGTAACCTGCCTGTCCCGGCTGTTCAACGTCCAATCCGGGAGATTTTCCTCCTCCCGAACGGTCAGAACGCCGTTTTCCACGCTGTAGGAAAGCGCTTCTGCGGGAAGCCCGGACCACTCCAGCATGGGAGAGCCGCCTTCCCCGCCCTCAATGACAAGATCGCAGGCGTCCAGATAAAACTCCACTTTGCGCAGATCCTCCTCCAGAGCCGTGCCGCCGGACGAAGCCGCCGCACTGTTCCCGCCGCTCTGACCGCGGCCGTTGTGCCGGTGTTCTTCCTCGTACAGGTCGTCCAGGTCCAGGTCCAGGTCCCAGCTGTCCATCCATCCCAGAATGCCGATGGTGTCGTCCCAGCCGGGGGAATGAAAGTTGAGGCCGCCCCAGCCGATGGAAAGGGTCCAGCCGTTTGGCAGGGATACCACCGTTCCCCGCCCGCCCATCAGCGAGGCGAAGCAGAACAGCCCGCAGCCCAGAAGAACGATCCCGGCCCCGACGGCCGCCAGAATCCCCAGGGTTTTCTTTTTCATTGTACGTCCCCCTTTCCGCGAATCAGTTCGCGGCATTTTCTGCGCATGAACCGGAAAAAACGAAGGCACTGCTTCCACCCCCAGGGCAGCAGGAACCGGAAGAAGAGCGCAGCCAGCGCTCCAAAGAGCAGCAGCCCGCCGAGGCACTGGAATGCCATGCCGATCACAACCAGTCCGTCCCAGAAGGAGGTGGCCAGCAGCGGGACGCCGACAATCAGCGCCGCGAAAAATCCGACAATCATCCCGATTGCGGCGACAATCAGGCCCAGCGCCGTCATGACGGCAGCAAACATCAGCCCCAGCACCGTCCCGGCCGCGCCGAGCAGCAGCGGCAGCCACACGACGCTGCTTAGAATCACAAGCACCCAAAGCAGCGCCCGGTCGCCGGAAGCATTTCCGCCGGCGCTTTTTCCGCCGGACGGCGTCCCCATCTGCCGGAAGCCGCCTTTTTCGCCGCCCGCGCTTCTTTGCTGCTGAGCCGCAGGCTGGGCCAGGCTGAAGGTGGAATTGGCGATGATATTCCGCGCCAGATCTTCGGGGGAACCCAGCTCCTCCATAACCTTTGCCTCGTTTTCCGGGCCGGCGTCGTCAAAGTATTCCTCATAATAGCGCAGGGCCTCCTCCTGCTCCGCCTGCGGGAGGGAGCTTAAGCCTTTCCGCAGCCTCTCCAGGAATTCATTCCGTGTCATCTTTGTTCCCCTCCAATAGAAGTTCATCGATCTTTTCCTTAAATCCGACCCATTCCTTCCGGTAAAAGTCCGTCATTTCCCGGCCTTTGGCCGTCAGCCGGTAGTAACGGCGGTTCCGGCCCTGAAACGGCTCGTCGTAGGTTTCCAGCGCCCCGTCCTTCTGCAGCCGGCGCAGCACCGGGTACAGGGTGGATTCGGAAACCTCCAGGACGCTCCGCACCTGCTGGGTCATCTGATACCCATAGGCATCCCCGGACGCAAGCACCGACAAAACGCAGGCATCCAGCAGCGCCGACCCAAGTTGGTAAACCACACAATCCCTTCTTTCTTATCCAATATTATACGGGATATATTATTGAGCTCGACAATATTATATATCATACAATATTAGATGTCAATAGGGATATGCAAAAATTTTGACAGCGGCGCATTTTTGTGGTACCCTGATACGGAAGGGAGCGAGCTGCATGAAGTACACATCCGTAACGCCGGGGATTTTCCTCGCCCGGCCCAACCGCTTTATCGCCGTCTGCCGGGTGAACGGCCGGGAAACGCCTGTCCACGTCAAAAACACCGGCCGCTGCCGGGAACTGCTGATTCCGGGGACAGAGGTCTGGCTGGAACCGGCGGCGGACCCGGGCAGAAAGACCACCTGGTCGCTGGTGACAGTCAAAAAGGGCGGGATGCTGGTCAACCTGGATTCCCAGGCCCCCAACCGGGTGGCGGAGGAGGGCTTCCGCTCCGACGCGCTGGCGCTCCCCGGCCTGGAAAACCCGGAGCTTGTCCGGCGGGAGGCAGTTTTCGGCGGCTCCCGGCTGGATTTTAAGCTGGAGGGGCGTTTCGGGACCGCCTTCGGGGAGGTAAAAGGGGTGACGCTGGAGGAAAACGGCGTCTGCGCCTTCCCGGACGCCCCCACGGAACGCGGCGTGCGCCACATTGAGGAACTGATCCGGGCAAAAGAGGAAGGCTTCGGCGCATTCCTGCTTTTTGTGGTGCAGATGGAGGGGATGCGCTGCCTTATTCCCAACGACAAAACGCACCCCGCCTTCGGCGAAGCCCTGCGGCGGGCGGCCGGGGCGGGGGTGCTGATTGCGGCGCGGGAATGCCGCGTCCTGCCGGGGGAAATTACGATTGCCGGGGAGATTCCGGTTTTTCCGGACGGAATACCCGGGCAAACCACCGGAAATCCTCCCGGCCGAAAGCCCCTGTGGCGCACAGAAGGATAAAATACAGCGCCAGGGAAGCCGCAATCCGTGCGGCGATGCCCCATCCCGCCGGCAGCGCCGCACGGCTGAGCAGGGTTCCGGCGGCATAGCAGGCCCCCACAATGCAGAGGGCCGGCTTGACAATCCAGGCGACGGGGCGGATCGTAATCCGCGTTACGGAGGCTAAGCGCGCAAAGCTCAGCGTCGCATTGAGGAAGGTGCTGGCGAACATGACGAATATGTAGCCGTTGACGCCGTACATGGGCAGCAGAAACCACAGCAGGCAGATGCTCATGGCCGAATCCAGGATGCTGTAGCGCAGGACGCTGACCTGCTCATCCATCCCCTTGAGCATGGAATCCGCCACATTGTCCAGATACATCAGCGGCACCAGGGGGGCCAGCAGCCCCAGCATGCTTCCCACCCCCTCCTGATGGTAAACCGCCCAGCCCAGCTCCTCGGCGAAAAAGAGGAACACCCCCGTCATGGCGGCGGCAAACAGCAGCGTATAGCGCACCACCTTGGACACCAGCCGCCCAATCCGCCCTTCGTCCCCCACCGCCCGCGCTTCGGCGATTTCAGGCACCAGGAGGCTGGAAAAGGAGGTCAGGAAGGCGGTGGGGAAGGTGAGGATGGGCATGACCATAGCCTCGGTCATGCCGTACTGGGCCAGCGCCCCGGAGCCGGAAGCGCCGTACTTCCGCAGCCCCCGGGGGACCAGCAGGTTTTCCACCGTCCGCAGAGCGGATTTGAGGTAGCTGCTCAGCGCCACCGGCAGGGTAATCCGCACCATCCGGCGGGTGATATCCCGGGAGGAGGCGCGTCGGAACCGGCGCTTCCCCCGGTCGGCCAGATAAAGCGCCAGCGAAAAAAGGAAGGAAACCAGCTCCCCGCCCAGACATCCGCCCGCGGCGGCCGCGCAGGCGAGCGTCAGGTCCCCTTCCGGCACGAAGAAGGTAAACAGCGCGATGGCGGCGGCCATGTGGGCCAGCTGTTCCACAATCTGGCCGCCGGAGGATTTCCCCGCCATCCGCAGGGCGAAAAAATACCCCCGCAGGCTGGAGGAAAAGGCCATGAACGGCAGGGCCAGCGCCAATATCCGAAGGGAAAGGACGGTCCGCGCGTCCCCCAGAAGCACTTCCCCCACCGGCCGCGCCAGCATAAAAAGCGCCGCCGCCGCCAGCAGGCTCACCCCCAGGCCGTAGGCCATGCATTTGCGCATGGCGTCGTCCGCGCCCGCATAGGAGCCCGCCGCCAGTTCTTCCGCCACCAGCCGCGTCACCGAAAGGTAAATCCCGGAGGTGGCGAAGGTGCTGGCAAGGCCGTAAACCGTGCTGACCAGCTGAAAAAGCCCCATGCCTTCCGCGCCCATCTTTCCCGACAGATATGCGCTGAAAGCAACCCCCAGCGCCCGCATGGCAAAGGAACCCACGATCAGGATGACCGCGTTTTTGAAAAACAGCTTTGCTTTCATGATGATCCCCCCGTCCGTTCAGGAAAGTATATGAACGGGCGGGGGGATATTATGCGGGCGCTATTCCGTTCGGAGAGCGTCCACCGGTTTGAGCTTTGCCGCGCGGCGGGCCGGATAGGCCCCGAACACCGCCCCCGCCAGCAGAGACGCGATGCCGCAGGTCAGGGCAAGACCGGCAGGGAACCGGTAGGCCATTCCCAGCGCCAGACACCCGGCCCATCCCGCCGCGGCGCCGGCCGCAATCCCGGCCAGCCCTCCGGCAAGGCTCAGCAGCACCGCCTCCAGCAGGAATTCCCACACAATGTCCCGGGAGGAGGCGCCGATGCTCTTTTTGACGCCGATTTCCCGGGTGCGCTCCCCCACTGAGCAGAGCATGGCGGTCATCACCGACAGACAGGCCACCAGCAGGCTGATTCCCGCAATGGCGGCCAGCACCAGGGTGACAATGTTCAGAATGCTGGAGAATACGTTGGTATACCGGCTCATGTTCTCCACCTTCACCTCGCCGCCCAGGCTCCGGGAAAGCTGGTCCTCCGCCTGGACCGGGTCCGCGTCCGCCCGGAGCTTGACCGCGATGCGGTCGAAATCGCCCCGGCCGGTGCACTGCTGCTGGGCGGTATAGGGCGTGTAGGCAAACAGCGGCACCGTCTCCCCCATCATGCTCTGAAACAGGCTGCCGCCGGCCTCCGCCACGCCCACAACGGTGAATTCTTCCTCCTTCCCGTTCAGCAGAACCATCAAAGTTTTCCCGACCACGTTGTCCCGGAGGTACATTTCCCGGGCAAGAGTCTCCTCCACGACGCAGACCCGCGCCCCGCTGCGGATATCCTCCGCCGTAATGCCCCGGCCGTAGAGCAGGTTCATGGAGATTATCCGCGTGACGTCTGCGTCCACGCCCCAAACCACCGCCTTTTCCTCGCTTCCCCGGACCAGAATGTCGGTGTAATTGACCAGAAGCGGGGTTGCCTCCGCCACCTGCGGGACCTCCTCCGCCCTGGACAGGCACTCCCGGGTGAGGGCGGCTTCCCCCTCCGCGCTGAGGAGCATTCCCTGAAGCCCCAGGCTGGAAAGCTCCGCTGTCACGGCCTGCTGGCCCAGCTGGCCGATGGTCCCGATGGCCATGACGGAAAACGCGCCGATGGCGATGCTTAAAATGGTGAGCAGGGACCGGGAGGGGCGGCGGAAAATGTTGCGCCATGCGTTTTTGAGCAGTTCCATCTCAGTCCTCCCCGGCTTTCACGGAAACGGGGCCTTCCCCCTCCAGCGCCGCGGCGTCCTGCACCACCTTCTCATAGCGCCCGACGCCGCTGACAATCTGGACGGAGGTGGAAAGCTCCCGGCCGGTCTCCACATTTCGCCGGACGGCCTCCCCTTCCCGGTACACATAGACGTAGTCCTGCCCGTCCGCATCCTGCATCACCGCTTCGTAGGGGAGAAGCCAGAGGTTTTCCGGCTCCCCGGCCGTCAGCTCCGCCTGCACCGTGTATCCGGGCCGGAGGGCGTTGAAGTCGTCCTCGATGCGGGCGACCACATCCACCACCGTTTCATAGGAAATCCCGTTCAGCTTCTGGTAAGCAGACGGGCTGAAACGGGTGATTTGGGCGGAAAACAGCCCGCCTTCCACAGCCGCGGCGGTAAAGGAAAAGGCGTCCCCCTGCCGCAGCAGGCCCACCCGGTCCTCCGGGACAGGCAGGCGGAGCCGGAGGGCGGCGGCCGAGGACACTGTCGCCGCCGGCGCGGTGGGCAGATAAAGCGTCCCCTCCGTCAGGGAAACGGAGGTCAGCACCCCGCTCATGGGGGCGCAGATCGTATCCGGAAGAAAGTCGAGCCCCCCGGCCAGCTCTTCGCCCACCGCGGCAAAGGCTTCTGCCGCCCGGTCCGCCGCAGCGTCGGGAAGGGAGCCCGCATATTCCTCCGCAAAGGCCGCCACAGCCCGCACAGTCGCCTCCTTATCCACCGTAGCAATGGGGTCGCCGTAGGAAACCACATCCCCCTCCTTCGCCAGGACCTCCCCGGGAACCAGCGGGAAATCCGGCGTCAGTTCCCGCTGGGCAGTGGATTCCACCGTCCCGCTTACGAGAAAAGTTTCGGTATATTCCAGCTCCTTCATGGACACCAGAGTGACCTCCGGCGCCCCGCCGCCCGCCAGCATCAGGCCGGCTCCCGCCGCCGCCAGGACGGAAGCCGCAAAAACTATCGCTTTTTTCAAAACTGCACCCTCCTCTGCTTTGTCTGGGTATAGTGTGCCGAAAAAAAGGCAAAATATCAGAGAAAAGCGATGAGAAAATCCTGTGGGAAAGGAGGAAGGCCCTTGAACCTGATTCCATGCGGCAAAAACTGCCGGTTTCAGCAGGACGGCTACTGCGTCCGGACGGGAATGTCCGTCGCCGCCGAAAAGGTGGACGGCTGCTGTTATTTTGAGGCAAAAGAAAAGGACGCCGGCGGCGTCCTGTAGAATTTGGGGCGGTTTATTCCTGTCCGCGGAGAACCACGCGGCCGGTGCATTCCATAACGGCGTCCTCCCGGATGATTTCCCCCACGCTGTCGGCGGTAATCACGCCGGAACGGGGGTTTTTCACCGAGTCGATGTGCCCGCGGACGTCGGCCTCCACGTCGGAATACTCAAAGGCGAGGTCTGTCCCCTCCATAGTGCAGTCGATGAGCTTCAGGTTTTTGCAGTAGCAGAGGGGCTGGGTCCCGATGATTTTGCAGCGGATGAGGGTCAGTCCGTCGGAAAACCAGCCCAGATACTCCCCTTTTACCAGGGAATCCTCCACCACCACATTTTTGCTGTGCCAGAATGCATCCTTGGTATCCAGAACGGAATTGCGGATGTGAAGGCCGTCCATGTACTGGAAGGAGTATTTCCCCTTCATTTCCAGGCGGCTGATTTCCACATCGCGGCTTTCAAAAAGCAGGTATTCCGACTCGATGAAGGAATCCGCAATCTCCAGCCCCCGGCATTTCCAGCCGAATTCCGGGGAATGGACCGTGGAGTGGGACATCCGCATCCGGTCGCATTCCCGCAGGCACTTGACCCCCTCGATGGTGCAGCCCTCCAGGCTCCCGTCCGACGCATACCAGATGGGGGCGCGGGTTTTGTCGTCCAACGTGGATTTTTCCAGGGTAAAGCCGTGGACATGCCACAGCGGATAGCGCAGTCCGAAGGAACAGTCCCGGACGGCGATGTTCCGGCTTTCCTTGAGGACGGATTCCCCGTCCGCCGGTCCCGCAAAGGTGCAGGAAACCACCTCCGCGTCCTGGAGATGGTAAAGCGCGCGCTCTTCGTCAAAGGTTTTGGCGACAATTTTTTCTTTCATATGAAAACCAATCCTCTCCGGTATTTTACATCAAGTTCCGTATCACCAGGGTAAGCCCATACAGCACGGGCTGGTGAACCAGGTAAATCAGCAGCGAATGCCGCCCCAAAAAGCCGAGCGGCCGCAGTCCTATCCCCTTTATCCGATTCCACAGCGCCGTGGGAATCAGGAGGCGGTGCAGGAAGTAGCCGCAGACAAATAAAAACAGCCACGGCAGCAGCGGGTAGTAGTCGGTGGAGAAAAATTCCGCCGGCGGCATCCCCAGATAGGCCGTCAGCAGCCCGCGGTAACATCCCTCCGGCACCCGGATCAGCGCCAGCTCCCCAAAGCCCAGCGTCCCTTCCCCCAGATTCCGGAAAAAACAGAAGATCAGGAAGAAAACCGGCAGCCCCAGCCAGGCCGGGACGTGCCGCAGCGCCTTTTCCGCCGGGATCATCAGCAGCATGCAGGACCCCAGCAGCGTCAGCACCCCGAAAACAATCCGGTTTTCCGGCACCGCCGCCAGCGTCACGGCCGTCACCAGAAGCCCCGCGCCGAACACCTCCGCGCCCCGCCGCAGATGCCGCCGGCCCATCGGCCAGCAGAAGCCGGACAGCAGGATAAAGGTCCAGCCGATGCTCTGCTGCCAGACATACACCCACGGGGAGCCGGCCCACGGCCAATCCGCCCCGGCCACATGGATCAGGTCCCAAAAGCCGTGATAGGCAATCATGCTGATCATCACAATTCCGCGGACAGTATCCGGCAGCCGGTATCTTTCCCGCCCGCCGGACGGCTGCGGTTTTGTCATATGGATCCTCTCCCCTCTGAAACTTCCTTATCCAGTATATACCTTGGAGCGCGCTCCATGTCAAGAGGAAATCCGCAAAAATTCCGCAAAACAGCGGGAAAGCCGCCGAAAAGGGGCGGCGGACGGATAAATTCCGCTTTTTGGGGGACACTTCTGGTAAAATTCTGTTTGGGAGGAGCACCATGAAAGAAATCAATCCACGGAAAGCGGCCGTCATCGGCTGCGGTTTTGTCGGCGCATCCACCGCCTTCAGCCTGATGGAAAGCGGGCTGTTCTCCGAAATGGTCCTCTTGGACCTGGACCATGACCGCGCGGAGGGAGAAGCCATGGACATCAGCCACGGGATTCCCTTAGCCATGCCCATGAAAATTTACGCGGGAGATTACGACGATGTGGACGACGCCGCCATTCTCATTATCACAGCGGGGGCCAATCAGAAGCCCGGCGAGAGCCGGCTGGACCTGGTCCGGAAAAACGTCGCCATTCTCCGCTCCATCCTGGCGGAAATCACGGCGCGGGACTGCGGCGGGATCCTGCTCATCGTTTCCAACCCGGTGGACATCCTCACCTACGCCGCCCGGAAGCTCTCCGGGTTCCCGGAAAACCGTGTTCTGGGCTCCGGGACGGTGCTGGACACGGCGCGGCTCAAGAACCTTCTGGGCGAGCACCTTTCGGTGGACAGCCGCAGCGTCCACGCCTTTATTGCCGGAGAGCACGGCGACAGCGAATTCCCCATCTGGAGCAGCGCCAACATTTCCGGCATCCCCATCCGCAGCTTCTGCGAAATGCGGGGATTTTACCATCATGAGCAGACCATGGAGGAAATCGCGGAGTCGGTCAAAAACAGCGCCTATGAAATCATCCGCCGCAAGCACGCCACTTACTACGGCATCGCCATGGCGGTGCGCCGCATCTGCACCGCCATTGTCCGGGATGAAAAGTCCATCCTGCCGGTGACGACCTTTCTCCACGGCGAATACGGCGTTTCCGATGCGGCTCTGAGCGTGCCGGCCATTGTGGGCGCGGGAGGCGCGGAGCGCGTGGTCCCCGTCTCCATGAACGCCGAGGAATGCGAAAAGCTCCAGAAATCGGCGGAGATCCTGCGGGAAGCGATGGAGGGCATGCTGGACTGAGCCGCCTCTTTACCTTTGCGCCGTTTCGGTGTATAATAATGACAGAGATTGACAGAAAGAAGGCGCAATATGAACCAAAACTTCGGAGAGGGACCGGTTTGGAAGAACATTGTCTCCCAGGCGGTCCCCTTAACGATTGCCCAGCTGGTCCAGCTGCTTTACAACATTGTGGACCGCATTTACATCGGCCACCTTCCCGACATCGGGACGGAAGCCCTGACGGGAATCGGCCTCACCTTCCCCATCATCCTGTTTGTCACCGCGTTTACCAACCTGTTCGGCATGGGCGGCGCGCCCCTCTGCTCCATCGCCCGGGGCGCGGGGAACACCCGGCGGGCGGAGGAGGTTATGACGGGCTCCTTCACCCTGCTGGCAGGTTCCTCTGTTGTCATTATGGGGATATGCTACCTGTTCATGGAGCCGGTTCTCTACCTGTTCGGGGCCAGCGATGCCACCTATGTGTACGCCAGCGGCTACCTGAAGGTGTACCTGCTGGGCACGGTCAGCGTCATGATCGGGACAGGGATGAACTTTTTCATCAACTCCCAGGGGTTCCCCAAAACCGCCATGGTGACGACCATTCTGGGGGCGTTCCTCAACCTGGTGCTGGACCCGGTGTTTATTTTCCTGTTTGACATGGGGGTAGAGGGAGCCGCTCTGGCCACCATCCTCTCTCAGACCGCTTCGGCGGTGTGGGTGATGGCTTTCCTGCTGGGAAAGAGGCCGCTGCTGCGGTTCCGGAAGGAATTTCTGCGGCCTTCCCGGAAGCTCGTCCGGGAAATCACCTCCCTGGGGCTGTCGGGGTTCATCATGTCCGCCACCAACTGCGCCGTTCAGGTGGTCTGCAACGCCACCGTGCAGAGCTACGGCGGCGACCTGTATGTAGGCGTTATGACGGTGCTCAATTCCGTCCGGGAAATCCTCACCCTGCCGGTGCAGGGGCTGACCAACGGCGCGCAGCCGGTGCTGGGGTTCAATTACGGGGCGAAGCTCTATAAACGGGTGAAAAAGGGCATCGTATTCACCACCGCCATCGGCGCGCTGTACACCGCCGCCGCGTGGCTGCTGGTGCTGCTTTTCCCGCATTTCTTCATTCACCTTTTCAACAGCGATCCCGAGCTGCTGGACGCGGGCATCCACGCCTTAAGGATTTACTTTTTCGGCTTTATCTTCATGTCCCTGCAGTTCAGCGGGCAGATGGTTTTTGTCGCGCTGGGCAAATCCAAGCAGGCGATTTTCTTTTCGCTGCTCCGGAAGGCGATTATTGTCATCCCGCTGACACTGCTGCTCCCCGTATGGGGCATGGGGGTGGACGGCGTCTACTGGGCGGAGCCTGCTTCCAACCTCATCGGCGGCACGGCTGCCTTTACCGGCATGATGCTCAGCGTCTGGCGGAAGGAGCTGAGCCAGCCGGACGGCACATGAAAAACCGCCCCTGTCAAAGGGGCGGCCGGATAAAGTTGATTTAACGGGCGTTCTGATTCAGTCCACACGGTAATCTCCCAGAAGCTCCGGTTTATTTTTCAGGCTGTCGGCCTCGGTGATGGGGCGGATCACGCGGCAGGGAACGCCGGCGGCAAAGCTGTTTGCCGGGATATCCCGCGTTACGACGCTTCCCGCGCCGATGACGCAGTTGTCCCCGATGGTCACGCCGGGGCAGACCGTCACATTGGCGCCGAACCAGCAGTCGTTTCCGATGACGACCGGCTTGGCGTAGCAGACCCGGGCGGGAGAGCCGTCCGCCGCCTTGATGCTGCGGCGCTCATCGGGCAGAAGCGGGTGAATGGGGGTGACGATGGAAACATTGGGGCCGAAATTGCAGTCATCCCCGATGGTTACGGTGGTGTCGTCCTGAATGGTCAGGTTGAAATTCCCGAAAAAGCGTTTGCCGATGCGGGTGTGGGTTCCGTAGTGGATGTAGATGGGGCCCTGGAAAAAGCTCCCCTCCCCCACTTCGGCAAAAATTTCCCGGACCAGGCGGCTGCGCTCTTCCGTTTCGTCCTCGAAGGTGCGGTTATATTCCGAGCAGAGGTTGTGGGTCCGCAGCTTGATGGCGCGCAGTTCCTGGTCGCCGGGGCGGTAGAGCTTCCCCGACAGGAGTTTTTCTTCTTCCTGCGTCATATGGTTCCTTCCTTTCTCATTTTCATTTCAATCGGTTAAAAAGAACCCCGACGGAATTTTTCGCATTCCGCCGGGGTTCTGTATGCAAGCCGAAAGGAGCTTACGCCTCTTCTTTCATCTTCGCAAAGCACTCGCTGCAGTACACGGGGCGGTCCTCACGGGGTTTGAAGGGGACCTTCGCCTCACGGCCGCAGGCAGCGCAGGTAGCAGTGTACATCTCTCTCTGAGATTTGCTGCTGTTTTTGCGGGCAGCGCGGCACTCTTTGCATCTCTGGGGCTCGTTTTCAAAGCCTCTCTCTGCGTAGAATTCCTGCTCGCCAGCAGTAAATACGAATTCCTTGCCGCACTCTTTGCATTTCAGGGTTTTGTCTTCGAACATTTTACATACCTCACTTAGGTTTAAATATTTTGCCCGCAGACGGATTTGCACCGTCACCTTTGCCTTGCAACGCTCTGCGATTAAGCTATTGGGGCAGACTCACTTACACACGAACTATAGCCGACGGATTGATTTTAGTTTTCGGCGGACGCGCTGCAGAGCATTATCAACTGACTTAGGCGAAATATTCAGGGAGGCTGCGATCGTTTGATAATCCCGGCCGTCTAACAGTGCAAAAAGGACTTTCCGTTCCATGGGGGAAAGGTTCGTTTGGACGGCGCGCATTACGGCGTCCATGGCTTCCCTGTCCAGGAAAATCTTTTCCGGCGAAGAATGGTCGGGCAGAACGCCCGCATCCTCCAGCGAAACACGGTCCTGAAAAGGGACCGCTTTTTTGCTGGTCGCCTTTTCTACCGCTTTCTGCACCCGGTTGCGGATACAAACCAAGGCATAAGTGCTGAATTTGGTATGATTGTCACGGTGAAAGCTTCTGACCGCATCCAGAAGGCCAATGCAGCCCTCTTGGACCAAGTCATCATAATCGAAAACATGCTGGTATTGAACGGCATACTTCTGAATCAAGGGAAGATAGCGCGTCATCAGCTCCGCCAAAGCGTCGCCGTTCCGCTTCTGGTACTGCTCCACCAATTCTTCGTCCGGGACTTGCGGGACAGCTGCCATACTGTTCTTCACCTGATCTTTCTGTAGTGCTTCTATCATACATGAATTTTCTCAAAATGTCAAGGGTTTTTAGAAAAAAAGTTTTAATTCCTTCCGAACATCTCTCAAAAAACTGGATAAGTGTAACAAGAATCGAAAATCCGACAAAAAATTACATGCTCCAAAATTTTAAAATCGATTACATTTTTCAAGTTTTTAACTTTTATATGCAACGAAAGGAAATATAATTTTGCAAAAGGCGGTTTTGCTGACAATTATCCGTTTTTCCGAAAATCGCTGGGCGTGCGTCCGGTATGGCGCCGGAACAGCCCGGAAAAGTAGTGGGCGTCCTCGTAACCGAGCCGGGCGGCAATTTCCTGAACCGGCAGCGCGGTGCTTTGGAGCAGCCGGCAGGCCAGTTCCAGCTTCCTCTGAAGGAGGTAGGCGTAAGGGGTGACGCCATAAGTCCGCCGGAAGAGCTTGCCTGCGTAATCGGGCGAGCGGTAGATGGTTTCCGCCAGCTCCTGCACCCGCACCAGCCGGGAAACGTTCTGGTCCAGATAAGCCTTCATAGCGGCTGCTTCCGGCGGTTCCGATGCCCCCGCCTCCCCGCCGCTTCCCAGCGCCATGCAGATTTTGTGGAACAGCAGGGACGCCTCGCTTTGGAGCGCCTCCCCCTCTCCGCTGACAAGGTCATAAAAATCCCGGAACAGCGGTTCCAGGCCGCCGGCGGGAAAGACGACCCGCCCCGTCAGCCCGTACGTCGAAATCAGTGCGCCCGGCAGCGCGCCCCGGACATTCATGAAAATCTTGACCCAGGGGTCCCGGGGGTCGGAATAATAATAGTGCGCGGCGCCCAGCGGCAGCAGATAGACGTCCCCGGCCGAGGCGGTATGGCGCACGCCGTTCACCTCCACCGTCCCGGTTCCCTCCAGCACCTGCTCCAAAACCCAGACCGGGGAACAGGTGCGGCGGATCCGGTAGCTGCCGTCGCACCAGGACATGCCGGCCAGCTCCAGAATAAAGGGTTCCCCCCATCCGGGAAAATAACGCAGGTCCTCTTTCATACTGGGTCCTCCCTAATGCAGACGGCCGGTCCCTTCCCCCTCTGGGAAAAAGGGCCGGCCGTCCCCTATTCGCTGTTTATTTGTGATAGAGCTTTTTGGTCTGGTAAACCGGTTCGCAGGTAAGGTTGACCCCCAGTTTGCGGAACATGGAATCGTCCACCTGGGAGAGGATGACGGAGGAGTGCGCCTCGCAGCCTTTGAGCTTCTCCAGCTGCGCCATAGCCACCGCCGCAGTCTCGTTGGTGACGGCGCTGATGGAAAGGGCAATGAGCACCTCGTCGGTGTGCAGGCGGGGGTTGTGGTTGCCCAGATGGCTGACCTTCAGGTTCTGGATCGGCTCAATAATCGCCGGGGAAATCAGGTGGAGATAATCCGGGATGCCCCCGAGGGCTTTGAGCGCGTTGAGCAGCGCTGCGGAGGATGCCCCCAGGAGGGAGGAGGTCTTTCCGGTGACGATCTGCCCGTCCGGCAGCTCGATGGCTGCGGCCGGAAGGCCGGTTTCCGCAGCGCGGGCGACAGCCGCTTTCGCCACCGGGCGGTTTTCCACATCCACCTTGGCCTGCTTCATCAAAAGCTCCACTTTGTACACCGCTTCCGCCTCGCCGCGGCCGGTGCGCTGGTCGCAGAGGGCGTGGTAGTACCGGCGGATAATCTCCTGACAGGAGGCCTCCCGCACCGCTTCGTCGTCCACGATGCAGAAGCCCGCCATGTTGACGCCCATATCGGTGGGGGATTTGTAGGGGCTTTCCCCGGCGATTTTTTCAAAAATAGCGTTGAGCACCGGGAAAATCTCCACATCCCGGTTGTAGTTGACGGTGGTTTCGCCGTATGCTTCCAGATGGAAGGGGTCGATCATATTGACGTCGTTCAAATCCGCCGTGGCCGCCTCATAAGCGAGGTTGACCGGATGCTTCAGCGGGAGGTTCCAGATGGGGAAGGTTTCAAACTTGGCGTAGCCCGCCTTGACGCCGCGCTTGTACTCGTGGTAAAGCTGGGACAGGCAGGTGGCCATCTTCCCGCTGCCGGGGCCGGGCGCGGTTACAACCACCAGCGGGCGGGTGGTTTCGATGTACTCGTTTTTGCCGTAGCCGTCGTCGCTGACGATGAGGGGGATGTTTCCGGGGTAGCCCGCGATGGGATAATGGAGATAGGTCCGCACCTTCAAAGCGTCCAGCCGCTTGCGGAAGGCGTCCGCCGCCGGCTGGCCGGAATACTGGGCGATGACCACGCTGCCCACATACAGGCCGATGCTGTGGAAAGCGTCCATCAGCCGCAGCACATCCACGTCGTAGGTAATGCCCAGGTCCCCGCGGACCTTGTTCTTCTCAATATCCGCCGCGTTGATTACAATGACAATCTCGGCCGACTCCTTCATCTGGAGGAGCATCCGCACCTTGCTGTCCGGCGCAAATCCCGGCAGGACCCGGGAAGCGTGGAAGTCGTCAAACAGCTTCCCGCCGAACTCCAGATACAGCTTATTGTCAAACTGGGAAATCCGTTCCCGGATGCGCTTGGACTGCAGCTCGAGATATTTGTCATTGTCAAACCCGATTCGATTCATCAACATCTTCCTTTCCTCATCCAATTACACAAAACTGTATTTATTATAATATTTTTCGTCCCTTCTTACAACCGGGGCAGCCTGCTTTTTTCCCTTTTTTCCAAAAAATCAGCTTTTCCCACAGAAAACCCCCGGTTTGACAGCGCGCCTTCCGGCGGGTATAATGGAAGCGGAAAGGAGCGACGCCCATGCTGAAAACAGTTTTTCACCCGCTGGAGCCCATCTGCGGTCCGGATGCGCGGGTCCTGATCCTGGGGACCATGCCAAGCCCCCGCTCCCGGGAGGAAGGGTTCTACTACGCACACCCCCGCAACCGGTTCTGGCCAGCGCTTGCCCTGCTTTTCGGGGAAGCGCCGCCTGCGGGAAACGATGCGCGGCGGGATTTTGCCCTGGCCCATCGGATTGCCCTGTGGGACGTGCTGCAAAGCTGCGCCATCGAAGGGGCCAGCGACAGCTCCATCCGGAACCCGGTCCCCAACGACATCCGCCCTCTTCTGGAAAAGGCCCCCATCCGGGCGGTATTCACCACAGGCGGGACGGCCTTCCGCCTGTACCGGAAGCTGGTGGAGCCCGTCTGCGGGCGTGCGGCGCTGCTCCTCCCCTCTCCCAGCGCCGCAAACTGCCGCCTGCCGCTGGAAGCGCTGGCGGAGGCTTACCGCCCGATTCTCCCCTTTCTGGCGGAATGAACGGGGGAAAATCCGCCGTTTTTGCAATCTGTTCTGCCGTTTTTGGCAATTGTATGGTGAAAAGAGCTGCGTTATAATAAAAGAAACCGCAAGGCGGAAAATTTTTTGGGATTGGAGCGAATTACTATGAGCGAGTTTATGGGACCGCGTTACCTGCTGGCCAGCGACACGGCCGTCCGGCTGTACAATGCCTGCAAGAACCTCCCCATCATCGATTATCACTGCCACCTCTCCCCCAAGGAGATTTACGAGGACCGGGAGTTTTCCGACATCGGCGAAATGTTCCTGGGGGGCGACCACTATAAATGGCGGCTGATGCGCTGCCACGGCATCGAGGAAAAATACATCACCGGCGACGCTTCCTGGGGCGAAAAATTCCAGAAATACGCCGAGGCGCTTGCCACTGCCGCCGGGAACCCCCTTTATCACTGGACCCACATGGAGCTGCGGCTCTTTTTCGGCATCGACACCCCCTTAAACGGCAAGACCGCCGCCGCGATCCGGGAAAAGGCCAACGCCGTCATCCGGGAGAAGCATCTCTCTCCCCGGAAGCTCATCGCTTCCTCCAATGTGGAATATCTTTCCACCACCGACGACCCCGCCGATTCCCTGGAATACCACAAGCTCATCGCGGCGGACGCCTCCTTCCACACCGCCGTCACCCCCGCTTTCCGGCCGGATACCCTGATTCAGATCACAAAACCGGGCTACGGGGATTATCTGGCCCGCCTTTCCGCCGCGTCCGGCGTGGAAATCACGGATTTTGCCTCCTGGAAGGAAGCAGTCCTCAAGCGGCTGGACTTTTTCTGCTCCATGGGCTGCAAGTTCACCGATGTGGGCATTGAAACCTTCCCCTCCGCCATCGGGACCGAGGAGGAAGCGGCAGACGCGCTGAACCGCGCCCTCCGCGGGGAGGAAATCTGCCCCTGCGCCTACAACAAATTCCTGGGATGGTGCTACTGCTGGCTCGCAAAGGAATACAAAAAGCGGGATCTGGTGATGCAGTGGCACATCGCCGTCAAGCGCAACACCAACTCCGCCCTCTTTGCCGCCGTCGGCCCGGACTGCGGCGGGGATTCCATCCGGGACGCGGTCCCCTCCGGCGACATCACCGCCATTCTGGACAAGGTGGATTCCGAAGGCGGCCTGCCCAAAACCATTCTCTACTCTTTAAATCCCACCGCCTGCCCCGCCCTGGCCACCATCGCGGGCAGCTTCCGGGGGGTCATCTGCGGCGCTGCCTGGTGGTTCTGCGACCACAAGAAAGGCATTATCGAACAGATTGAAACCATCGCCCAGGTAGGCGACCTGTCCACCTTCCTCGGCATGCTCACCGACTCCCGGAGCTTCCTCTCCTACGCCCGCCACGATTATTTCCGGCGGATCTTCTGCTCGGTGCTGGGCGGCTGGATTGAGGACGGGGAATTCCCGGAGGACGAAAACGCCTATGCGCTGACTGCCGGGGTGTTCCACGACAATCTGGAAGAACTGATCCGCGGATAACCCGCAGAAAGGACTGAAACTGCATGAAAAAATGGATTCTCTCCGCTTTTGCGGACGAAGCGGGCTCCCCTGTGCCCGAACAGATCGACGCACTGCGCGCCAACGGCTTTACCCACATCGAGCTGCGTGGCGTCGGCGACAAGAATATCACGGCGCTGACCGCGGAAGAGGCCCGGGAGCTGCGCCGGGAGCTGGATGACGGCGGCATTTCCGTCTGGGCCATCGGCTCCCCGCTGGGAAAAATCAGCATCGGGGATGAATTCGGCCCCCATCTGGAGCAGCTGAAGCACACCCTGGAGCTGGCCCACATTCTGGGGACGGCCCACATCCGGATGTTCAGCTTTTACTGCCCCAAGGGGGAAACGGACCTCTGCCGGGAGCTGGTCTTTGACCGGCTGGGCAGATTCTGCGATGCCGCAAGAGGCAGCGGCATCCTCCTCTGCCACGAAAACGAAAAGGGCATCTACGGCGACACCGCCGCCCGGTGCCTGGACATTCTGCAAAACTTCCCGGAAATCAAATGCGTTTACGATCCCGCCAACTTCCTCCAGTGCGGCGAGGACACCCTGAAAGCCTGGGACATGCTGGAGCCTTATCTGGAGTATCTCCACATCAAGGACGTCCGGGAGGACGGCACCGTGGTCCCTGCGGGACAGGGAAGCGGCCGCATTCCGGAGCTGCTGCGGCGGTATGAGAAGGCGGGCGGCGAGGTGCTGACCGTGGAGCCCCACCTGGCAGTATTCAAGGGGCTTGCGGAGCTGGAAAACGGCGAGAAAACGCAGATTGGAGAATTTGAGTACGAATCTCAGCGGGCGGCCTTCGACGCGGCGGCCTCCGCGTTGAAAAATCTGCTGGCATAATCCATTGGCAAAGGAACAAGCCTGTTTGCAGGGCCGGGGTTTCCCGGCCCGCATTTTTTTATGGAAGAACCGGTGGATGCATTGGCAGGGGGCCGCGCCCCTGCGCCCCCTTTATTGATCTTAGCGGCAAATTTTTGAAAATCCCTTGTAACCAAAAACAAAATGCGATATAATGAAGGGGAATCTTACAAAGATACGGAGGTTTCACTATGCGAGCAGTGATTTCAGTCATCGGGAAAGACACCGTGGGGATTCTGGCCAAGGTCAGCGAAAAGTGCGCGTCCATGAACGCCAACATTGTCGATGTGACCCAGACCATCCTGCAGGACATGTTCGTTATGATTATGATGGTGGATATCAGCAAACTGAACTGCCAGTTTGCGGAAATGGCTTCCTCTTTTGAAAAGCTGGGCACGGACCTGGGGCTCTCCATTCACGCCATGCACGAGGACATTTTCAATTCCATGCACCGCATCTAATCAGGGAAAGGACTGGATACTTTGATCAATTTACACGACATCATGGAAACCATTACCATGATTCAGGACGAAAACCTGGACATCCGCACCATCACCATGGGCATCTCCCTGCTGGACTGTGCCGACAGCGATATCGGCCGCTCCTGCGGGAAGGTGTACGATAAAATCTGCCGCAAGGCGGAAAAGCTGGTCAAAACCGGCGAGGAAATTGAGCGGATGTACGGCATTCCCATCGTCAACAAGCGGGTCTCCGTCACCCCCATCGCCCTGCTGCTGGCAGCCAGCGGCGGCGACCCGGTGGAATATGCCAAAACCCTGGAACGCGCTTCCCAGACCATCGGCGTCAACTTCATCGGCGGCTATTCGGCGCTGGTCCAGAAGGGATTCGCCGCCGGAGATGAAGCCCTCATCCGCTCCATTCCGGAAGCGCTGGCCGTTACCGACCACCTCTGTTCCTCCGTCAACATCGGCTCCACAAAAACCGGCATCAATATGGACGCCGTGCGGATGATGGGCCAGATCGTCCGCCAGACCGCCGAACAGACCGCCGGCCGCAACTGCATCGGCGCCGCCAAGCTGGTGGTGTTCTGCAACGCGCCGGAGGATAATCCCTTCATGGCCGGCGCATTCCACGGCCCCGGCGAGCCGGACTGCGTCATCAACGTGGGTGTTTCCGGCCCCGGCGTGGTGCGGGCGGCTCTGGCGAAGCTGGACAAGGCCGCCGACCTCACCGAGGTGGCCGACCTCATCAAAAAAACCGCCTTCAAGATCACCCGGATGGGGCAGCTTGTGGGCACCGAAGCCTCCAAGCGGCTGGGCATCCCCTTCGGCATTGTGGACCTCTCGCTGGCCCCGACTCCTGCGGTGGGCGACTCCGTTGCGCACATTCTGGAGGAAATGGGCCTTGAAACCTGCGGCTGCGCGGGCACGACGGCGGCCCTTGCCCTTTTAAACGACGCAGTGAAAAAGGGCGGCGTCATGGCGTCCTCCCATGTCGGCGGCCTTTCCGGCGCGTTTATCCCCGTTTCTGAGGATGCGGGCATGATCGCTGCGGCGGAGTCGGGCGTGCTGAAGCTGGAGAAGCTGGAAGCCATGACCGCAGTCTGCTCGGTGGGCCTGGACATGATTGTCATCCCGGGCAGCACCACCGCCGAGGTAATTTCCGCCATCATCGCCGACGAAGCGGCCATCGGCATGGTCAACTCCAAGACCACCGCCGTCCGGGTCATTCCCGCCATCGGCAAGGACGTGGGGGACACCCTGGAGTTCGGCGGGCTGCTGGGCAGCGGGCCGGTCATGGCGGTCAACCCGGTGAGCCCCGCCGGGTTCATCCACCGCGGCGGACGGATCCCCGCGCCGCTCCAGAGCCTCAAAAACTGAATCCATGTAAAACGAAACAGCAGGGAGGAAAACAGAATGCGCCTTTTCCTTATTCGTCATGCGGAAAGCTACAGCAATACACAAGGCCGGGTGATGTCCAGCACGGATCTGGATCTCACCGAAAAAGGGCGGGCTCAGGCTGTCTGCACAGGGAAGGCGCTCTTCTCCTGGATGCACGGGCGGCCGTTTTCCGCCGTCTTCTGCAGCACGCTGCTGCGGACGCGGCGGACTGCGGAGGGGATTCTCGCCGCATGGGAGGGCACATCGCCGCCCGTCTGCGCCCTGGACTGCCTACGGGAAATGGACCTGGGCAGGATGGAGGGCCTGACCTGGGAAGAGCGGGCGGAACGTTATCCTGACATGGGAACGGACCGCCGTCTTTCCATCCTCTGCGCTCCCGGCGGCGAATGCTGCGAAGATGTGGAAAGGCGGTGCGCAGCCTTTTCTGAGCGCCTTTCCGTCCTTCCGGCGGATTCCTGCGCGCTGGCCGTTTCCCATGGGATTACGCTGCGGGTGCTGGTTAATCTCCTGCTGGGACAGCCGCGGACGGATGTGGACTTTCTCAACTGGCCGGAAAATGCCGCCGTCACGGAATTGGAATGGCTGCCCGGCAAAAGGGCACGGCTGTTTAGCCTTTTCGATGACCGCCATCTGCGGGCGGCGGGCCTTTCCTCTCCGGACTACGCGGAATGGGGGCTGTTCTCTGAAAAGGATTACCTGACCCTGCTGCCGCCGGAGGTCTTTTCCCGATAAATTACAGCCGCCGGGCGTCCCTTTCGGGACAGCCCGGCGGCTTTCCATATTGCAGATGAAAAAGGAATTTACCATTTCAGTTCCCCGTCGCCCGCCATCAGTTCGGTCATTTCCTCAATCTTTTCCAGCGGAAACGGCGGACTTGCCACCGGTTTCATGGCCACCGACATCAGTTTCATCGGGTTGTCGTCGGCCGCCACACGGTTGGAGGACAGCGCGCCGCAGCGGCGGCAGCGGTGGATAATCGCCCACTCGCCGTTTTTGCGCACCCACACCGCGATGGGGTCCATGATCCCGCCGCAGTCGGAAGCGCGGTCGCCGGGCTCGATGTCCACATGCAGGCTGCTCAGGCAGTTGGGACAGTGGTTGCGGTGGTCGCTTCCTGCGCCTGCCGGGACCACCGGCCGGCCGCACACCTTGCATGTAAACGTGTCATTGCACGCATGGGTCTTGTAGTAGCCTTTTTCGTACTGTTTTCGTTTGTTTTCTCGATTCACGGGAATTCCTCCTAAAGAACGTAAAAATCTCGTCCTATGGGAGGCTTGCCCTCATTTGTTTATGCGCAAACCTCCCGGTCAGCGCACAACCGATTCACAATGCATCTTCTTCATAAAAATCCATATCTCCTGTCTTACCGGCACAGAGCCGTTTGAATGCGGTCAGGCGCGCTTTTCACAGCAGACTTCCCCCTTTCCCGGTCAGCGGGCCGCGCCGCATTTTGATTATAGCATACTTTTGTTCAAAGCGCAACAAATTTTAAGCATAATTTTTATATGCCTTCCGATTGAAAAAGGTTGCGGAGCACCGCCGCCGCAGCCAGCAGCCGGTACCGCCGTTCCGGGGCGGGCACGCCCTCCGCCTGCGCCAGCTTTTCCAGCGCCGATTCGGTCAGGGTTGTTTTTTCGCAGAAATATCGGGTATCCTCCGCCAGCATCTCCTCGGGAGAAACGGCTTCCTCCGGCAGGGATTCCCCCTTCAGGGCTTCGGGATGCTCCCGCACAAAGGACCGAAACTCCGGGCCGTACATTTCCCGCAGGGCCGGAAAGACTGTAAAGGCAAAATACCTGACAGCTGTCATTTTGGCCGCAAAGAGGCGGCATTTCTTCTCCGTTTCCATTTCCCCGCCCCGGTCAAAGGCCCGGATTTCCTCCGCAGCCAGTCCGGACCGGGCGGCAAGCCAGCTTTCCGGCACCGGGAGGCCGTTTGTCAGCGCCCGGCAGCGGTCGTCCGGGGAGATGGCGTCCAGAGAATTGAGCGCAAAAAGCCGGGCGCTGCTCATCGCGGCGTCATCCCCCGCAAGCAGGTCAAGCTCCGCCGGGGTAAGGCCGAATTTCTCCCCGATTTTCTGACGGGTAATGTGTTCCGGCAGCGGCATGGCGCCGCTTGTCAAAATTTCTTCCATAAAGACCCTCCTCCCTCATTCTGCTTTTACTGTACCACTTTCCGGACGCCGCGTCAAGGCAAAACAAAAAGAGGCCCAATCAGGCCTCCTTTTTCTTGTCCTTTGTGCTCCGGATGACTTTCAGGCGGGAAAACTCCTCGCGTTCTTTTTCCTCCAGCGCATTGGTAATAAAATGGATGTTGTCCTCAAAGCCGGGGATTATGATATTCTTCAAAGCATTTGCCCGGCGCTGGGTCTTCTTGATGGAAACCGCAAGCCGGTAAATGCTGTTTTCCACTTCGGCCAGCTTGACGGTCAGCTCCTTGCACTTTACGAAGCAGGCGAACGCCTGGTCCAGCTGAGAGTTGCTGTTATGCAGGCCGTAATGGAACTGGGTTTCATGGGACGTCATCGTGATATGCGGGAGCTCCACTCCCATCACGCTGCGGGAGGTGATCTCGATATCCGATTCCAGCGGAGTTGTTTCCGCCAGATCCGCGCAGACCCCCAGCGCTACGTTGGCGCGCTGGAGGGCGCGATAGGCCCGGCGGTAGGTTTCGTCAATCTGATCCCGGACCTCCTTGGCGTTGTCAATGAGGGTCATCATTTCCCGAATCAGGATGTTCCGCTTGCGGTCCATCAGGTCAAAGCCCAATGACGCCAGCGACAGGGACTTTTTAATGTTGAGCAGGTTGCCTTTGGTCGGAAAAACCTGGTTCGCCAAAGGGATTCCCCCTTTCTTTCGGGACTGTTATTTCTGGCGGAAGCGGTCCGCCCGGCGGGGATTGTAATGAGCCTCGATGAGCTTGGAATCCATGCGGTCCAGCTCCTCTTTGGGCAGCAGGCAGAGCAGGTCCCAGCCCAGGTCAATGGTGGCATCGATGCTGCGGTTGTCGTCAAAGCCCTGGTCCAGGAAGTATTTTTCAAACATCCGGCCGAATTCCAGGTAGGCTTTGTCCGAATCGGACAGCTCCTCTTCGCCGATAACGGAGGCCAGCGCCCGGGCGTCCTGCACCTTGGCGTAAGCCGAGAACAGCTGGTTGGAGACATCCGGGTGGTCGGCGCGGGTATAACCCTCGCCAATGCCGTCCTTCATCAGACGGGAGAGGCTGGGGAGCACCGAAACCGGCGGATAAACGCCGGACTGGTCCAGCGCGCGGTCCAGCACAATCTGGCCTTCGGTGATGTACCCGGTCAGGTCGGGGACAGGGTGGGTGATGTCGTCGTTGGGCATGGTGAGGATGGGAATCTGGGTCACAGAGCCGTTGACTCCCTTGATGATGCCGGCGCGCTCGTAGATGGAAGCCAGGTCGGAATAGAGGTAGCCCGGGTAGCCCTTTCGGCTGGGGATTTCGCCCTTGGAGGAGGAGAATTCCCGCAGCGCCTCGGCGTAGGAGGTCATATCGGTGAGAATGACCAGAATGTGCATATGCTGCTCATAGGCCAGATATTCCGCGGCGGTCAGGGCGCAGCGCGGCGTCAGAATACGCTCAATGATGGGGTCGCTGGAGAGGTTCAGGAACATGACCACCCGCTCCAGAACGCCGGATTCCTCAAACTGACGGCGGAAGTAGTCCGCCACGTCGTTCTTAACGCCCATTGCCGCAAAAACGATGGCAAATTTTTCGTTCTTATCTTCGCTGATCTGGGCCTGCTTTACAATCTGCGCCGCCAGCTTGTCGTGGCTCATGCCGGAGCCGGAGAAAATGGGCAGCTTCTGGCCGCGGATGAGGGTCATCAGCGCGTCGATGGAGGATATGCCGGTGCGGATATAGTTGACCGGGTATTCACGGGAGACCGGGTTCAGCGGCTGGCCGTTGATGTCCGCGCGCTTGTCGGCGAAAACCGGGCCGAAACCGTCGATGGGCTCCCCCGCCCCGTTGAAGATGCGCCCCAGCAGTTCCGGCGAGAGGGGCATTTCCATGGGATGGCCGCGGAAGCTGGTGCGGGTGTTGTTCAGCGCCAGAGAGTTGGTCCCCTCAAAAACCTGGAGCACCACCCGTTCGCCGTCAATCTGAACGACGCGGCCGGTGCGGCGGGTGCCGTTGTCCAGCACCAGCTCCGCCATTTCGTCGAAGCCCACGCCCTTGACGCCGTCCAGAACAACCAGCGGGCCGTTGATTTCCTTGAGTCCTAAAATCTGTACGCTCATTTATTTCACCTCCGCCAGCTTCTGATCAATCAGCGGATAGTATTCCTGGAGCTTTTCCAACTGACTGTTGGGAACGTCGTATTTTATCTTGACAATCGAATCGGTAATGCCGGTCTTGGTAATCAGGGAGACCGGGATGCTGTTTTTGGCCATCTTCATGGCGCTGTCGTAGAAATAGAGGATAATCTGCATCATCCCCAGCTGCTTTTCCAGCGGGACATAGGTGTCCTCCGCGTGGAAGGCATTCTGCTGGAGGAAGCCGACCCGGATAATGCGGGCGGTTTCGATGACCAGCTTCTGGTCTTCCGGCAGGACGTCGGCGCCGATGAGCTTTACAATCTCCATGAGCCTTGCTTCCTCCGCCAGGATATTGGAAATCCGCTGGCGGCACTGGAGGAACTCGTCGCCGTAATGCTCGTTATAATAGGGGGCCAGTTCGTCCACATATTCGCTGTAGCTGGTGGTCCAGTTGATCGCCGGATAGTGGCGGGCGTAGGCCAGGCTTTTGTCCAGGGCCCAGAAAGCGCGGACAAACCGCTTGGTGTTCTGGGTGACCGGCTCGGAGAAGTCGGAACCCTGGGGGGAGACTGCGCCGATGATGGTGACGGAACCTTCGGTGCCGTTTAAGTTCACCATATATCCCGCGCGCTCGTAGAACTCCGCCAGACGGGAGGGCAGATAGGCCGGGAAGCCTTCTTCCGCGGGCATTTCCTCCAAGCGGCCGGAAATTTCGCGCAGCGCTTCCGCCCAGCGGGAGGTGGAGTCGGCCATAATCGCCACGTCATACCCCATGTCGCGGTAATATTCCGCCAGGGTGATGCCGGTATAAATGGACGCTTCACGGGCGGCCACCGGCATGTTGGAGGTGT